>NZ_CP022222.1:322500-645000 GCF_009930815.1 Bradyrhizobium sp. CCBAU 051011 | reverse complement strand
CATAGAAATCCTCGGGAACCGGCGCGTTTTGATGAGCGAGGAGATATCAGGCAGGTGGCTCGGCTGGCAACCCGTCGCCCCGGTTTTCCCGGCGAAAAATAGGCCGTTACCGGACTATTCCGGGGCCAATTATTGGGCGCTGTAGCCCAGCGCCGTGACGCCCACGGCATCTTGGGCGGGTGCCGTCGCTTCCACACTCGCGACCGCCGGACCGCGGCGCTCCGGGGCCGGCGCTGGCGCCGTGTCGGGGGTTCCGTTAACCATGCCGGAGAGACCGCTGAAGCCGGCCTGCGCGATTTTGCGCAAGACCAGGTCGTCGGCCGCCGCCCAGGCGTCGCGGCCGGCCTTGCCGGCCGGCTCTTCGCCGGAAAGCCGCAGCGCACGCTGCTGGTTGTTGTCATAGACGTCCCAGACCCAGGCAATCACGGTCTTGCCGCGAACCACCTGTGCCGAGAGATAGCTGCGCACGCGATAGGAAGCACCGCCCTCGCGGGAGACGATCGACAGGTTGCGCAGCTTCGATTCGCTGTCGAGCACGCTGACCATGCGGTCGAACACCTGCGGCGGCGGACCGTCGATCGATTCGAACGCCACGGTGGGCCCGCCGCCCGCGCTCGTTGCCATCGCGTAGGACCCGCTGGCCGCGCCGCCGCCGCCGGCACAGCCGCCGAGCGCGGAGGCGGCAACAAGCAGCACTGCCGCGATCATGGCGCGCGGGGCTTGCAGGCACGAAGCGGTCAGGGGGTTCCTCATTGCCCCCTGCGATATCGTTAAAATGTGTTAAGGTCTAGGGCAGCGAACGCACCGGCTCACCAAAAAGATTGCCTCGCGCCCATCCTGCTTCACCTTGTTGTTGCCAGAATTCTCCAACCCCGCAGGATTGATCGATGCGAGCCTTCGTTCTCGACGGTTATGGCGCGATCGCCGATCATGTGCGCGTTGCCGAGCTTGCCGATCCGGCCCCGGGCCCCGGCGACGTCCTGATCGAAATTCATGCCGCCAGCCTCAATCCGATCGACGTCAAGATCGTGCATGGCGATCTGAAGCGCGTCTCGAAATATCAACTGCCGCGCCCCGTTCGGCTTCGATGCCAGCGGCATCGTGCTGTCGGTGGGGGCGCGTGCTGTCAGCTTCAAACCTGGGGATGCGGTCCATGCGCGCGCCTCGCGCGAGACCATCGGCACCTTTGCCGAAAAGATCGCGCTGCCGCAAGAATTCGTAGCCCGGAAGCCGGCCGCCATCTCGCATGCACAAGCCGCGGCGCTGCCGCTGGTGGGGCTGACGACGTTGCAGGGATTTGCGCGCGTCCAGGCGCGAGCCGGCCAGCGCATCCTGATCCATGCCGGCGCCGGTGGCATCGGTACTTTCGCGGTCCAGTACGCCAGCCATCTCGGCCTTCACGTCACCACGACCACGAGTTCGAAGAACGTCGACTTCGTCAAATCGCTCGGCGCCGACAGGGTCATTGCCTATGATCGCGAAAACTATCTTGAAGCGGGTGGCGATTACGACATCGTCTACGACACGCTCGGCGGCGCATTCACCGTCGACGCCTTCAAGGTGGTGAAGCGGGGCGGCGCCGTGATTTCGCTGAGTGGTCCGCCCGACCGCGATTTCGCCCGCCGCGAGGAGCGCAGGCTGGCTGGTCCGCGCGGCGGTCTGGCTGATGAGCCGCAAGGTCTATGCCGCGAGCACTGAAGCCGGCGCGACCTATTGCTGGTTTTTCACCGAGCCGAGCGGCGATCAACTGCGCGAGATCGCCGGGCTCGTAGAGAGCGGTGCGATCAAGCCGGTGATCGATCGCGAATTTGCCTTCGAACAATTGCCGGCTGCGCTGACCTATCTTGAAGCAGGCCGGGCGCGCGGCAAGGTGGTGTTGAAGGTGAAGTAGGGGAATTACTCCGCTGCCAGCGCGATCGCGTGGACGTGGCGGCCGTAGTCCGGCTCCTTGCGATGCACCGAGCGGCGGTAGCTGTAGAAGCGCTCGTCGGAATAGGTGTCGACGCCGATGTCGTCGATCATCAGGATGCCGGCATTCTCCAGCCGCATGCGGATGAAGCCGGCGAGGTCGAACATGGCATGGCCTGATCGAGCCGAGGGGATGAAGAATACGCCATTCTCCGCGTCGGCATCAAGGAAGCGCTCGACGAATTCGCCGCCGACTTCATAGGAATGCTGGCGGATCAGCGGGCCGATGGCGGCGACGATGCCGGAGCGATCGGCGCCGAGTTTTTCCATCGCCTCGATGGTGGATTCCAGGACGCCGGTCAGTGCGCCCTTCCAGCCGGCATGTGCCGCGCCGATCACGCGTGCGCCGGCATCGGCAAGCAGGATCGGCCCGCAATCGGCGGCGGTGACGCCGATCGCGATGCCTTCGGTGCGGGTGACGAGCGCGTCGGCGCGCGGCTTGTCGCCTTGCCATGGCCCGGTCGCCACCACGACATCGGGTGAGTGGATCTGGTGCGCGCTGAGCAAGTGCTCGGGCGCAACGCCCATCTGCTCGGCCATCCGGCGGCGATTTTCCACGACATTGGCCGGATCGTCGTTCGAGCCGAGCCCGCCATTGAGGCCTTCATAAATTCCACTGGATATCCCGCCCTCGCGGGAGAAGAAGGCGTGGCGCAGGCCGGGAATGGCAGCGAGCAGCGGTGATCCGAACGTCATTCCGTTTCGTCTCCGGCGGCCTGCGGTTCGTCGCTGAGACCTGCGACCGAAGTGAGATTGGGCTCGGTGACCGCAATCACCTTGAACATCGATCCCATGCCGCCGCGGCCGCTGTCGGTCAGGCGCTTCAGCGCAGCGGAAATATCGGCAGAGACTTCCGCGGTGGTTTTTCCCATCAGCGTGACCGCCCGGGTCTCGATGCCGAGCCGCTTGAGGAATTCCCCCTGCGTCACCGGCCCGTGAACGCGCGCGCCGACGTCTTCGGCCGCGCGCGCCAGCGCCTGGAAATCGACATGGGCGGTGACGTCGGCCTGTCCCGGATTTTTCAGGGGATCGGCAAAGCTGTGGCGGGCAATCGCCTGGAAAGTATCACCGGCGTCGCTGCGCACATGCCCGTAATCGATGATCAGCGCCGCGCCGTCCTGGTCGCGCACCCGCGTCGCAATCTTCATCATCTCGTTGTCCGGCCGCCATTCGAACACGGCGCCGACAGGAGCCGCGCGCACCAGCGGCGGCAGCAACACCTCGAAGCGCGGTATTGGCTCGTCCGCGGCTGCGAATACCAGCTTGCCGTTGGCGTCGAGCTCGACAACGCGCTCGTGCCAGCCGGTCTCGCGCTTGACCACCTGATGGATCGGCAGCACGTCGAAATATTCGTTGGCGAGAATGACCGCGGGGCCCTCGGGCACGTCGTCGATGTTGTCATGCCAGGTGATGTTGCGCACGCCGGACAGCGTCGCTTGCTGCTTCTCGCGCAGCACCGGATTGACCTCGACGAGGTCGACGTGGAGCGATTGATAGAGCGGTGGCAGCACCCGGACCGCCCGCAGCACGTCCGCCATCATGGTGCCCCGGCCAGGACCAAGCTCGACCAGCCGCAGCGTCGGCGGTGAGCCGATCGCCTTCCAGACCGAGGCCGCCCACAGGCCGAGCAGTTCGCCGAACATCTGGCTGACCTCGGGTGCGGTGGTGAAATCGCCCTCGCGGCCCAGCGGATCGCGCGACACGTAATAGCCGTGCTCGGGATGCATCAGGCACAGCTCCATGTACCGCCAGACCGGCATCGGTCCTGACGATCTGATCAGCTTGTGGATCTCCGCCTGCAACGGTGAAAATTCGGTCACGGCCTGCCTTAAATCGACTTCTCTATATGCTGCGGCGTTCCGCGGCGCCATGCCATCATGATCAGGATGACCCCGGCAATGATCATCGGCACCGACAAAAGCATACCCATGGTCAGCCCGCCCCACAAAAATCCGAGCTGGGGATCGGGTTCACGGAAGAATTCGCTGGCGATGCGCGCAAGCGCGTAGATCGCAATGAAGCTGCCGAGGATCAGGCCCGGTCGCTTCAGGGCGCCCATCCGGACCATGATCGCCAGGACCGCAAACAGCAAGACGCCCTCGAGCGCCGCTTCGTAGAGCTGGCTTGGGTGGCGGAAGAGTTGCAACCGGTCGTCGGGAAAGACCATTCTCCAGGGCACGCTGGCATCCGCCTCTCGCCCCCACAGCTCACCCTTGATGAAGTTGGCGAGCCGTCCGAGGAATATTCCGATCGGAGCGACGGCGGTAGTGATGTCGCCGAGCGACAGGATGGAGATGTTGTTCTTGAGCGCAAACAGCATCACCGCCGCGACGCAGCCCAGAAAGCCGCCATGGAAGGACATGCCGCCTTCCCATAGTTTGAGAATGGCGGCAGGATTCTGGATGAAGAAGGCCGGGTTATAGAACAGCACATAGCCGGTGCGGCCGCCGATGATGATGCCGAGCGTGACCCAGAGAATGAAGTCGTCGAGCTGCACGGGCGCAATCGGCGCCGGCCCGTCCCACACTTTCTCGCTTCTGATCAGCGCGCGCGCATAGATCCATCCAAGCACGATGCCGCAGATATAGGCCAGCGCATACCATCGGATCGCGAGCGGTCCGATCGAAATGGCGACCGGATCGATTTCCGGAAAGGTAATGGTGAGGAAGGGCATCGTGCGGGATGTCTACTGCGCGAGGTTGCGGCGATAGAGCGCCAACAGCCGCTCCCAATGCCGCTCGGCGGCGTCGCGGTGATAGACCGGCCGCTTCGGGAAAGCGAAGCCGTGATGGGTGTCTGGAAAGATCTCGACCTCGTTCTTCGTTCCCTGCATTGCCTGCTTCAGCTTGTCGATGATCTCCTGCGGCGCGTAGATGTCGGTCTCGGCGCAGGCGAAATACAATTCGGCCTTGGTCTTCGATGCAGCCAGATGCGGGCTGTCGGTCTGGTCGGTCGCAAGATGGGTGCCGTAGATGGAAGCCGCCGCCTTCACGCGATCCGGAAACTGCGTCGCTGCGTTGACGGCGTAACGGCCGCTCATGCAGTAGCCGACGGTGCCGACGATCTTCGTGTTTGCTGCTTCTTGCGTCTCGGCGAAGGCGAGCAATGCCTTGGTGTCTTCCATCACCATGGGAATGTTGATGGAGTTCATGAAGCCGAACATCCGCTTCCGCTCGGGCGCCTCTGGATCCGGCGGGATCGGCCCCAGCTCCATGACGCCCGAACGGTAATACAGATTTGGCAGCATCACGTAATAACCCGACGTGCCGAGGCGGCGCGCCATGTCGCGCAGTTCCTCGCGGATCGCCGGCGCATCCATGTAGAAGATGATGACCGGGAAGGGCCCGCCGCGCTCGGGATGGGTGATGAAGGTCGTGGTCTTGCCGTCCTTGGTCGCAATATCGATCTGCTGGTCGATCATGGGCGTTTCTTTTTGCTTTGTGATTCTGGTGTCTGGCTGGGTGTTCGATACGATTGCAAGGAAACCGCAGCATGACAAGGCGAACGGCCGTCACGTCGGGCTTTGAACCGCGCTCTTGAACGTTACTCCCGGGATTGCCATTGTCTTGTCGTGACGATCAATTTGCAGCGACCGGAGCGTTTTAAGATGACCCAGACCAGCAATCGGTTTTTCGACGAGATCGGCCGTCTGATGAACGACGCCGCCGGCGCCGCGCAGGGCGTCAAGCGCGAGGTCGATACGGTCATGCGCAACCAGGCCGAGCGCATCCTGCGCGACCTCGATCTCGTCAAGCGCGAGGAGTTCGACGCGGTCAAGGACATGGCCCGCCTGGCGCGCGAGGAAAACGAGGCGCTCAAGAGCCGGATCGCGGCGCTGGAAGCCAAGCTCGGCATTTCGCCCGCGGTGCCGGATGCCGGCAGCACGCAGGCGGACGGGTAGGGGATTTCACCCTCCCTGGAGGGTGCAAACCCAAGAAAAATCCCTTCATTTCCTTGTCATTTCGTCGCTTTGGGGCTAAAAGCCCGCCACGTCCGCAGCCCCCGCACCCCTGGAGGCTTGCTGTGGGACGCCAACGGGCCGCGATGCGGCCTTTAACTTTTTAGAAAACAAGGACTTAGCACGATGGCGACCGTCAAGGAATTGAAGGCGACCGCGCGTCCGCAGAGCGGCAAGGGGGCCGCCCGGGCAGAGCGTCGCGCCGGGAGAGTGCCCGGAGTGATCTACGGCAACAACCAGCCCCCCGTGACCATTTCGGTCGACGACAAGGAACTGCGGCAGCGCATCCTGGCCGGCCGGTTCCTGACCACGCTGTTCGACATCGATCTCGAGGGCAAGAAGCACCGCGTGATTCCGCGCGACTTCCACCTCGATCCGGTGAAGGACTTCCCGCTGCATGTCGACTTCCTGCGGCTGGGCGAAGGCGCCACCATCCGCGTCAGCGTTCCCCTGCACGTCGTCAACGGCGAAACCTCGCCCGGCGTCAAGCGTGGCGGCACCGTCAACATCGTCACCCACACCATCGATCTCGAATGCTCGGTCGATAACATCCCGCAGTACCTCGAAGCCGACGTCGGCGCGCTGGAAATCAGCTACTCGCTGCATCTCTCCGACATCAAGCTGCCGACCGGCGTGAAGGCGCTGTCGCGTGAGGACGCGACGCTGGTGACCATCGTGCCGCCGTCCGGCTATGCTGAAGAGCAGAAGGCTGCGGCTGCTGCTGCGGCTGCCGGCACGGCTGCTCCGGCGGCGGGTGCCGCTCCTGCTGCCGCCGCGCCTGCGGCGGGTGCTGCAGCTCCGGCGGCGGCCGCCAAGGCGCCGGCGGGCGGCGACAAGAAGAAGTAAGCAGCGGCAGGATGCCGCGTCATGCGCCTGTTTGTCGGTCTCGGTAACCCCGGTTCGAAATACGCGAACAACCGGCACAACATCGGGTTCATGGCCGTCGATGAAATTGCGCGGCGTCACGGTTTCGCACCGTGGCGCCGCCGTTTTCAGGGCGAGACTTCCGAAGGCACGCTCGATCGCGAGAAGGTCGTTCTGCTTCGGCCGACCACCTACATGAACGAGTCCGGGCGCGCGGTTCAGGAAGCTGCGAATTTCTTCAAGCTCGGTGCTTCCGATGTCACCGTGTTTCAGGACGAACTCGAACTGCCGCCGGCAAAAGTGCGCGTCAAGGTCGGCGGCGGTATCGCCGGCCACAACGGGCTGCGCTCGATCTCCTCGCATATCGGCAACGACTATCGCCGGGTGCGGCTCGGGATCGGTCATCCCGGCATCAAGGAAATGGTGCACAGCCACGTGTTGTCGGACTTTGCGAAGAGCGACCGGGCCTGGGTGGAAGCCTTGTGCGCGGCGGTGGCCGACAATGCCGGCTTGCTGGCGGCAGGGCACGACTCCTCGTTTGCGAACAAGGTGCATCTGGCGCTGCAGGCCAAGGGAATTTTCGACAAGGCAGACGACGGGAAGCAGGGCTGATTTTTCGCGTTACTGCTCCGCCGTCATGCCCGGCCTAAAGCGCGAAGCGCGTCTTCACGCAGATGTGCCGGGCATCCACGTCTTCCTTGCCGGCACGAAACAGGACGTGGCCGGGACAAGCCCGGCCATGACGAAGAGAAATAGTTGAGGACACGATGGGATTCAAATGCGGTATCGTCGGCCTGCCCAATGTCGGCAAGTCGACGCTGTTCAACGCGCTGACGGAGACGGCAGCGGCGCAGGCGGCGAATTATCCGTTCTGCACGATCGAGCCGAATGTCGGCGAGGTCGCGGTGCCGGATCCCCGACTCGACAAGCTCTCCGATATCGCCAAGTCCGCGCAGATCATTCCGACGCGGCTTACCTTCGTCGATATCGCCGGTCTCGTCCGTGGCGCCTCCAAGGGCGAAGGCCTCGGCAACCAGTTCCTCGCCACCATCCGAGAGGTCGACGCGGTCGCGCATGTGGTGCGGTGTTTTGAGGATTCCGACATCACTCATGTCGAAGGCAAGATCGCGCCGCTGGCCGATATCGAAACCATCGAAACCGAGCTGATGCTTGCCGACCTCGACAGCTTGGAAAAGCGGGTCGACAATCTGGCAAAGAAGGCCAAGGGTAACGACAAGGACGCCAAGGAGGCGCTCGACCTCGTCAATCGCGCCCTGGTGCTGCTGCGCGACGGCAAGCCCGCGCGCTTTCTCGAGCGCAAGCCGGAAGAAGAGCGTGCCTTCGGCATGCTCGGCCTCCTGACGTCGAAGCCAGTGCTTTACGTCTGCAACGTCGAGGAAGGTTCGGCCAAGGAAGGCAACAGCTTTTCGAAGCAGGTGTTCGAGCACGCCAAGAAGGAAGGCGCGGTCGCGGTGGTGATCTCGGCCAAGATCGAATCCGAGATTGCGACCCTGTCACGCGAAGAGCGCGCCGAGTTTCTCGATACCCTCGGCCTGGAAGAGGCCGGCCTCGACCGCCTGATCCGCGCCGGCTACCAGTTGCTCGACCTCATCACCTATTTCACCGTGGGGCCGAAGGAGGCCCGCGCCTGGACTATTCATCGCGGCACCAAGGCGCCCGCGGCGGCCGGCGTCATCCATACCGATTTCGAAAAGGGCTTCATCCGGGCCGAGACCATCGCCTATCCCGACTACGTCGCGCTGAGCGGCGAAGCCGGCGCCCGCGATGCCGGCAAGCTCCGGCTGGAGGGCAAGGAATATGTCGTCGCCGACGGCGACGTGATGCATTTCAGGTTTAATACCTGAGATATTGGCTGTCGCAGAGGCAGATCCGTATGGTGGGCAAAGGCGCGTCGCGCCGCGCCCACCATCTTTCCAGCAGCGCGAGAGAAATGGTGGGCACGCTACGCTTTGCCCACCCTACAATTCCCCCATGCTTACCGCATCCCGCCCTGATCGCGGATTGCTCCGAGATGCTCGTTGATGCGGAAGACGATCAGGATGAACTCCGCGGCGATGCGCGAAAACACCACGCCGACCACGACGCCGGCGATCGAGGACAACAGCAGGATGAAGCCGCCGAACGGGCTGACCGCCATCGCTGCAAGCGCCGAAAAGATCCCGGAGAGGCCGAACAGCACGATCAAGCCGATGACCAGCCAGTAGAAAGTCTTGATGATCGTGGGCGTAATGAAACGATCCCACTGAAACAGATCCTGAAAATCGAACATCGGTGGCCCTCCCCGGCGAGTCAAATAAGCTGGTCCCCAGATAACACAGGGCTAGCCCCGAAAATTGCTTCGGGCAAGCCAAGGTCGAGACCGCGGACGGCACTCTTTCCCGGCGAACGAGCCATGCGAGTGGGCGGGTTGAGATTGCCGCAAATAACGGCCACATTCGGGCTTGCCCACAGCCAATCCCCAATTCCCAGACATGACCACGCTGACCTTCGAAGACTTCAAGCCCGGCCATTTCGGCACGTTCGGACCGCGCCATGTCACGCGCGAGGAGATTTTGGCCTTCGCCGCCGAATACGACCCGCAGCCGATGCATCTGGACGAGGAGGCGGCCAACGCATCCATGCTGAAGGGGCTGTCCGGTTCGGGCTGGCATCTCGGCTCGCTGATGATGCGAATGCTGTTCGACGGCTTCATCGGCCGCACCGCCTCGCTCGGCTCGCCCGGTGTCAATGAAATGCGCTGGCTGGCGCCGCTGCGCCCGGGTGACGACCTGATGCTGGATGTCGACGTCGCGGAGGCCAGGATTTCGAAGAGCCGCCCCGAGACGGGCATCGTGACCTTCAAGGGCACGATCCACAATGCGGCAGGCGTCGTGCTGTGCGAGATGGAGTCGCCGATCATCGTGCGTCGGCGTCTCGAGGCGGGAGCGGAGTAGCGATGCGCTTCTTTGAGGATATCGAGATCGGCGCCCGGCGCGAGTTCGGCTCGTTTACCTTTACCGCCGACGACATCAAGCGGTTTGCTGCGCAGTTCGATCCGCAGCGCTTTCACCTCGATGAGGAGGAGGGGCGCAAATCCCTGTTCGGGGGATTGGCCGCATCGGGCTGGCACGTTGCGGCGGTGTGCATGAAGCTGCTGGTCGCCGACGGCAAGCGTCTGTCGGCGGAAGCCGCCGCGCGCGGTGAGCGGGTCGCGGTATGGGGGCCGTCGCCGGGTTTTCGCGAACTGCGCTGGATCAGGCCGGTGTTGGCAGGCGATACCGTCAGCTTCTCCAACCAGGTCGAAACCAAGCGGACCTCGGAGAAGCGTCCCGAATGGGGCATCCTCCAGGCCCGCAATACCGGCATCAATCAGCGCGGCGAAGCCGTGTTCTCGTTCCTCGCCACCGCCTTCGTGCCGCGGCGGGGTGGGATTTCAGGGGACCGTCCGGGGCAACATGGTTAGCCAATTGTTTCGTTAGTGTTTCGTCATCCATGACTCCGCGAAACCGATTTTTTGCTAACGCAATTTGAACTTTCTGCCTGCCATAAGCGTCTCAGGGGAAGTACCGAGGGGATGAACATGGCAGATCGCAGCAGCCTGAAATTCGTCGGCTTTGTCTTCGCAACCGTCACGCTGGCGGTGATGCTGACCGCCACCATGGTGGTGAAGTCCTACGCCGACGGCGTCTACACGATCGAGGAAACCTCGTTCGCGCGTCAGTAATCGTGGGATCGGATAGTCGTGAACGCTGACGAAAAGTTCAGCGGCTCCAGATAAGCGTCATTGCCACGACCGCGAGCGTCAGCAGTCCGACGAAGCGGATCACGAGCGTGCCCATGCTATGGGACGATTGCCGCAACGGCATTGAATCGACGTTGTCTGGCTGAACGTTTTGCATCGCCGGTGTGTCCTTAAAAAGATGCCTGTCGCCACGTGACGACAGCGGTGCTTGGACGCGACCGTGCTTATAAAGTTCAGATCGAACACAGCCAAACAAAACCGCCGCGCTCCGGTACGGAACGCGGCGGAGTGTTAGATTTTTGCAACGATCAGATCAGGCGTTGCGCAGACCGTCGGCGGCGCGCTTCCACTGCGTGACGTTGTCGGCGATCATGCGCGTCGACTTCATCGCCGCCTGGCTGAGCTGGGCGTAGCCCGAGATCTCGCGTTGAACGCGCTGGCCTTCGGCATGCAGCAGGTCGCGGAGGCTTTCGAGTTCGGAAATCAGCTTCTCGATTTCCGCCAGCGAGGTGCCGGCGACGCGCTGGATCAGCGAATTGACGTTGTTGACGGTGGCTTCCGCATTGGCGTCGAGCGGCGCGGTGTCCGGAGCGACTGCGGGGCGGCGCAGATAGGCGATATCGTTGCGAACGAAATCGCGGATGCCGGCCTCGACTTCGGAGACGGCGGCGAGATCGCTGTCGACCTCCGTGTTTGCATCAGTCTGTTCGGAACGATTGGTAGCGTTCATCGGCTATTCCTCTGTTTCGCTTTCAGGCGAGCGCGGACAGTCCCCCGCACGACGAAGTGGAGCGGGTCCCATCTGTCCCGCCGATTTTGACCGCATCTTGGCCAATCTGCGGCAATGGTCGTTCATTCTCCGGCGTTAACCTTAAGGGGCTGAAAACCCTAGCCAAATCGGCCGATTTCACTCCTTACCAGCTCCGCCTGAAGCCTGCGCTGAGGCTCTTGCTGGCAACGCCCGAGGGCGTTTCGCCGATCGAGCCGGAGATGGTGACGCCGTCGAACAGCTTCTGCTCGGCGCCGACCTTGCGCAGCCACCTGTCATCGGAGGTCGACAGGGTCTGGCCAGCAAGGAAGCTGGTGCCGGTATCGGCGATGCTGAGCCGTGCCGACTGGTCGGTCTCGTAGCTGCGGGACGGATGGCTGACGATGCCGGGCACCGGCACGATGCCCTGCTGGATCAGGTTGTAGTCGTTTCGTAGCGTCAGCGAATATTGCTCGCTGATCGGCAGCGACTTGCTTAAGGAGGTGCCGAGCTTGCTCTGCTCGGACCCGGGATCGACGCGGGCTTCGACTGCGGTCTTGTCCCAGATCGAGGCCACGCCGGGAGCGGTGATCGCCGCCCAGGCGCTGCCGGACGATTGCGGCAGGCTGCCGCCATTGGCCAGCCGTTCCGAAAGCAGTTCGGACGTCGTCGCCGTGCCTTGCCGGGCGACCGTCATGTCGGCGCCGATGCGCGTATCCCAGAACGGCGAGATCGATTGCTTGACCGACACCGCGGAAGTGCCGTTCGCCCTTTCATTGGCGGACCATGAAGCGTCGGCGCTGGCCGCGCCTTTCGACGAGCTGCTTCCTTTCGCCGCCAGGTCCATCAGGGTCGATGCATCGACATTGAGCTGGCTCCAGTCGAGTTTATCGACGTCGATGTCCTTCATGATGTCGACGTCGTTGACGCTGGGAGCCGCAGGCGCCTGCTCGACCTCTTCAGCCTCCTGCGTCTCCGGTTCGTCGTCCGCCGGCGGCGTTTGCGCCGCGGCCGCCAGCATCGCAGCCAAACTTACGCCGGCCACCAGCATTGGCAGCCGCGCCCAGCCAAATCGCATTTTCGGAATCATTGCCCGCCCGCATTCCAAGTCGCGCCCAGAATGCGTTCGCTCTGTTGCGAAATTATGGCGGGTGCAGCGAACGACCGAACTAAACCGCCATCCGCGGCAGGTTGATCGGATAGCCCACGGTCTGCTCGACCAGGTCGAAGGTGTCGACCAGCACACGGAAGTTGGTCAGGCGGCCGGCCTTGAACTGGGCGAAATGGGCGATGCGCAGGCTGATCGGCTTGTTCGAATCCAGCGCGGTCAGCGAATAGCGCATCATCGAGGCGGCCGAGTCCACGCCCAGCATGATCGATTCGCGGTCGAAGCGGTGGACGCGGAAATTGTCGGCGATCTGCCTGATGACATCGATCACGGCGGCCTTGCCGCGGCGCGAGCCGAAGAACGGATACATGTCAATCGGTCCATAGATCGCCCAGTCGACGTCTTCGTCGAGCACGGCTTCGAGATCGGCAGGCTGGCGTTCATTGATCGCGCGATGCAACGCGCGCGAAAAACGCCAGAGACTATGCTCTGTCATTTTGATCTGGTCCTTGGAACTGGAATTAAAAACGGCAAGCGCGCCAACGGAGCGTCTTCATCGATGCCGGGCCGAAATGCCGAACTTCACTGTTGCAGCCAGAAATAGAGTAGTTCGGCCAAAACGCAATTGCCGTTTCTGCATTGCACAAATGCGGCGGTTTAGGCCGCTTTAGCGGTCGTGGCGACGCACCGGCTCGCGTTCGATGGCGATCTCGGCGTCGCGGATGGCGATGATGCCGAACAGCAGGGCACCGCCGATACCGCCGATTGCGGCCCCCAGCGGCATGAAGGTGAAGAACACCAGCATCCCGCTATAGCCTTCAAAACTCGTGGTTCTGAAGATTTCCACCCAGACCAGACCCGCCCCGATGCCCAGTGCCGCGCCTCCCAGCGCCCCCAACGCCAAACCAAGCAAAGCCAGCAACGCGATTTTCATATCTTCATCTGGTCCGGAACAAGCCTTGTGGTGTGTCACGTTGAACGCGATGAGGTTCAAGGGTGCCGGGAAAATGAGCGGTGCGGATGTGCTGCCTGTTGATGCGTCATTGCGCGACGGGCCATCAGGGATCCGCGTCGCTGGTCCGAGTGAACGACCGCGCTAGATCGGGTCGGGCCGCCGGCCGGTCAGGATCGCGGCGATGTCGCGCTCGAGCAGTTGCTGGACCAGGTCGAAGGTGTCGATGATTTCCCTGATGTGGCTGATCTTGCCGTCGCGCAGCGTGTAGAAGCCGGCGATGTCGAACTGCACCATGCGTTGATTGATGTTCTTGCGGAAGAACACGCGGATGAACGCGGCCGCTTTGTCGCCCTCGGTGACCAGCATCGGCACCTCGCAGCGCAGCTCGGAATAGCGGGCGCGCACCGCATTCCACATCTCGCGCAGCTCGGCCTTGCCGCGGCGATGACCCATATGCGGAAGGATGTCGATCGGGGCGTTGGCGAGGGATTCGCAATCGTCGGTGCAGCGCTCCAGCGCGGCTTCGACGTCGCCGGAATACAGGACGTTGAGGAAATCCAGCACGCGCTGGCGATTCGATCCCTCGGTCATTCGCCCACCTACCTGTGTTCGAGCCGGCTTTCGCGGGCCGTATCCATTGTGAACGGAACGGCACGACCAACAATCGGCAAAAGGACTTAAAGTATTCTGAAAGGGCTTTGACGCGCCTGCCCGGCGAAAGGTTCAACGGCGGCTGCACAACGCCGGCCTGCGGTAGGCCATCACCGTTGCGCGGCGGGGCGGCTCCCGCGGCGGCGCTCGCAATGCCGGCGACGCTATTTTCGGGTAACCATAGCGGCTCATGTTACCGCTTGGCGAACTCTGCTTCCGGCACGGCCTTGCTGGTGGTGAGGTCAATCACGAACCTCGCTTTCTTCTCGTGTCCGGGCGGGACATAGGCCTCGCCGGGCCCAAGCTCGCCAAAGAGCTGCTTCGGCTTCGGAAAGCCCTTGGTGCATGCGGTCTCGATGGTCGCCTTGTCGGCATGGGCGATCTCGACGGCAACCGTATCGGGCGCTGGTCCGGCGCCGAGCCTGGCGAAGCCGAAATATTTCGACGTCTCCTTGCACTCGACGACGTTGGATCCGTAGGCGCCGACCGCGTCCTCTCCGGTCACGAAATAGTTCAGGGACATATCGATCGTCTTGTTGAAGTCGCGGGTGAACACCATTTCGGCGACGCCGGATTCGAGATGGCCTTGCCCGATATGGCCGGTGATGCAGATCAACCGGTCCTGCTTGTCATTGCGCGCAAGCGTGATGCAATCGTTGACCTGAAAGCCCGGCTGATATCCGTTGAAGATGGCGGCGCCATCCTTCTGCTCGAAGATCACGGAGCCGCCGAAATCATTGGCGTGCGCTTCGCAGCCGCTCTCGTAATTGACGACGAGAAGCGTGCTGCCGTCGGCGAGGAATTTGCCGCTGTAACGATCCGGCCGCAGCTTGACGTCGCACCGCTTGCCGCCGGGATATGCCTTGGCCCGCCTGCAGGCCGATCCCTTGATGTCAGCGGCATCGCAGAATGTCGCGAGCAATGGCCGGTCGGCGTTCGGCGCCTTGTCCTTGGTTTGCGCGAAGGCCGGTGGGCTCACGAGTGCGAGCAGGATTGCCGCGCGGATTGTTTTCAAGAGAGTCTCCCGTGGTGGCCTTTTGTTCGTCACTAGACAGGTTTTTGTGGCAGACGACAATGCGCGGATTCGAATGTCAAACAGCCATCAACGCTCGCTCCGCGTCATTGCGAGGAGCGCAGCGACGAAGCAATCCATGGCTCTGCGTGCTCGGAGAGATGGATTGCTTCGCTCCGCTCGCAATGACGGTGGACACATCTCCACATTCTCGCGGCGCATTGCGCCCGAGTTTTGCGATCTGCGTTGCCCTCGAAAATCGAAGAGGGCGCAGGGAAGGCCGGGTGCCCATGACACCCGCAGTCGTGCGCACAGGGGTGCACACGGCGGACTGCAGGTGCGCCGGAACACCCGGCCTTCCCTGCGCAATGGTTTTAACGGTTTATAGCGCGCTCTTCCCGGAGCCGAATTCCTTTGGCCTCCGTCGCTGACGAATTGACGATCGATCGAAGCCCGGTTGTGACAGATCAATCTCCGCCAGCTTGACACCAGCCACGGGTGCCAGAACCACACGCCTTTGCCGTCCGCGGCTTCCCCCGCCAGAATGTTTCGATTGGCCCGCATGCTGCCAAATCAAAGTTCTGGCGAAGGCGTTTAAGCGCCGTTCGTCGCGCACCGTTCGATCGCTCACAGGACAAAGCCCGCCCTGCGATTACTGGCGCGCCCGACGCTGCCGCGTCCACCGCATCCCGCGCCCAACGTCCGTGACGATCGCGATACGCCCCTCCAGCGGGTGCGGGATGGCGGGAGTTGTAGGAGTGATTTGGGGTAATCGCGAAGCGGAATATTTTTGCAAGGACGACTGGACCAAGCCATGCCTGATTTGCCTGACAAGCCACGCAATCTCTAGTGGTTCTTTCACGAGCTGAGGCACAGGCGTTAGCAGCAATCGCTCTGCAGGTACGGCAATCGCTCTGGCGCGGTCGCTGCTCCGATCCGATAGATCATCACAGTGCCCAAATCCAACCGGACGGAGAAAAAAGATGATCTGGAAAAGCATCGTCAGCCCCCGTGCGATCGCACCCGCTTGTGCGCGCTGGACCGCAATATCTGGTTTTGCCCGCAAGACGGCCGAGACAGCTTCCGACTTCGCCAGCGTCGCTCACAACCTGGTTATGGACGTACGCGATAGCTACCGGCCCGAGCTGCACTACATGCGGGGCCCCGGCCCGAAATGGCGCGCCAAGCATCGGCCCTGGCCAAGATCCCGGTGATGGAGGCCGGCCACGCGCTCTGGAGGGCACATTGGCCAACGCCTCTGTGCCGGCGACGGACAGAGCTATTCGGCGTAGGCGACCCAGCCTCTGATGCTCAATCCTGCATAGAACAGGCTAGCATTCGAAAATCCGGCAAGGCGGAGCATGGCCACGTCTTCTTCGGGCGACAGGATTGTTAGTCCGTTGCTGATTGCTTGGCGGGCTCTCTTGGCATCGGCCGGTTCTAATCCATTCGACAGGCCATACGCGACATGACGGTCTATCCATATCGACCGCTCAGGCTCAGTTTGCGGGAAGCTGAGATGGACCAGGACGAAGGGTGCACCGACTCTCAACCGACGCCGCATTTGCTTTAAGGTTTCGAGGCGTTGGTCATGAGGGATGAAATGGAAAGTCAAAATGGATGTGGCAGCATCGAAAGGCCCGCCGGGAGCGTCGTCAATGTAGCCTCGATGAAACCGCATGCGTGCAGCGTCCGGCCCCGCCACTTGAACGGCCAGACGAAGCATTTCGCTGGAGGGATCCACCCCGTCGAATGACCATCCTGGATGCGCTTCCGCCATCGCCTTGAGCTCCTGGCCGCCCCCAGCACCCAAGACCAGCACGCGGCCATCCTGTGGGGTTCGCTCTGCGAGTAGCAGTGACACCATGCGGTGCAAGCTCGAATAACCAGGAACTTGTCGTGGTGGGCCTTCAGCGTAAGAGCTGGCGGCGCGTGCGTCAAAGACAGAAGGTTTCACGCCGCGCCTCCGTGAATTTTCTCCACGTCGAGAGCGTCACGGCGTTGTTTAACCCGCAATTGAAGGTCGGCGTTGAGCTTGGAAAGGGTTATTTCGCCAAACCGGGTCATCAGCCTCTGCTCAGCCTCCAGGAAGGCCTGGTTCAGGTTGGCGTTGACGGCTTTCTCCACCAAACAGTCCGGCGCGTCGGATCGATTGCCGAAGGCAAACAAGGCCGGCTTGCCGAGCGCCAGGTAAATGTCGAGCATCGTCACCTTCGAAAGATCGCAAGCAAGCGTCCAGCCGCCGCCATGCCCTTTCTCGGACTGAACAAATCCTCGATCGCGTAGACCAGCCATTGTCCGACGAAGCACAACAGGATTGGTGCGCATAGCCTTCGCAAGAACCTCCGAGGTTGCGGGTGTATCTTGTCGGGCCATGTGCAGAAGGACGTGGAGCACGTCCGATAAACGACTGTCTCTTCTCATGTAACATATGTTGTTACATGATGGATTGAGTGTCAAGCTGTCCGACAGACCGCTGGTGACGCGGATGCTCAACATTGAAGTCGGGCAAATACGAATGTCCGGAAAGGGTCCCAAATGCCGGCGTCGGCTATGGGGCCAAAGGCGGAAGTCGTCGATCACTTCGGCTCACAACCGACCTATCCACCACCGCCCGTCTTGCCGAGGTACTTTGCAGGCGAGCGAGCGTCGCAATGGCACCTGGAAGCACATCATGACGACCCCGGCACCCCAGTGTCGCGCTGTAAGATGCTGCCAGAGTGCAGTCTGCTCCCGTAGGTTCCCCAACTCCGCTCAGAGCCGAAGCCAACTGTTCTTATCGTAACCGGCAACCTGCATCCTAGTCCCCGAAAGATGATCGCCATTAGCGACCTTTACCGGCCCAGCGGGTTGCGGTAGTGAGTGAATGTTGCATCCAAGAGGTAATTTCCAAGCCAGCACAATGAAGGTCGATTTGGTATCGCCGCAGCACAGACAACGCAGCCGCCAAAGACATTGCAGGAGAGCTGCGCGTTCTGCTGAGAGAAGGAGTCCCCGGTGATGGGGCGTCCTGCCAATGGCGGTAATCGTCTCCTAGCTGCATTGCCGCCGGCGGACCTCGCGTTGCTCAGCCCTCATCTCCAGAAGGTCTCGCTTGAACAGGATGCCGTGGTCGTGCGATCGGGAGATCGACGCGAGCATGTTTACTTTCCCCACAGCGGGGCCATTTCCTTCATGCTCGACATGCCGAACGGAGCAACGATTGCAACCGCGGTTATCGGGCGCGAGGGAGCCCTTGGCGCTCTATCGGTCCTGGGGCCCTCCCGTTCTTCCGTGACCGCGGTCGTGCGGGTAGGCGGCACCGCATCCCAGATTTCCGTATCGCGGTTTCACGCTGCCTACATGAGAAGCAGCGCCATCAGAGACGTGGTTCAGGCGCACACGGGGTGGATTCTATCGCAGCTCCAGCACGTCGCAGCCTGTAATGGGTTGCACCCGGTCGAGACCCGCCTGGCCCGTTGGCTGCTTGAGCTGCACGATCGCAGCGAGGGCCCCATCATGTCAGTCACGCAGGAAACGCTTTCGCAATTGCTTGGAGTGCGACGAACGACCGTGACACAGATGGTTGCCAAACTCCGTGCCGTTGGTGCTATCAGATCCGATCGGCGGGGCTTGATCGAAATTGACAGGCCGCGGCTCGAGGAAGCTACCTGCGAATGCTATAGCATCATGCGCCATGAGACCGATCGGATCCTCCCGAATGAAGCCGAGACGCCGCGCCTGCATTTTCCGTCAGCCGGCAAGTCTCACGGTGGATGATCGTTTCGAGTTTGGGGCTTGCTGGACTGGGCGTATCGGCCGTGTCTGCCGCGATTGTCGCGAGGCGCTGAGAACCGGTGACGCCGGAGGCGCGGAAATTCACGAAGGGGTTGGGCGTGCTTTCAAAACTCAAAATCTGGCCACAGGCGCCATGAAAAGCGTCAGCGGACAGTTCGCGAACGCCTCCACGGCAATTGCCGACCTAGCCGCCAGTCTTGCTAACCGCGCCGCAGCGGCCGCTGATCTGGGCCGCATTCTCGATATCATAGAAATGGTTCCGGGCGTAAGTTTCGACAAACCCGAGCTCGATGCCGACTATCTCAATACGTTGCTGGCTGCGGTGCAGATGGGCCAGCTTACGCTGGCCGTGCATTACCGCCAGCAAACCGAAGCCAGCGTCGTGCGCTTGCATCCCATCGCACCTGCGCAGGCCAATGCACTAGCCGGCTCGGACAATAAGTTCTCCTCAAAGATCCTGGTCGACGGTGAAAGCGACAAACCTGCCATCCAGATGCTGATGAACACGGAGCATTTGGCGGAAAACTATCGGCAAGTTTCCGCCGATACGCTGATCAACGCATTGGCCTTCCCGATCGAAAATGTCAAAGGCGGTTTCATCATCGCCAAACCGTTTCGTGCGATCGCGCGACCCATCGCAGGCTGGCTGCTCAACATTATTTTCGACCAGGGCGAAAAATTGCACCGGCGCTTCCTCGGCAATCGCGGCAAAGATCAACCCCAACTACCTTCGCCACCTGCGGACGAGGAACAAACCGACGCGCCGCGTGCAAGGACGTCGGAAGGTGGCGACGTCCAAGCTCGGGGCTCCGATCGAACCATCGGCAACCAGCCGCGGAATGATAGCGCGAATTGAATGAGCACAGTTGAGAGCAGCGCACCATTGATCACTGCCAGCGCCAAACCGAATTCGGTTAGACGTCGCTGAGGAGAGGCGCCTTCCGCAATGGGTCAAAAGGCGCGGTCGGAGTTGGTCTGCGCCACTTCCGTTGTGCCCGCGATAACGGATATGGACGATCTTGCTCGTCACGTCCGAAACGGCCAAAAGCGATCGTTCGTTGCTCTGACCGCATGGCGGATGAAGCGTGCTAGGTCGTCAACGCACGGAACAGACGCCATTTGTCGGGCACGCCTTTGAGAATGTGACGGCCGCGCTCTTCAAACGTCAATCCGGAGCCTGCGACGAGATCGCGAACCGTCTGTGAGACCAGAACTTCACCCGGGGCCGCCAGCGCCGCGACACGCGCGCCAATATGCACGGCAATACCAACAATATCGTGAGCGACGAATTCGCACTCGCCGGTATGCAAACCGCAACGGACCTTCAGATCGAGGGGGCGCACCGCATCGCCGATTGCGCTGGCGCAACGCACGGCGCGCGCAGGACCGTCGAACGTGGCCAGGAAACCGTCGCCGGCGGTGTTGACTTCGCGACCTCGATATTGGCCGAGCACGCCCCGAGCTTTGGCATAGAACGCGTCGAGCAGCACGTGCCAAGCGCCGTCGCCGAGTGCGGAGGCGCGTTCCGTCGATCCCGCGATGTCGACGAAGAGCACTGTCGCAAGCACCCGGTCCGGCTCCGCTATTTGCCGATGCCCGGTGACGAACTCTTCGACCTCGTTGATAATTGCATCCTGATCGCCAACCCAGGCCACATGATCCTGACCGCTGAGCTCAATCAGTTTTGCGCCAGGAATATGCTGCGCCATGTAGCGCGCATGCCTGACGTCAAGCACGCGCTCATCGGTGCGATGCAAAATCAGGGTCGGTACACGCGTAACGGGCAGGATATCCCTGACATCGATCTCCCGGTTCATGCGCAAGACCGCAGATGCCGCGCCGGGGCTTGCTGAGGCCCTGAAGTAGGCGGCGATTTGCTCAAGTGCCTGCTTGTTGCCGGTAAGGCTAGGCGCCCACATCAGCAAACTCATTGCATCTGCCGAGCCCCAGTGGCGCTCAATGTCGTCGAGGAAAGTGCTCCATTGCGCATCGGTCCATGCGAATGTGTAGTCAGGCGCCCACGAGCGTCGCGCATAGGTGCCATAGAGCACCAGAGCCGACGTGCGCTCGGGATATGTCGCTGCATAGAGCAGCGACATCGGACCGCCCTCGGACACGCCAAACAAGGTGGCCCGCTGGGAGCCAACCTGGTCAAGCACGGCCTGCACGTCGTGCATCCGCTGTTCAAGCGTGAAGATCTGGGAGCCGCGATCAGACATTCCGGTGCCGCGCTTGTCGAACGTGATGACCCGCGCAAACGTCGCAAGCTTGCGAAAAAAGGCGGCGCGCGCCGGCGATTGCCAAAGCGCTTCAACATTCGAGACAAAGCCCGGGACGAACAGCAGGTCGCGCGGACCGTCGCCAATCACCTGATAGGCAATATGGACGTCGTCACTTCTGACGTAGTGAGTGGCCGGGATGTCAGCCATGTTGGCCTACTGCGTGACAAACCGCGCGGCGCGATTTTCGCACCTCATTGCGCGTCGGGCCAGCGAAATCCGGTAGAAAATTTTGGCGGGCTCGACTCCCGCCCACCCTTGGGTACCGCAGCGGTCAGGGGAACCCAAGGCGATGCAACGTGCGGCCGCGATGTCCGCTTATGCTTCATGGAGCGGTCGGCTCGTCAGCTTTGTAAAGTTGCTGATACATGAGGTGCAACCTGGCTCTCATTCATGTCTTTCGCCGGCCGTGCAACCGATGTAGCCTGATCAGGAGCTGCAGAGCGGGACGTGCCGAAGTCCCTTTTATTTAGCCGCAGCGCTCATGCCGTCGGCGGGCGCGCATCAGAATTAAACTGACATCTGAATGTATGCGGGTCCCGTGCGGCTCCGCAGGGCTTCGCATCCCAACAGTTCGGGGAGGCCGCAATGAACGTTCCGCGCCGTCAATTCCTGCATCTGGCAGTGGCCGCTTCCACGCTCCCAATATCATCTCGGTTCGCTTTCGCGCAGAGTTACCCGACCCGACCGGTGCATCTGCTCGAAGGCTTTGGCGCCGGCGGGGCGCCCGACGTCGTCGCGCGATTGATCGGTCAATCGCTGTCGGAGCGACTTGGACAGTCATTTGTCATCGAGAACCGCAGCGGCGCTACCGGCAACATCGCGGCTGAGGCGGTCGTGCGAGCAGCGCCGGACGGTTACACGCTGCTGTTGGTCGGCGCAGGAAATGCGATAAATGCGACAATGTTCAAGCTTAGCTTCGACGTCATCCGCGACATCGCGCCGATCGCAAGTATCGTTCGTGTGCCCCTGGTCATGGAGGTTCACCCGTCGGTTCCCGCCAAGACAGTCGCGGAGTTCATCGCCTACGCGAAGGCCAATCCCGGCAAGGTCAATATGGCGTCAGCGGGGATCGGATCGCTGCCCCACGTGGCGGGCGAAATGTTCAAAACGATGGCCGGCCTCGATCTCTTTCACGTGCCCTATCGGGGTGCGCAGGTATTTCCTGCCCTTCTCACCGGGGAAGCGCAGGTCTATTTTGGCCCGCTGCTCTCATCGATCGAATATATCAGGGCCGGCAGTTTTCGCGCCCTGGCGGTGACGACAGCGGCGCGCTCGCCGATATTGCCGGACGTTCCAGCTTTGGGCGAAACCTTGCCCGGTTACGAGGCAAGTGCATGGTTCGGCATTGGCGGTCCAAAACGCACGCCGGAAGAAGTCATCGAAAAACTGAACAGGGAAATCAACGTCAGCATCGCCGATCCAAAATTCCAGGCGCGGCTTGCCAATCTGGGCGGCACAGCTCTTGGCGGGTCGTCCGCTGACTTCGGCAAGCTGATCGCTGACGAAGTCAAGAAGTGGAGCAGGGTGATTTTGGCGGCCGATATGAAACGGGAGTGAACAGCAGGGGGCTGCGCACCCGCCTCTGTCGCGAAACAGGCGCGACATCGGACCAGGGGATCACCGGTTCGCGTTGCCGACAAGAGGGCACTTGCTCGCCGAGAGCGGCCACACGGTCTCCTCGGGAGGAATTTTGCGGAGGATCTCGAAATAGTCCCAGGGATGCTTCGAGTCCGAAGGCTTCTTCACCCGGACGAGATACATGGTGCGGGTGATGCGGCCGTCCTCGCGGATAACAGCGTCTTCGGAGAAGACGTCCTCGATCGGAATGCTCCGCATCGCGGCCGCGACCTGTTCGGCATCGTCGGTGCCGGCGCGAGCGACGGCCTTGAGATAGTGGCGCGCCGCGCCGTAGACGCCGGCGTGCAGCATCGAAGGCATCATGCCGGTCTTCGCCATGAACTGCTTCGACCATGCGCGCGTCGCGTCATTCATGTCCCAGTAGGATGACGTCGTCAGGTACGTGCCTTGCGCAGCCTTGAGCCCGAGCGCGTGCACGTCCTGAAGAAACAGGATCAGTGCAGCGAGACTCTGCCCGCCCTGCACCAGCCCGAACTCGCCTGCCTGCCGCATCGCGGTGACGGTGTCGTTGCCGGCATTGGCGAGGCCGACCACCTTGGCGCCCGAGGCTTGCGCGCTCAGCAGAAATGACGAGAAGTCCGATGTGTTGAGCGGATGGCGCGCGGCGCCCAGCACCTTGCCGCCGGCCGCAGTGATGACCCCGGTCGCATCGTTCTGGAGCTGATGTCCGAATGCGTAGTCCGACGCCAGGAAGAACCAGGACGTGCCGCCGTTCTTGACGACGGCAGAGGCGGTCCCGTGCGACACCGCATAGGTGTCGTAGGTCCAGTGGAAGCCGAAAGGAGAGCACTGCTCATTGGTCAATGCGGTCGTGCCGGCGCCGGAATAGAGAACGATCCGTTTCTTCTCGCGCGCCAGACCCTGGATCGCGAGCGCGACGCCCGAATTCGGCACGTCCACGATGGTATCGACGCCTTCGACATCGAACCAGCGGCGGGCGATCGCCGAGCCGACATCCGCCTTGTGCTGATGATCGGCCGAGATGACCTCCACCGGCTTGCCGAGGATCGTGCCACCGATCTCCCGCACGGCCATCTCGGCGGCGACCAGCGAACCCTTGCCGGTGATGTCGGCGGTGACGCCCGCCATGTCGGTCAAGACGCCGATCCGGATGACATCGCCACTGATCTGGGCCTGAGCTGCGAGGGGAAGCATCAGAACGAGAAGCGCACTGCCGAGGACATTCCATCTCATTCCTTGTTTCCTCTAATCCGTGTATTTCGCGTGATCGGCGTCAGCGCTCGACCGCATCGAGCCAGGCAAGGACGATTGCGGCGAGTTCATCGCTGTTGTCTTCGATCATCATCATGTGGCCATTGCCGTTGATGCCGCGGTCCGGAAGCCAGACGAATTCGGCGCCGAGATAGGCGGCGGTTCGCTCGTCGACCTCGCGCGGATGGCGCGGATCAGATTCCCCGGTCACGATCAGGATAGGCGTGCCGCGCAGGTTCTTCGGATCATCGATCTTGAGCCCGCGGCCCCCGATGTTGAAACGTTCGTTGAGGATGCGTGGGCTTTCCGGCACGATCGAAGCGCAATAGCGTTCGAATGCGGGCTTTGGGAAACGCGGCGCGTTCGCCCAGGAGGCGGCGGCAAAATCGGCGCTCAGCCATACCGGCCTGTCTTCGGCCGCATAGACCGGACGGCCGGCGCTTGCATCGTCGTGCAGCGCAAGGATGGCGGCCGGATTCTCCGGCAGATCCCTCAGCAGATTGGCCGGCGGGCCGGGCGCGATACCGACAACCGCGCTGACAAGGTCGGGCCGCCGCTCTGCCATCCACCAGGCCATCGGGCCGCTCGCCGAATGCACGAGGAGCACGGCCGGGCCGATCTCCTCCAGGAGCGCCAGCAGCGATGTCGCGACATCTTCAGTTCCAAGCCGCGGGAAGTCCGGCCGCTGTGGCGAGCGGCCATGGCCCGGCCAGTCCGGCACGAACACCTGCCGGCCCGCGGCCGCGAAGCGATCCGCCCATCCGACCCTCAGATCAGGCGTTGCCAGATAACAACTGCCGGTGTGGCCGCCGCCGTGCACCGCCACGATCGGAAGTTTGCCCGCGCCGTGAGGCGGCCGCACGTGATCGACATAGACCGGATGCGCTTGCGTGCCCGAGTAGAAGCACCGGGATCCGTGTCCATCCAACGCGCCCATGATCTTCCGCCGAGCCGGCTCCCTGTTATCCCGATCTTCCACGGCCAGCGCCGGCCGTTCCTGTGGGTTGGCCGCGATTTAAGATGACGCGAATCGGAAAAGCAAATAGAAAGTCACATATGAGACCAATAAAGTCACATATGAGACCATTCGGGAAAGCCGACAGGGGCAGAGCGTCCGCGCGAATGGCGCAGGAACGGGAGGCGAACGCGATCGCCGCCGTGCGTGGCGGCACCGAGATCAAGATCGCCTACAAGATGGGCTATGTGCTGAACTTCTACCGGGAGCCGTCGTTTCGGAAGATCGAGATGGAGCTTGGCCTGACCCGGCCGGAGATCGTCACCCTGATCTTCCTGAATTTCCGCGAGGGCGTCACCGCGAGCGACATCTGCGAGTTCTCGGGCCACCTCAAGGCCAATATCAGCCGCGGGATCATTGCGCTGGAGAAGAAGAAGCTGTTACGCCGCGATGCCGACAGGTCAGACAATCGCCGGCAGCTATTGTTCATGACGCCGGCCGGCCGGGCGCTTTACGCGCAATACATCCCGGCTTTGCGCGAGCGGGAGCAGGCGATGCTGGCTTGCCTGACGCGGGCCGAGCGCAGGGAATTCGAACGGCTCCTCGACAAGCTTGCAGATCATGTGCCGCACTGGGCCGCTCTCGACGAGCTGTAACGCTGAGGCTCCAGCGAGGAATGGAAGGCGTCGATCTTCGACGGTCTGCCCGCGCCTGGCGCGTGCCGAACACGAAATGCACAGCCGTCCATTGCGCGAAGCAGGCCCGAGCGATCCTACTTGCCCGCGTTCCATATGTCGGTGGCAAGCTTCCAGTCGTTTCCGACCTTTTCCCAGACAACAACATACTTTCCGGTCACTTCCTGCGGTGTCGCTCCCTTGGTCTTCAGGACGAACGTGCCGATCTCGCGTGCCGCCGAAGGACCAAGCGGCTTGACGTCGACGGTTGTGAGCTTCGGATCGCCAACCTGTTCCGCCATGCCTTTCCACATTACCTCGATGGCTGGCCGGCCCTGCACCATCGCAGAATCGGGCGGCAATGCAGTCGCATCAGTGGTGTAGAGCGACGCAATCCCGGAGAAGTCGCCCTTGTTGAAGTACTCCATGAATTTCGTGTTGATTGCTTCAATCTCGGCCTTCTGAGCCGAAGCCGGCACGGTCAACGAGATCACGAATGCAATCACCAGGGCTATGCTGCGCATGATCATCTCCAACCAATGTACGATGCGAATGCAGGGGCGGTGGTTGTCCTGACTCGAAGTGGATGCAGTGACTGCCGCATCCCAGACCGGGTTTGGTGGAACAGCAACTCCGGGGAACTACCGTCAGCAGCATTGACGAACCGGAGCAGCGCGGCGTCTTTGCGGTATTTTTTTCGTTCCAGGTGCGGTTCAGTTCACGGGTTGCAGCGAGGGAACCGTTGCTGTCGGCGCCTTGCGCCCAGACAATGCCACGAACTTGAACAAGCCTGTTGCAGCTTCGCGCATCACGCAAAGCGATCCAAATCGATTTGCTCGAACCCAGGGGTGGGACATGAAGTATATGACCGGATTCCTCGCGGCAATTCTGCTGATGCTAAATGCGTCAGAGGCAAGTTCTGCAGTACGCATTACGAATGATCGAGGCGGTCGGATCGCGACTTACATCGTCAAGTATCAGCGCCTGGCCTCATCGGGCGAATCCGTGATCATCGACGGTCTGTGCGCCTCGGCATGCACCATGGTGCTCAGCGCGCTCCCTCACGACAGGATCTGCGTAACCTCGCGCGCGACGCTCGGCTTCCATGCGGCCTGGAATTTCGGCCCCAATGGTCGTGCCTTCACCGATCCCGAAGCAACCGTGATGCTGTACTCGACCTATCCGACACCGGTGCGCCGCTGGATCGCTCGCAGGGGCGGTCTCAGTCCTCACACTATCTTTCTGAGCGGAAGGCCGCTGCAGCAGATGTATCGACCGTGCTGAAGCAATCCATGCTTCCACGTGTGGTGAGATGGATTGCTTCGCGGAGCCTGTCATCGGGGCGCGCATTCGTGCGACCCGTTGGCTCGCAATTGTGCATGTTCACTAATTCGCTGATTGGATCGCTCCTCTGGAGGACGATCCGATGCGCGACAATAGCTACGACCGGACGATTGAACGCAACTATCTGCAGAAGTGGCGGTTTCTGATCCCGGAATATGAGGCGGTGAAGGCTGGTCGATCCCCGCTGTTCAAGCGGGTCGGCGACTTCTACCGCCATCACGGGACCTGCTCGCAGACCTTCCGCAAGTATTACAATCGCTATCTGCAGAGCGGTGAGGAAGCGGACCTGCTGCCGCGCCGGCGCGGGCCCAAATGGCGGGAACGGCGCGAGCCGGAGGGGATCGAGGCGGAGATCGTCGCCCACCGCAGGCGGGGGATGAACCGCTACGAGATTCATGCCGTCTTGCGTGAGAAGCGCGACACGGTACCTTCGCCCGTAACGATCTACCGGGTGCTGAGACGCTACCAGCTGAACCGCCGCACGGTGGCGATGCGTGAGGAGAAACGTCGCATTATCAAGGACAAGCTCGGGGAGCTGGGCCACGTCGATCTGCATCAATTGCCGCGCGATATGTTCCTCGCGCCACCCCCGGTCACGGCCTACATCATCAGCCTGATCGACAGCTGCTCGCGGCTGGCCTGGGCCGAGGTCCTGACGTCCAAGAAGGCGCTGCCGGTCATGTTCAAGACCCTGAAGATGATCAACACCCTCAACGTCACCTATGGGCTCGTCTTCCAGGAAATCCTGTCCGACAACGGCGCCGAGTTCGCCGCCCGCACCAAGCCGGACGAGCATCCGTTCGAGGCCATGCTGCTCGAGCTTGGCATCAAACACCGCTACTCCAGGCCCTATCGACCGCAGACCAATGGCAAGGTCGAACGCTTCTGGCGCACCCTCGACGAGGACGTTATCGAGGGCGCCACCTTCGACAATCTCGATCACTTTGCCAACGAACTGTTCGAGTACCTAATCTACTACAACAACCACAGGCCCCATCAGGCCTTGGCGGGGCAAACTCCCAAGGCCTTCGCCGCTACCAAGACCACTGCGATCCAATCAGCGAATTAGTGAACATCGACAGCAATGACGGCTATTGACGAGAGAGGCAGCTACCGCTTCTTCCACCCGCCCCGATGCCCAGGCGCGCCGCCGCTCGACCGCGGCGCCGGGCCGAACTCCGGCCCTGACTGTCGCGAGTCGGTCGGCTGGAAGATCTTGCTGCCGCCGCCGAGCTCCGGCTTGCGCGGCTTGGTGGCGTCGGGGCGATAGGGCAGGGATTCCGGGCCGTGCATTTCGTCAAGGTGGGGTTTGTGGACTTTGGAACTGGCGGGACTCGGGGAGGGCGCGCCGCTGCGGCTGGATTTTAGGGCGGCCTGCACGCCTTTCTTTTTCATCGCGCTCACCGGCAAGTTCGCGGATTCGCCATACTTCTTCGTTCCCGCATACGCGCCGGCCTGTTTCTGCACATTCCGCTGCTTGGCGGTGGGGTCGTCGACGACAGCCATTTCCGTGGCGCGGAGGCGTTTGACTTCGTCGCGGAGTCTTGCCGCTTCCTCGAAATTTAGATCGGCGGCGGCTTCGCGCATCCTGGTTTCGAGATCGTTGAGCACCGCCTCGAAATTGTGGCCGATGCTGATGACGTCGTCCGCCATGCCGCCGTCGCCGATTTCGACCAGCACGTGGTCGCGCTCGTAGACGGAGTTGAGGATGTCGCCGATCGACTTCTTCACGCTCTCCGGCGTGATGCCGTTGGCCTCATTGTACTCGACCTGCTTTTCGCGGCGGCGGTTGGTCTCGGCAATGGCGCGCTCCATCGAGCCGGTCATCTGGTCGGCATAGAGGATCACCTTGCCGTCGACGTTGCGCGCGGCGCGGCCGATGGTCTGGATCAACGAGGTCTCGCTGCGCAGAAAACCTTCCTTGTCGGCGTCGAGGATCGCGACCAATGCGCATTCCGGAATGTCGAGGCCCTCGCGCAAGAGGTTGATGCCGACCAGCGCGTCGAAGGCGCCGAGGCGGAGGTCGCGGATGATCTCGATGCGCTCGATGGTGTCGATATCGCTGTGCATGTAGCGAACGCGGATGCCCTGCTCGTGCAGATATTCGGTGAGGTCCTCCGCCATGCGTTTGGTCAGCACGGTGATCAGCGAGCGATAGCCGGCCGCTGCGGTGGCGCGGACTTCGCCGACGAGGTCGTCGACCTGGGTGCGGGCGGGGCGAATATCGACCGGCGGATCGATCAGGCCGGTCGGGCGGATCACCTGCTCGACGAACACGCCGCCGCTTTCGTTCAGCTCCCAGCCGCTCGGCGTCGCGGAGACCGCGATCGATTGCGGGCGCATCATGTCCCATTCCTCGAACCGCAGCGGACGGTTGTCCATGCAGGAGGGCAGGCGGAAACCGTATTCGGCGAGCGTCGCCTTACGGCGGAAGTCGCCGCGGAACATGCCGCCGATCTGCGGCACGGTGACGTGGCTCTCGTCGGCGAACACCAGCGCGTTGTCGGGCACGTATTCGAACAGCGTCGGCGGCGGCTCGCCGGGGCGGCGTCCGGTGAGGTAACGCGAATAGTTTTCGATGCCGGCGCAGCTACCGGTCGCTTCCATCATTTCGAGGTCGAAGGTGGTGCGCTGCTCCAGCCGCTGCGCTTCCAGCAGGCGGCCCTGGTTGTTGAGTTCATCGAGCCGCTGTTTCAGCTCGGACTTGATCGACTTGATCGCCTGCACCAGCGTCGGGCGCGGCGTCACATAGTGCGAGTTGGCGTAGATCTTGATGAATTCGAGATCGTCCTGCTTGTGGCCGGTGAGCGGATCGAATTCTTCGATATTTTCCACGGTGTCGCCGAACAGGTTCACGCGCCAGGCGCGGTCCTCATAGTGCGCCGGGAAGATGTCGATGACGTCGCCACGCACGCGAAACGTGCCGCGGGTAAAGTCGGCTTGTGTGCGCTTGTACTGCAGCGCCACGAGATCGGCGATCAATTGCCGCTGGTCGATGCGCTCGCCCTTCTTCAGCGCAAACGTCATCGCGGTGTAGGTCTCGACCGAGCCGATACCGTAGATGCAGGACACGGAGGCGACGATGATGACGTCGTCGCGCTCCAAGAGCGCACGCGTCGCCGAGTGGCGCATGCGGTCGATCTGCTCGTTGATCGAGGAATCTTTTTCGATGTAGGTGTCGGTGCGCGGGACGTAGGCTTCGGGCTGGTAGTAGTCGTAGTACGAGACAAAGTACTCGACCGCGTTGTCGGGGAAGAAGTTCTTGAACTCGCCATAGAGCTGGGCCGCCAGCGTCTTGTTCGGCGCCAGGATGATGGCGGGGCGCTGTGTCGCCTCGATCACCTTGGCCATGGTGTAGGTCTTGCCCGAGCCGGTGACGCCCAGCAGTACCTGGGTGCGGTCGTTGCGGTTGATGCCCTCGACCAGTTCGGCGATCGCGGTCGGCTGGTCGCCCTTCGGCTGGTATTCGGACTTGATCTCGAAGCGCACGCCGCCTTCGGATTTCTCCGGGCGCGGCGGCCGGTGCGGCGTCCACACCTTCATCGAGCCGTCGTCCTTGCGGAATTCCGGACGGCCGTCGCGGATCAGGTTTTCCAGCGCGTCGGCGGTGGCCTTGACGCCGAGCGCTTCCATCTTGTTGCGCGGCGGGCGGGCGAGGGCTTCGTCGTCGTCTTCCGCGGTGGGCAGGCCGAGCTGGCGCGCGAGTTCGGGGTCGAGCGTGGGGATGGTCGCCGAGGTGCCGTAGTTGGCTTGCGGGGCTTCGTCGAGGCCCTGTGTGGCATCGCGTTTGGCAACGTCGTCGCTCGTCCCCTTGGTCGAGGCCCGCGCGCGATGCGCCGCCGCCTCGCCGCCGGCGCGGCGGTCCCAGGAATTGTCGGGCGGCGGCTGCAGGCCGGTGCCCGAGCCCATGCCGGCATCGCCGCGGTTGAGCGCGGGATTGAGCAGTTCCGCCAGCGCCGGCCCGATCGGCTGAACGTCCGGCCGGTGCGCCTTGGATTTCGGGGATTTGCCGGGCTTTTTGGGAGTGTCGGGTTTCTTCGCCATGCGGCGAATATGGGACGAGTCAGCCAGCGAGAAAAGGGCAAACGGCCGCGCAAAAGCGTGCGCTTCCGCCTGTCAGCAGATGTCAGCAAGATCAGGAACCGCGCAATCTTAAACGAGCAGGTCGTTGGTGTCTTTTCTGACCGACGCCGCCTTGATGATATCCAGATGGATCCCGCCGCAGCGCGTGCAGCGCATGGTCCAGTATTCGGCGCCGGCGCGGCCGGGGATGATGCGCAGCACGGAGAGCGGCGCGCTGCAATCCGGACAGGTCGAGAGCACCGGCGTCGCCTGCAGCGTCTGCTCGGCAGTGGGGACGGCCAGTCGGCCGACCAGGGTTAGGTCCGGCTTTCCGCCGGCGTTGCCGGGCGCACGGCGAACCGCGGGCCGAAGCGGTCGATATGGGCCTTCGCATCCGCGATCGCCGCTTCCGGATCCGACCACGCGAAACCGACTTCGAGGGTCGGAAACGCCATGCCATCGATCACCACCGGTTCCTGATCGGCCCGTTGAATCCTGGCGTGCCATAGCCCTCTCCCTGCCTCGAACGACTGTATTTCAAAGCCGCCATAGATCATGGTGCGACCCCCGGAATTGCCCATGGCGCGACAACAGCACGGCGCGGCGAGATGAGATGTGAAGGGGTTCACATCTGATGGCGTTTTTCGGTGAGTTCCCCGGATGCGGCGGTCCACTCCCTCTTCCGCAGGCGGGGAGAGGTTGGATGAGGTCCTTCACCGGTATCCCAGAATATGATCCGCCAGCACCGCGGCGTCGTCGCCGACGCCTGACAGGAACGAGGAGTTCATCTTCGAGAGCCATTGCAGGCCGAGGAAATACAGGCCGGGCACCGGAGAGATGCCATTGCGGTGAACCGCCTCGCCGCGTGCATCCGTTACCGGGATATCGATCCAGCTGAAATCGACGCCGTAGCCGGTGGCCCAGATGATCGAGGAGATGCCTTCGGCGGCAAGGTCGAGCCGGGTGAGCGGCGCGGTGACGCTGGGTGGGTCGGGAAGCGTGGCCCGGGCGCCGGTCTCTTCCGGCAAATCGAGGTGGCGCCGTTTGACATATTCATCGACGGTGTCGAGGAAGGTGGTGTAGGCGATGTCGCCTTCGTGCAGCGCCTTGTCGAGACCCGGCGCGATCTCGATCACGCTGCCAACGGCGGTGTCGAGATGGCCGACGAGGATCATGCCGCGGGCGGCGAAGTCGCGGAAATCGATGCTGCGGCCGCCATAGGCTCCGGAAATCACCGGGCCGAGGCGCGCGGGCCCGCGCTCCTCCGGCGTGATCTGGTCGAACTGCATTTCGGCGAGCCACCAGATCAGGTCGCGGCCGCGGTAGCGGCGCGGCAGGCGGCGGTGCCGGCCGACCGAGAGATAGACGCGGCGGCCGGCTTCGAGCAATTCCTCTGCGATCTGCGCACCGGACGCGCCGGCGCCGGCCACCAGCACCGCACCCGGCGGAAGCTGTTCGGGATTCTTGTAGGCGGAGGCGTGAACCTGAAACACCGGCAGATCGCGCAGCAGGTCCGGGATGACATTGCGCTGATAGGGACCGGTGGCGACGACGACATTGCGCGCCTCGATCGTGCCGTCCGTGGTCTCGGCGAGAAAGCGCCCGTCCTCGCGCTGCGACAGTCGCGTCACCTCGACGCCGCAGCGGATCGGCGGCGCGACGAAAGCGGCATAGGCCTCGATGAATCGGATGATGTCGGCAGTGTCCGAAAACCCGTCCGGATCACTGTGCGGAAACGGAAACTCCGGCAGCCGCACCGACCAGTTGGGAAACTGGAATTTCAACCCGTCCCAGCGTTCGCTGCGCCAGCGTTCGGCGATGCGGTGGCGCTCGACCACCAGATGCGCAAGCCCGCGCTGCTTGAGGCGGTGGCTCATCACCAGCCCGGCCTGGCCGCCGCCGATGACGAGCGTCTTTATGGTTTCATCCGGCATGTCTCTGGCCCCTGCGGCGCGTGGCGGGTTCTGCCGCCGCGCGAACAATCCAGCGCCGGAACGCGGCGAAATCGCGTTGCCCTGTGCTGAACCCCCGATAGACCAGATACCAGCGCATGCCTTTCGGCACGCTTAACGCAAAGGGGGCGATCAGCCGGCCGGCGGCGAGGTCGTCGTCGATATAGGGCCGGATGCCCATGGCGACGCCGAGGCCGTCGACCGCGGCCTGCAGCGCCTGGCCGTAAAACTCGAATTCCGGCCCGCGGGCGGTGATGCGGGCGGTGCCGGCGGCCTCGAGCCATGCCGGCCAGTCGTCGGGCGAATGGGCCACCCGCAGCAGGGTCGGCCCCTTCAGCTCGGACGGGCGCTTGAGCGCGTTGGCCAGCCGCGGCGCGCACACCGGCAGCAGGTCGGCGGCGAACAGGGGCTCGGCGATCAGGCCGGGCCAATCGCCGCCGCCAAGCTTGATGCCGCAGCTCCAGTCCTCGCCGAACGGCACCGCGGCGCCGCCGGTGGTGATGCGGACGTCAATATCGGGTTCTTCCTTGCGGAAGTCCGCCAGCCGCGGGATCAGCCATCTCATCGCAAAGGTCGGCCCGACGCCGATGGTCAGCACGCGCACGCTTGAGGGCGCCGTCACCTGCGCGGTCAGGCTCGCCAGCGCATCGAAGATCGGTGTCAGCCCGCTCTGGTAGGCGCGGCCGGCCGCCGTGGTGACGAGGCGGTTGGCCTTGCGCTCGAACAGCGCCACCCCAAGCCGCTCCTCCAGCAGATGCACCATCCGGCTGACCGCCGCGGCTGATACGTTGAGCTCGGCGCCGGCCGCGGCGAAGCTGCCGCTGCGCGCCGCCGCTTCGAACGCCTTGATGCCGTTGAGAAAGAGCAGCCGCCGCACATAACCCTCAGGAAAACTGATGCCAGAGCAAGATAACTCAGTTTGCGCAGGCGCGACAAGCGAGGCACAAGATGGGTACAAGAGCCTGGGTTGAATCGGTGCGGCCGGTTTCAACCTCGCCCCGCTCTTCGCGGGGGAGAGGTCGGCGCGTAGCGCCGGGTGAGGGGCTGCTTCCGCGAGTCCAACTGTGAGCGAGTTCGCGGAGACAGCCCCTCACCCCGACCTTCTCCCCGCAAGAGGCGGGGAGAGGGAGAAGGGGCAACGCGTTTTCAAGATCGGGCCCAGCCTGCGCAGGAGACTTCGCGTGACGCCGCTGATGATTGCAGCCCTCGGTGCCCTGATGGTCGCGACGGCGTTTCTGTCGGGGCTGTTCGGCATGGCCGGCGGGATGATCCTGATCGGCGTGCTGCTGGTGCTGATGCCGCTACCCACCGCGATGGTGCTGCATGCGATCACGCAGATGGCGTCCAACGGCTGGCGCGCGTTCCTGTGGCGGGCGCATATCCGGTGGCGGCCGGTGTTCGTCTATCTGATCGGCTGCGCGCTCGCGCTCGGCGCCTGGTCGCTCGCCCGCTACGTGCCGGACAAGCCCATTGCATTGTTGCTGCTCGGGGCGACGCCGTTCATGGCGCGGCTGATGCCGAAGAATCTGAAGCCCAATCCCGACAGCATTGCGCAGGGGTCGTTCTACGGCTTCATCTGCATGGGGCTGATGTTGATGACCGGCGTCTCCGGTCCCTTGATGGACACGTTCTTTCTCGGCGGCAATTTCGGCCGCCGCGAGGTGGTCGCCACCAAGGCGACCTGCCAGGTCGCGAGCCATCTTACCAAACTGATCTATTTCGGCGGCATCGTCGACCAGGCGGCAACCCTCGATCCGGTGCTGGCAGCGGTTGCCATTGCCGCCTCGATGCTCGGCACCACGCTGGCGCGGCGCATCCTGGAAGCGATGAGCGATGCGCAGTTTCGCACCTGGGCGAACCGGCTGATCACGACGGTGGCCGGCTATTACATCCTGTACGGCGGCTGGCTGCTGTTCACGCGCAACAGTGCGCTGGCGTTCTGAGTTGGACCGCTTCTGACGCGGAGGCGCTGATGCGCGAGACGACGGATCCCCTGGTTCTCGATCTCGTCGAATGGATCGCGCGCGAGCCGAGGCTTTATTCCGAGGTGATCGAGACCTGGCGCACCTCATGCCCACGCCTGACGATCTGGGAGGACGCGGTCGATCGCGGCTATGTCGCGCGCCAGCCGGTGGCAGGCGAGGGCGTGCGGATTGCAATTACCCCGCGCGGCGAGCAGTTCTTGCGCGACAACCGGCGCGGCCGCTGATTCCCGAGGACTGCCGGTCACACAAGTTTTCGTGAATGTGGGCGCGGCAACATGCGGCCGCCCTCCGATCGCCTATTCAGTTTGACATCGTAAGGTTGCGGGGAGCCATTGCGATCTCTGCAATCAGTAATTGCACCTGACCAAATATTGCGCCGGCGCGAGGCAAGGGAGTTTGTCATGCCGAATATTGCGGATATGAAATGGTTCAAGGAGAATTTTCACGCTGAAGTCGAACGCGCGGTCGCGGGAACGCCGTTCACGCTGGATCTCTTGGTCGCGCTGGCCTGTCAGGAGACCGGCGATGTCTGGCCGATCCTGCGCAGGAAGCCGGACCTGACACTGGACCGCATCCTCGCGCTTTGCGTCGGCGACACGATCGATTTCAAGCCGCCCAACAAGGGCCGCAAGGCATTTCCGAGGAACAAGGCTCACTTGCTGTCGGTCCCGAGAGGCGACAAGATGTTCGCCATCGCCCGCCAGGCGCTGGTGGAGATGGGACAGCTCATTCCGGGATTCCCGGTGTCGAACCCGAACAAGTTCTGCCGCGGCTTCGGCATGTTCCAGCTCGATCTGCAATTCTTCAAGGAAGATCCGGACTACTTTCTCGAGAAGCGCTACGAGAAGTTCAGCGAAACGCTCGGCAAGTGCATCGGCGAACTAACCGACAAGGCGAAGAAGATCGGCCTGCTCAACAAGCCGTCGCTGTCAGACATGCAGCTGACGGCGGTCGCGATCGCCTACAACACCGGCAACTTCATCCCGAGAAAGGGCCTCAAGCAGGGCCATTTCGACGGCCATAAATTCTACGGCGAGCATATTTTCGACTTCATCCGCATGGCGCACACCGTCCCGGTGCCGGGCGGCTCGTCGGTATTGCCACCCCCGCCGCCCAACAGCGCCATCGTGCCGCCGCCGACGCCGGTCGAGGCCACAGGGCCGCTCCTCGTGGTCAAGACGCAGCTCACTCCGTTACGCGTGCGCCGCGAGCCGAAGATCAGTTCGCCGGCGACCAGGAATGTGATCGCGCAACTGCCGGACGGTCATGCGGTGCGTGCCGTCACGGGCACCCCGGTGAAGAAGTTCATCGAGATCGAAACCAGCCTGGCCGGCGCGCATATCCGCGGCTTCGCCTCGGCGGAATTCCTTGCTCCGGCGCCGGCCGACGTGACCGAGATCCCGGCGGTGGCGTTGATGATGGACGCGCCCGTGAGCGGCATCGTCGAAGTCATCATGCCGCGCCGGCGGGGCCTGATCACCAGGCGGACGGAGATCGCGGGCGCCCATTCGCTCAACGAGCCCGACGTGCCGACCCGCAAGGGCCAGACTCCCGAGGAACTGCGGAGCAGCCTTAACGCGATCATCGACTATCTCGCTTCCGACAAGGCAGCGCACAAGCGCTACAAGCCGCGCAGCGGCCTGACCTTCTGCAACATCTATGCGCACGACTACTGTATCCTGGCCGGCGTGTACCTGCCGCGGGTGTGGTGGACGCCCGGCGCCATCGAGCGCCTGGCGCGAGGCGAAAAGGTCGAGCCGCTGATCGACAACACCATCATGGAGATGCGCGCCAACGCCCTGTTCCGCTGGCTGCGCGACTTCGGGCCGCGCTTCGGCTGGCGTCAGACCAGCACGCTGACCAAGCTGCAGCAGGAGGCGAATATCGGTGCGGTCGGCCTGATCGTGGCGCGCCGGAAGCAGGACGGCAAATCGGGCCATATCGTCGCCGTGGTGCCGGAAACCAATGACGATCGTGCGACGCGTAACGCCGCGGGCGAAGTCACCAAGCCGCTGCAAAGCCAGGCCGGAGCCAGGAATTTCCGCCGCGGCACCGGTACGCTCAACTGGTGGAAAGGCGATCAGTTCGCCGAAAGTGCGTTCTGGCTGCACGCCTGAGCCGAACGGATCACGCCTCGCCGCGAAGCGAAAGCGCGGCGAAGCGGAGTTCCTCTTCTGCGTTTGACGATCCGGGAAGATGCAGTCGATTGCGGCTATTTCCTTTCGGCCTCCGTCTTCAAGAAAAACTCCTTGAGGCCTTTCGTGGCCTCCAATTGCTGCTTCGCCAGCGGATCATTTGGACTGGCCTTCAACGCCTGCTCAAGATCCGCGATTGCGTGATCGAAATTCTGGCCTGCAGGTTCCTTCGACAGCCAGATCTCACCGCGTTTAGTGTAAGCCCGGGCATTGTTCGGCTCGGCTTTTACTGCTGCGTCGTAGTCGGCAAACGCGAGTTCAACCTTCTGGTCGCGCTGATAAAGCTGGCCGCGTTGAATGTAGGCTTCCGCATATTTCGGGTTCAGTGCGATCGTCCGGCCAAAATCCAGGATGGCTTCGGCATAGTTCCGTTCCTTCGCCCGAAACATGCCGCGTACAAAATATGCCAGGGCATCATTCGGATCGAGTTCTATCGCCCGATTGAAGTCACTGATTGCCCGGGCATTGTCGTTTCTCGCGGACAACATCGCGCCGCGTGTCCGATAGGCCATGGCGTAGCCCGGATCGATCGATATCGCCTTTTCGACGTCGGCCAATGCTCCGTCCCTGTCCTGTTTCTGCATCCGGGCGGATCCGCGATGATGGAAGGCGATCGCATTTGCGGGATCAAGCGCGATCGCGAAATCGAATGCAGCGATCGCCTCGTCCGGCTTTCGTGCCGCGAGTGCCTCCCGTCCTCGCGTGACAAGGTCATCCACTCTGGATTGGAGCGATTCAGTTGCGCTGACGGGTGTTGACACAAACATCATTCCAGTCAGGCCGGCAAATAACACGAAACTGATGGCGCGGCTGATCCTCATTGGGGATGTCCTCCAGGTGATCAAATAGCTCGATAATCCTACCAGCGACATCGTTAATGCAGGGGTTGCTGATCGCCGGACTCATCAGGCAACGGACCAAAGCAACGCCAATGGTTAAGTGGACATCACTGAAGCGGCAGCAAATCGCCGTTTGGGCTGATCGTCTGTTGTCGCGTGGGTGGTCATCACTTTCGCGCGCGCGGTGCCAATGCCATTGACTTGAGCGCGTGATCCGCCCAAATTCATGCAGTCGCATCTTTCTTGCGAAAACAACAAATCAATGCACGGTAGGATCGCCGCATGATCGACCTTCATTATTGGACCACGCCGAACGGCCACAAGATCACGATGTTCCTCGAAGAGACCGGGCTTCCCTACAAGATCTTTCCGGTCAACATCGGCAAGGGCGAGCAGTTCAAACCGGAGTTTCTGGCGATTGCGCCGAACAACCGCATTCCGGCGATGGTCGATCACGAACCGAAGGGCGGCGGCAAGCCGGTCTCGATCTTCGAGTCCGGTGCGATGCTGTTGTATCTCGCCGAGAAGACCGGAAAATTCCTGCCCGCCGATCTCTACGGCCGCTATGACGCGATTCAGTGGACGTTCTGGCAGATGGGCGGGCTCGGGCCGATGGCCGGACAGAACCATCACTTCAGAAATTACGCGGTCGAAAAAATCAAATACGCTATCGACCGCTACGTGAACGAGACCAACCGGCTCTACGGCGTGCTGAACAAGCGCCTGTCGGATCGCGAATTCATCGCCGGCGATTATTCGATCGCTGATATGGCGAGCTATCCCTGGATCGTGCCGTACAAGAACCAGGACCAGAACATCGACGACTTCCCGCACCTGAAGCGCTGGCTGGAAACCATCCGCGCGCGGCCCGCGACCGAGCGCGCCTACGCCAAGGCGCAAGAGGTCAATCCGAATTTCGGCCAGCCGGTGAACCGCACCGAGGAGGAGCGCAGAATCCTGTTCGGCCAGACCGCGGCGGTGGTGCGATAAGCAGGGGCGCGCGGCGACGCAGTCATGGACATGCGGGGCCCGGCCCGCGTGTCCTTTCCCGGCCCGATAGGCCGGGGATTCACCGGATATCCATCCCAAAGACGCATAGGCAATATCGGCGAATCGGGGCGAGAATTGCCCCCGAACGCCCAACTTTTGCCGGGCTCGGGCGTTGTCAAACTGCAGGAACCATTCTTTCGGAGACGATTGTGGACACCACACTGAAGTTGAAGCCGCGCCCGACCAACGTGGCGTTGATCGCCTGGCAGTTCACCGGACAGCCGCTGCACGAATGGCCGACCTGGGTACAATCCACTTGCTCGCTGCAGCGAAGTGAGGACGGGCACCTCGAGCTTCGACATGAAAGACAAAGCGGGACGCAGATCGTGTATCTGGAGGAGTGGCTGGTGCGGGATCTCGATGGCGGTGTGTGCTCTTACACCGAAGCCGAGTTGCGCAAAGAGTTCGACATCGCGCCACGTCAGTGAAGTTGCTCACACAAATCGAAAAATAAACCGCTGGCACCACGCTCCGATTGGTCACAATCTGCGGATGGGTTTTGCTGATTGAACCCTCTCGAGGGGTATCGAGCTAATTTACCTGAACCTTTATTGACCTGACACCGCGACACACCGGTACCCCTCTTCTCCCAACATTTTTGATTGGAGGAAGTGATGGCAACTCAAGTGAATGTCCAGCCCGGCCATGGCACGGCCGGCCGTCAACCGACCCGACAATTTCTTGATTCACTTTCCGGGCATGACGATCCCGGCATGTTCGGACGGATGTTTCCGAATCTCGAACCGCTCGCTGTCGACGACGCTCCGCTGAAGGAGCTTGCCGACGCGATGAAGGACGCCAATCCGGGTGACGCCACCGGTAACAACACCAAGGTCCCGGCCGGCTTCACCTATCTCGGCCAGTTTGTCGATCACGACATCACGCTCGATCTCACCTCGCTCGGCGACAAGGTAGCCGATCCGCTGGGGATCGAGAACTTCCGCACGCCGGCGCTCGATCTCGACAGTGTCTATGGTCTTGGTCCGGACGGCAGCCGCCAGCTTTACGCACGCAATCCCGGCGAGGCCAACGGCAAGACGCCGGGGCCGAAACTGCTGCTCGGCAAGACCATCAGCGTCGACGATGTAACCATCACGCCGCGCAACGACCTGCCGCGCAATCCGGAAGGTTTTGCGTTGATCGGCGACCATCGCAATGACGAAAATCTCGTGGTTGCCCAGACGCACCTGGCGATGCTGAAGTTTCACAACAAGGTGTGCGACCACCTTGCCGCGTCAGGGGTGCCGGCCGGCGAGCTGTTCGCGCAGGCGCGCCAGACGGTGACCTGGCATTACCAATGGATGGTGTTACACGATTTCGTGGAGCGCATCACCGAGAAGGGGATTGTCGCCAAGATCCTCGATCAGGGGCGCCGCTTCTACCGCTTCAGGAAGACGCCCTATATGCCGATCGAGTTCTCTGCGGCGGCGTACCGGTTCGGCCACAGCATGGTCCGCGAGATCTACAGCCACAATCGCAAGTTCACGCCGGGCGGCGGCATTCCCGCCTCGCTTGACCTGCTGTTCAGGTTCACCGGCCTGTCGGGCGGAATCATCGGCGATCTCGCGCCTGATCCGGTGCAGCCGCCGCTGCCTATACCGGTGCTCTCCAGCAACTGGATCATCGACTGGCGCCGCTACTACGAAGTGCTGGCGACCAATCCCCCGGATGTGCGGCTCAATCCCTCGCGGAAGATCGATCCGTTCCTGATACCCCAGCTGCACAATCTGCCCGGCGGCGGCGGCAGCCTGCCGTTCCGCAACCTCAAACGCGGCGTCATGCTCGGGCTGCCGTCGGGACAGGATGTCGCCAGGGCGATGAAAATCAAGCATCCGCTCACTCCCTCCGAGATCGCGAAGGGCACCGACGGCGCCGTGGCAAAGAAGCACGGCCTGCACGAGCACACACCGCTCTGGTACTACATCCTCAAGGAGGCGGAGCAGCGCGGCGGCGGTGAAAAGCTCGGACCGGTCGGCGCCACGATCGTGGCGGAAGTCTTCGTCGGCCTCGTCAACGGCGACCATCAGTCGTATCTGTGGCTGAAGGGCAAGAACTGGAAGCCGACGCTGCCATCCAAGACTCCTGGCGAGTTCACGATGGCCGATCTGCTGCGGTTCGTCGGTGATATCAGCCCGATCGACGGCATTTCCACGGTCTAGGCGTTCGGCGCCTGCCTTCGTCTGAGGAGCTCCTGCGATTGCGCGACGCCAAGGCTTGCGCACAAGGCTCGCGCAATCGCAATGATGTTTCGTACGTCTGCATCCATCGTCATGGCCGGGCTCGTCACGGCCTTCCACGTCTTCGGAATGATGGAAAAGAAAGACGTGGATGCCCGGGACAAGCCCGGGCATGACGCTAGTGAGGAGCGCGCGGTTCTTGCGGCAGGCGCGCCAGTCGCCGGCATATCTCGAGTAGGCCGAGGCCGCGCTCAGCCTTGACAGCCTTTTCCCGTGACGGGCTCGTTCTTGACCACTGTTACGGGCGCGGATCAACCTGCGCTGCGTTGCGGCGCCATTGATCGATCCGGAGCTGCGCGACCGCGAGCAATTGCTCGCTGCGTCGCTCACGGTCGCGCGTGCGGAGGAGATCAAAAACCTCTTTCTCACGCTTCAGGCGGCTGGCGTGACGTTCTTCCAGACGCTGCGGCGGGAGCCCTGGGGCGCGCGCAATTTCATCGTGAGGGATCCGGACGGGAATCTGCTGTTATTCGCAGGGCCTGCGGAATAGCTCTGGTCCTCCGGCGTCATTGCGAGCCAACGGGTCGGCGCGAAGCGCCGCCCGATGACAGGCTCCGCGAAGCAATCCACGCCTCCGCTTGCGGCGCGATGGATTGCTTCGTCGCTTCGGCGCAAAATTGCTCTGCAATTTTGTCGCGAGCTCCTCGCAATGACGGTTGCCGGAAGTTTCGTAGGGTGGGAAAAGCGAAGCGTGCCCACCATCACAAGCGCGGTGATAAATGGTGGGCACGGCGCAAGAGCGCCTTTGCCCACCCTACGCATTTTTGCAATGACGGCTACGACGAGCGTCGTCCAAATCCGGCGCGCTCGCGCAGCATCGCCAGCACCGCATTCAGATCCGGCAGCACGGCCGCGCATTTCGCGCGGGTGTCTTCCGTCGGCGGCGTCATGTCCGGCACCATGATGGTGATCGCGCCGGCGGCATGGGAGGCGGCGACGCCGTGATTGGAATCTTCCACGGCGATGCAGGCTTGCGGTGGAAAGCCTAGGCGTGTCGCAGCGAGGAGATACAAATCCGGGCTCGGCTTGCCGCGCGTCACGTCGTCGAGCGTCAGGACGGTGTCGAATCGCGCGCGGATGCCGCCGAGCGAAAGGTTGCGTTCGGCGGAGCGCCGCGATGACGAGGTCACGATCGCCATCGGGCAATCGGCGGCGGCAAGCGCATCGAGCAATTCCAGCGTGCCTGGCTTGAGCGGCAGGCCAGCTTCCATCAACCGGTCGCGGTTGGCGAGGAAGGCGCGGTTGATGTCGGCGAGCGGAAAGTCCGCGCCGTAACGATCTAGCAGCATCGCCTCGCAGGCCGGGCCGGGGAGGCCGACCATGGCATGGCACAGCGTGACCGCGTCATCGGCGAAGCCGCCGGCCGTGAGCGCCGCGACGAGACTCTCGAAATAGACTTTCTCGGTGTCGAGCAGCGTGCCGTCCATGTCGAGCAGGACGGCGCCGACATTCCATTTGCCGTTCATGCCGCACCCGCGCCGGCGCGCTGTTTGGCGAGTTTGCGCAGGCAGTCCGGGCAGAAACAATCGCTGCCGTCGACCGGCATCGGCATGCGGAACGCCTCGTCGCTGCACCAGCAGGGCCCGGACGGATTGCAGCCGAATTCGGTGCCGCAGCTTGCGCAGACGAGACGGCGCGAGGATGGCTGATGTTCCATGCGATTTGTCATCAATGAGGCCGCATCCTGACGCGGAATTAATCCCGGGTTCACGCCGAAGCACGTTATATTGCGCCACTATACGCCGGGAAGAATTCTAGGGAAATCCGATGGCCCGCGATTCGCAAGCCGCCCTCGTTGCCCTCAATCGCTTCGGCTTCGGCGCGCGTGGCGGGGCCTCGGGCGATTTTCTCAATGCGGCATCCGATCCGCGCGGCTTCGTCAAGGCAGAACTCGGCCGGCCCAACGGCGCGCTGCTCGAAGTGCCGGGACTGCAGTCGACGCCGGCGCTCGGCAGGGCGGCGTTCGACTATCAGTTCGAAGTTCAACGGGCGCGCGATGCGGCCGCCAAATCGGCCGCGCCGCCGGCAGCAGGCGAGGGCGCATCGCCGCAGTCACCGGAAGCCAAGGGCCAGCGGCGAAACCTCTCGCTCAACAGCATCGCGATGGAAATGGCGCCGAAGGAGCCGCCCGCGAAGCCGCCGGAAAATGCGACGACGGCGGGCGTCGAGACGATGCAGCCTGCACCGCCAAAACCGTCGCCGCCGCGCACCGCAGAGCTCAACATTATCCAGAAAACCTTTCGCACTGAGGCGCTGGCGCGGCTGCAGCGCGCCGTCATCGCCGACGGCGGATTTGCCGAGCGGCTGGTGGTGTTCTGGTCGAATCATTTCTGCATTTCCGCGGCCAAGGGCGGGCTGGCGCAGATGTGGGCCGGCTCGTTCGAGCGCGAGGCGATCCGGCCGCATGTGCTGGGGCGCTTCGCAGACATGCTGAAGGCGGTCGAGCAGCATCCGGCGATGCTGTTCTTCCTCGATAATCAGCAATCGCTGGGCCCGGATTCGCGCGCCGGCAAGAACCGCAACCGCGGCCTGAACGAAAACCTCGCCCGCGAAATTCTGGAACTGCATACGCTCGGCGTCGGCGGCGGCTATTCGCAGGACGACGTGACGGCGCTCGCACACATCATCACGGGCTGGACCTTTGCCGGGAGGCTGGGCCAGCTCGGCGCGCCCGGCACGTTCGTGTTCAACGCCAATGCGCACCAGCCGGGCGCGCAGCGGGTGATGGGAAAAACTTACGACGCCGAAGGCGTCGCGCAGGGCGAGGCGGTGTTGGCGGATATCGCGCGCCACCCCTCGACCGCGAAATTCATTGCGGGAAAATTCGCGCGCCATTTTGTATCCGACGAACCGCCGCCGGCGCTGGTGGCGCGGCTGGCGGATGTCTTCACCAAAACCGACGGCGATCTGAAGGCGCTGGCACTGGCGCTGGTCGATTCCGAGGAGGCCTGGAAAACGCCGCTTTCCAAGATCCGCTCGCCCTATGAATTCCTGATCGCGGCCGGCCGGCTGCTGGCGCAGATTCCGAACAACCCGAACCTCTATCTCGGCGGCCTGAGGACGCTGGGCCAGCCACTATGGTCGCCGTCCGGGCCGAACGGTTTTGCCGACACCAACGCCGCATGGCTGGCGCCGGAAGGCATAAAGCTCAGGCTCGATATCTCGACGCAGATTGCTTCCAGACTCGCCGAGGGCGTCGATCCGCGCGACCTGCTCGAACTTGCCGCCGCCGACACCGCGTCGGTGGAGACGCGGCGCACCATCGAGCGGGCGGAGTCGCGGCAGCAGGCGCTGGCGCTGCTGCTGATGTCGCCGGAATTCCAGAGGAGATGATGTCGATGGAAACGAGCATGAATTGCTGCGAGGACATGCGGTCATCGGTGACGTCGCGGCGTGCCGTGCTGCTCGGCGGCGCCTCCTTTGCGGCGTGGGCCTACTTGCCGAAATTCGCGCGCGCGGCCGACGGCCGCGATCCGCGGCTGGTGGTCATTATCCTTCGCGGCGCGTTGGACGGGCTCGCTACCGTCGCGCCGATCGGCGACCCCGAATATGCCGGGCTGCATGGGGCGATCGCGTTGTCGTCGGGCGGACCGAACGCGGCGCTGCCGCTCGACAATTTCTTTTCGCTGCATCCGGCGATGCCGGAATTTTCGCGGATGTATCGCGACAAGAAGGCCGCGGTGATCCATGCGGTGGCAACGCCCTACCGCGACCGTTCGCATTTCGACGGGCAGGACGTGCTCGAAAGCGGCTTTGCCGGCCCCGGCCGGGTGCAGTCCGGCTGGCTCAACCGCGCGCTGGAAGGCCTGCCGAAAGGCGAGCGGGTGACGAGCGCGCTCGCGGTCGGGCCGGTCACGCCGCTGGTGCTGCGCGGCGCGGCGCCGACCGTCGGCTGGGCGCCGCTCGTGGTGCCGCAAGCCAGCGAGGACACCGCGATGCGGCTCGTCGAGCTCTATCAGCACCGCGATGCCGCACTGGCATCAGCGCTGAAGCAGGGCCTCGCGCTCGACAAGGCCGCGCAAGGCGACGACATGAAGCCGAAACCCGGCGCCGGCGGCGTGGCGGCGATGCGGCTGGCGGCGCGCGGCGCCGCCCGGTTGATGGGGGCCGACAACGGTCCGCGGATCGGCGCGCTCGCCTTCGACGGCTGGGACACCCATGCCAATGAAGGCGGGCCCGTGGGGCGGCTGGCGCAACTGCTCGGCGGCCTCGATGGCGCTCTCGCCGAATTCGAAACCGAGATGGGACCGCGCTGGCGCGACACCGTGATTGTGGTCGCGACCGAATTCGGCCGCACCGCGCGCATCAACGGTACGCAGGGCACGGATCACGGCACCGGCACGGTCGCGCTGCTCGCCGGCGGCGCGGTGAAAGGCGGCCGGGTGATCGCGGACTGGCCGGGGCTGAAGCCGGCCAATCTCTACCAGGACCGCGATCTCGCGCCGACCACAGACCTGCGCGCGGTGATGAAGGGCGTGCTGAAGGACCAGTTCGGGCTGGCGGAAAAGGTGCTGGCGGAGAATGTGTTTCCGGATAGTGGCGCGGTGAAGCCGATGCAGGGACTGGTGGTCTAACCTCTCCCCCGCCCTTTGCGGGGAGAGGTCGCCGCGCACTTGCGCGGCGGGTGAGGGGCAAGCAATGCGTGGCCGCAATGAAAAGACCATCCGAATCGCAAGACGGCTGCGCGTCAATCAGACGGACGCTGAAAAGGTCCTCTGGAATCGCATCCGTAATCGTCAGATCGACGGAAACAAGTTCGCAAGGCAGAAACCGATCAGCGGCTACATATGCGATTTCGTCTGCCGTGAAAAACGTCTGATCGTGAAGTGGACGGGCGGTCAGCACAATGAATCAGCCGCCGATGCAATACGCGACCGCCGCTTGACCGAGGAAGGTTACAAGGTGCTTCGCTTTTGGAACAACGATGTCCTTGGGAATACCGAAGGCGTTCTGACAGTAATTCAAACTGAGCTTTCGAGAGAGCGTAGCGGTCCCCTTAACCTCGCCCCGCTTGCGGGGAGAGGTCGGATTGCGGAGCAATCCGGGTGAGGGGGTACAGGTCTCACGTCGTTCAGAACTCGTGGAGAGAGCCCCTCACCCCGACCCTCTCCCCGTGAAGGACGGGGAGAGGGAGCGGAGGGAGCCGTTTCCGCTCACTGCGTGATCCGATCCACTTCCGCCATCTCTTCCGCGCTCAGCGTCCAGCCGATCGCCTTCACGTTCTGCTCGACCTGTTCGACGCGGGTGGCGCCGGCGATGACGCTTGCGACTTGAGGGCGCTGGGCGAGCCAGGAGAAGGCGAGTTCGAGCATGGTGTGGCCGCGCGCTTGCGCGAAAGCCTGCAGCTTTTCTACGATGTCCTCGTTGCGCGCGGTGACGTAGCGGTCCTTCAGCGCCGGTGCCTTGGCGAAGCGGGTGTCGGCGGGGGCAGCAGCGCCGCGCTTGTATTTGCCGGTAAGAAGCCCGCTTGCCAGCGGGAAGAACGGCAACAGGCCGAGCTTGTATTCCGTGGCTGCCGGCAGCAGATCGTTTTCGATGCCGCGCACCACGAGGCTGTATTCGTCCTGGCAGGAGACGAAGCGGCTGACGTTCATCTGCCGCGCCAGCATTTCGGCTTCCGCAATGCGCCAGGCCGGAAAGTTTGAATTGCCGATGTAGCGGACCTTGCCCTGGCGGACGAGATCGTCGAGCGCTCGCAAGGTCTCTTCCATCGGCGTCAGGGGATCGTAGTCATGCTGCTGGTAGAGATCGATGTAGTCGGTCTTCAGCCGCGTCAGGCTGGCCTCGACCGCGGACATGATGTAGCGGCGCGAGGCGCCCTGCTTGGTCCCATCGGTCGCCATCGGTTTGGCGTACTTCGTCGCCAGCACGATGTCCTTGCGTCGGTCGCCCAGCACCGTACCGAGCACGGTCTCGGAGCCGCCCATGCCGGCATAGATGTCGGCGGTGTCGAACAGGGTGATGCCGAGGTCGATCGCCTTGTGGATCACCTTGCGCGAGGTCTCGAGATCGGTGCGCTGGCCAAAGTTGTTGCAGCCGAGGCCGACGGCGGAAACGCGCAGGCCGGAGCCGCCGAGGTTGCGAATTTGCATGGATCGATCCTGTGGGATGGTCGAGGGAGGGGGCGCATTGTGGCCCGCGCCACTTCGCCTCGCAAGAAGCGGTGCCCCCGGCGCCCACGCTTGGCAGCTATGCGGCACAAAAAGATGCGGCCCCGGTCAGACGCGGCGACTGACGGGGACCGCTGGGGGCGCGTGATCTGAGACGGGGGGCCTGATCAGACGCAGGGGCAGGCTAGCCGCGTTTTGTTACGCCGCCGTGACACCGGGACTTATCCACAGGCTCGATGTCGCCAGCCAACTCCCAGGACAGCGAACAGGACGGCTAACCCGTTCACGACCCACGATCGGCAGCTCTGACAATTCCGGCACAACGAATTCTTGAATCTCAGGCGTCTCAAAAAGATTCAAATGATACGCCTGGCGGCAAGCAACGATACAGGTTGTACCGCCTATGCTAGGATGACCAAGGGCGAATGCGCTTGGAGGGTCAAATGGTCTCCGGCTATCTCCGCCTTTTATCGGCGGCTCAGGTCTGTGCGGTAATTTTTTCGGCAGGTGCGGCGCAAGCCCAGCAGGGCGACGGCGCAACCACGCTCTTCAACAATGTCAGAATATTCGACGGCAAGGGCACATCGTTGTCAGAACCAACGAACGTGCTGGTTCGCGGCAATCTGATCGAAACAATTTCCCGAGCGCAGATCGCGGTTGACCGGCGCGCCGACACACGCGTCATCGAAGGCGGCGGGCGCACGTTGATGCCGGGTCTGATCGACAATCATTGGCACGCGATGCTGGCGCGCACCACCCCGGCAGAGGCGTTCGGTGACGTCGGTTTCAACAATCTCGTGGCTGGCGACGAAGCGACAGACACCCTGATGCGCGGCTTCACCACCATTCGTGACGTTGGTGGGCCGGCGTTCGGTCTCAAGCGCGCCATTGATGAGGGCATCGTCAAGGGACCGCGTATCTATCCGTCCGGCGCCATGATCACTGTCACGAGCGGGCACGGGGATTTTCGCCAGTTGACCGATCTGCCGCGGACGATCGGCGGCATGCTCACGCGCATGGAGCAGATCGGTGGCGCCGTAGTTGCTGACAGCCCTGACGAGGTGCGCGTGCGCGTGCGCGAACAGCTCATGCAGGGCGCCTCCCAGGTCAAGTTGACGGCAGGCGGCGGAGTGTCGTCACCCTTCAGTCCGATCGACGTGACCACCTTCACCGAGCCCGAACTGCGCGCCGCGGTCGAAGCGGCCGAGAATTGGGGCACGTACGTTGCTGCGCACGCCTTTACGCCGCATGCGATCCGGGGGGCTATAGCGGCTGGCGTGAAATGTATCGAACACGGCACCCTGATGGACGAAGCTACCGCCAAGCTGATCGCCGATAAGGGCGTTTGGCTCAGCCAGCAGCCGCTCCCCGACGCCCTGAGGCTGGGCTTTCCCGAGGGTTCCGTCCAACGGGCCAAGGCGGAGGAGGTCTGGCCCGGCATAGCCAGGTCCTACGAGTTGGCGAAGAAGTACAAGATCAAGACGGCGTGGGGCACCGATGTGCTGTTCTCCCGCGAGCTGGCGCAACAACAAGGGGCAATTCTGGCCTCGCTTGCCCGTTGGTACACGCCCGCTGAAGTGCTGGTCATGGCGACATCGACAAACGCCGAACTGCTGGCGCTGTCCGGAAAGCGCAATCCCTATCCGGGAAAGCTCGGTGTCGTGGAGCAGGGCGCGCTCGCCGACCTGCTCCTTGTCGACGGCAATCCACTGGAAAACATCGGCCTGATTGCCGATGCCGCCAAAAACTTCAAGATCATCATGAAGGACGGCATGATCTACAAAAACACGCTCACCAGGTGAGAAATCTCCATCGGTCCTCCGCTCGATCGAGTTAGAACAGCTTGCGGTAGACGACGAAGCCGGAACGCTCCGCCACCTTGTCGTAGAGCTGCATCGCGGTGTGGTTGGTTTCGTGCGTCTGCCAATAGACGCGCGATCCGCCGGCGAGCTTGGCCTGTTCGTAGACGCCGTTGATGAGCGCGCGGCCGATGCCCTTGCCACGCGCGTCGGCGCTCGTGAACAGATCCTGCAGATAGCAGTTCGGCTCGATCATGGTCGTCGAGCGGTGAAACAGGTAGTGCGTCAGCCCGATCAACTCGCCGCCGCTCTCGGCGACCAGCGCATGCACCGGCTCGTAGGCATCGAAGAAGCGCGCCCAGGTCATTGCCGTGATTTCCGGTGCCAGCGCGGTCGGACCCGAGCGGCCGTAGAAGGCGTTGTAGCCGTCCCACAGCGGCAGCCATTGCGCGTAGTCCTGACGGGTAATGAAGCGGATGATGAGGTCGCCGGGCATTAAGCGATTTCCCTTGTGGGCTGACGCGCTGGATACGCTGGAGGAGTGTCTGTTCATTAGTACAGACACATCCGGAAGCCATCAACTTTGCAGCGAGGATTTTTCTTCTCGCTCGATCGGCTCCCTCTCCCCGTTCTTCACGGGGAGAGGGTGGGGTGAGGGGCTCTCTCCGCGAGCTGTGAACGATGTGATACCTGTACCCCCTTGTATCTGCACGGCCAAGATTTGTGCGATGGAAGCGACTTAGCGTCTTGGCCGGTGGCCACCGGCCAAGACGCGTGGCGATGTCGCCCGTTCCCCCTCCGGCTACAACCGTGGGTGAGCTTTGGGATCTTCGCCATGTCACGCACGACCGAACAGTCGCTTGAGCTCCGATCGCATGGACAAGGCAGGTTACCGTGAAGAACACAATTTGTGGAGTGGACGTTTCGAAAGCCAAGCTCGATGTCTGCATCGAGCCCGGGCATCGGCTTGCGAGCTTCAATAACGATACGGCAGGCATTGCGGAACTGGCCGCGTTCTGCCGTGAACATGCCGTCACGCTGGTGGTGATGGAGGCCAGTGGCGGGTACGAGCGACGGGCATTCGTCGAGCTGTGGGAAAAAGGCATCAGCTGCGCGCTGACCAATCCACGCAACGTCCGCCGCTACGCCGAGGCGATGGGCATTCTGGAAAAGACCGACCGGATCGATTCCTCCGTCATTGCCCGCTTCGCCCATGCCAAGAACCTGGCTCCGACCCCCTTGCCAAGCCAAGCCCAGCAGCGCCTGAAGGCGCTTGTGGCAAGGCTCCGGCAGGTCACCGACGATCTCACCGTGCAGAAGCAGCGTCGCGCAAGCCTGCTCGATAACCCCGAGATGCTGGCCAGCCTCGACGAAGTGATCGCCCTGCTCAAGCGCCAATCCCGCTCGCTCGAGGGGGAAATCGCCTCCATGATCGATGACGATCCGCTGTGGGCAAAGCTCGCCGAGACCTGGCGCGAGATGAAGGGCGTCGCCGGGCGGACCGTTGCGCGCCTTCATGCCGAACTACCGGAAATTGGCACGCTCTCCAACAAAGCCATTGCCAAGCTTGCCGGCCTTGCCCCGATCGCCAATGACAGCGGTAAGCGAAAGGGCAAGCGACCCACCCGCGGTGGTCGCGCCGGCGTCCGCTCGATCCTCTTCCTCGTCGCGGCCATCGCCGCCCGCTACGACAAAAGCCTTGCCGAGTTCCGCGACAGGCTGCTCAAGGCCGGCAAGGAGAAAATGGTCGTTCGCATTGCCCTTGCCCGCAAGCTCCTCGTCAGGCTCAACGCAAAAGCTCGCGACGCGCGAACCGCGTATGCCAATGCAACTTGACAAACCAGATAGTCGCTCACCCGCCGCGCAAGAGCGGGTCGACCTCTCCCCGCAGGCGGGGAGAGGTTTGAAAGAGAGTCATCGGCCCTGTAGGCTATCTTCGCCGCTACTCCGCCGCGCCGAGGTGCCGGGCGAGGCTGCGGTGGCTGCCGCGCAAGGCGCGATAGTACTCCGCGCTGCCGGGATCGTCGGTGTGGCGGACGAGGTCGGTGATCGGCGTGTAGCTCAGCATGCGTCCGCCATCGGGTAGTGCGGTGCAGGTGAAGCGCAGCACCTCTCCATCCACGAGTTCGATGTTGATCGGCGTGGAATCGCCGGTGCGGATCATCTCGGTGCGCTTGGCGATGAAGGCGCTGAGTTCGTCCTCGGGCAGTTGCCACGCACCGGTGTCGCGGCCGTGATACATCAGCGCAATGAACGGCGGCTTGCTGTCGGCCTGCGCGTCGGACAGCTTGAAGTAATCGCGGAAGGCGCGGTTGATGAATTCGGCGCGGGTGTCGGAATCGAGCAGCACAATGCCGATATCAACCTGGTCGAGCGCGGCCGACAGACGTTCCGCGGTGGCATGATGCTTCTTCTCCCACGCGAAAGCGTCGACCCATTTCTGCCTGAGCAGCCCGGTGATCAGCGCGGTGCCGCCGGCGGTCACGGCCAGCAGCAGCATGCGCGCCAGATCCGACATGTCGTAACCGGGGGTGGTGCGGTGGTTGAGAAAGAACAGCGCGGAAGACGCCACGGCGATGACGGCACTGGCCATGCCGGAGGCGATGCCACTGATGGAAGCGGCAAGGGCGACGATGCAGACGAACAGCGGCGCGGGATTGGGGACCGGAACGAAATGCCGGTCGACGAGGAGGGCGATCAACGCCGTCGCCGTTGTAAGAGCCGGACCGGAGATTGCGCGCCAGTTTAACTGCATGCCGTTCTCGTCACTTGCCGGGAATACGACGCAAGCATGCCTGATTGTTGCGATTGTGCACGCCTTTCTGCCGCCAGTCCTAAGAGAGAGCTGCAGGAATGCGTAGAGTTTTCGTATTTTTGAAATCAAATGATATCGATCCAGGGAACGGGTACCACACCCGACGATTAGCGCGCGACATTTTTCAAGAAGGGAAATCAATGCCTACTGTTTCGCCCACGCTGCTGCCGGTCCTGATGCTGTTCGCCTCCAATGTCTTCATGACCTTCGCCTGGTATGGCCATCTGAAGTTCAAGGGAAGCGCGCTGCCGACGGTCGTGCTGGCGAGCTGGGGGATCGCCTTCGTCGAATACTGGCTGGCGGTGCCGGCCAACCGCTGGGGCAGCGCGGTGTATTCGGCAGCCCAGCTCAAGACCATCCAGGAGGTGATCACACTGGTGGTGTTCGCCGCCTTCTCGGTGCTCTACCTAAAGGAGCCGCTGGGGTGGAATCACGCGCTCGGCTTTCTCTTCATCGCCGCTGGTGCGTTTCTGATTTTTCACAAATGGTCCTGAGGGCTCTTTTGTTGAATATTCGGAACAAGGCTGTCGAACCGGGGTTGTAGCCTGCCCGCCACGATGCTTCAGTGCTACATTATCACCTTCCTTCTTCCAGCCTCACGGACCGCCGCGCCATGCCCCGACCGCACGCTGCCTTGTCCTTTGTTCGTCCATTGATCGCATCACTCGCGCTGGCATTTGCCGCCGTGGCGCACGCCGCGCCGGTGGCCGATGTCCATGCGCTGGCGCAAAAGGAGCAGCAGCCCCTGCTCGATACGCTGCGCGACCTCGTGCAGATCGAATCCGGCAGCGGGGACATCGAGGGCTTGAACCGCATCGCCGAGCGCATTGCCGGCCAGCTCAAGCAGCTCGGCGGCGCCGTGGAAATCCTGCAGCCCAGCGACATCTACCGCCTCGACGACACACCCGAGAAGGTGGGCCCGGCCGTGACGCCGTCTTCAAGGGCACGGGCCGCGCGAAGGTCATGCTGATCGCGCACATGGATACGGTATACCTCAAGGGCATGCTGAAGGATCAGCCGTTCCGCATCGACGGCGACAAGGCCTATGGCCTCGGCATTGCCGACGACAAGCAGGGCATCGCCATCATCATCCACGCGGTGGCCATGCTGCAGAAGCTGAACTTCAGGGAGTACGGCGAGCTCTCGGTGCTGATCAATGGCGACGAGGAGATCAGCTCGCCCGGCTGGCGCAGCACCATCACGCGCCTCGCCGCCGAGCAGGATGCCGTGTTCTCGTTTGAGGGCGGCGGCACCGACGGCGCGCTGCGCCTCGCCACCAGCGGCATCGGCTCAGCCTATCTCACGGTGCAGGGCAAGGCATCGCATGCGGGCGCCCGGCCTGAAGACGGCGTGAATGCGTTGTACGAGCTTTCGCACCAGCTCTTGCAGCTGAAGGATTTGTCCAAGCGCGAGCAGGGCCTGAAGCTGAACTGGACCGTTGCCAAGGCCGGTACCAACCGCAATGTGATTCCGGCCGAAGCCGCGGCACAGGCCGATGCGCGCGCGCTCAAGGTGGCGGATTTCGACGGGCTCGAGAAGGCGCTGCGCGACAAGATCAAGACGAAGCTGCTGCCCGACTCCAAGGTGGAGCTGAAATTCGAGGTGCGCCGGCCGCCGCTTGAGGCCACCGACGCCTCGCGCCGCGTCACCGATCACGGCAAGACGATCTATCGGGAACTGGGCATGTCGCTCAACGTGGCCGAGAAGGCTACGGGCGGCGGCACCGATGCGGCGTTTGCCGGCCTCAAGGCGAAGGGGGCGGTGGTCGAAGGCATGGGCCTGTCGAGCTACGGCGCGCACTCCAACGATGCCGAGTATGTGAAGGTCGACACCATCGTGCCGCGCCTGTACCTGACCACGCGCATGATCATGGATCTGTCGAGCGGCAAGCTGAAGTGAGGCCAGCGCCTTGCGCTATCAATGTCGGCAGTACGCACAATCATTTGGCGGCCGGCGTCACCCGCAATATTCGACCTGCCGAACTGTCGGTCAAAAGCCACAGCGCGCCGTCCGGCCCCTGGCGGACATCGCGGATACGCTCGTGCAGGTTCTGCAAAAGGCGTTCTTCCGACGTCACGGCATTGCCGTTCAACGTCAACCGCACCAGCATGGCGCCGCGCAGCGCGCCCAGGAACAGGCTGCCGTTCCATTTCGGAAACAGGTTTCCGGTGTAGAAGGCCATGCCTGACGGCGCGATCGACGGCACCCAGTATTTGAGCGGCTGCTCCATGCCGTCCTTGCTCGTTGCGTTGTGAATCTTCGCGCCGGAATAATCGATGCCGTGGCCGATCACCGGCCAGCCGTAATTCTTGCCTTTGCCGGCGACATTGACTTCGTCGCCGCCGCGCGGGCCGTGCTCGATTTCCCAGGGCTCGCCGGTCGCCGGATTGATCGCAAGCGCCTGCACGTTGCGGTGCCCGTAACTCCAGATTTCCGGCTTGGCATCGGCGCGGCCGGCAAACGGATTGCCCGATGGCACCGAACCATCGGGCGCGATCCGGACGATCTTGCCGAGGTGATTGCCGAGGCTTTGCGCCTGGTCGCGATAGGTGAAGTGATCGCCGAGCGCCACGAACAGATTGCCGTCATCGGCCTGCGCGATGCGGCAGCCATAGTGATTGCCTGACGACAGCGGCCCCTGCTGGCGGAAGATGATCTTGACCTCGTCGAGGCGGCCGTTGGCGTCGTTCAGTTTCGCGCGGGCGGCCGTGGTGCGTCCGCCGCCCTCGGTCCGTTCGGCGTAACAGAAATAGATGGTCTTGTTCTGCGCAAAGGATTTGTCGGTGACGACATCGTGCAGGCCGCCCTGACCGGAGGCCCATACCTCGGGCACACCCTTGAGCGGTGGCGAGATTTGTCCTTCGGCGCTGACGAGGCGCATGCGGCCGGGGCGCTCGGTCACCAGCATCTTCCCATCCGGCAGGAACGCCAGCGCCCAGGGATTGACGAGGCCCCTGGCGACGGTCCGCACCTCGAGTTCGCCGGCCGAGGAACCGAACGCTTGCTCCTGGCCGCGCGTGCCGGTGGCGATCAGGAACGAGACCGCAAGCAGGATCGCTACCGTCAGCGCGACGGTGACAAGGCCGACAGGTGTCTTCATGCGCATCCAATCGCGATGCCGATCATCGCGGGTTCGCTAATGATGCAAATGATGCAAACAAAAAAAGCTTAACAGCTATCCGGCAAACGGCAGCGCCATCGAGGCCTTGATCGACAGGATGGTCAGCGCCACCACGAAGCACAGCGACAGCGTGCCGATCGCGAGCGAGGTGGCGATCGCGTTCGTCAATCGGGAAGAAGCAACGGGCGTACGGCGGCTTTCGAAGCCGACCGAGCCGGGCGACCGAATCATTGGTCAAAATCCTTGTAGTGCGGGGCGAATCACCCGCGACGTCAGGAAAACTTTGCAATGATCACCGGCAACAATGCGGCGGTCGGTCGCTGAAAATGGCGGAATAGCGGCAAAGGTTAACTTATACCCGCTATTGTTAACTTTTTGGCCGCCTGCTCGCGCGAAAGTGAGGAAGCTCGCAGGCTATGCGCCGGCGACGATGCCGGCCTGGTCGTCGACCTCGGTCTGTGGCCGCCAGTCCATAGTGACGAAGCCCGGGGTCTGTTCGACCCGCCGCAGCCAGGCGCGGATGGCGGGGAAGGTGGCGAGGTCGTAGTCGCAGCGGTCGGCGACATGGGTGTAGCCGTACAGCGCGATATCGGCGACCGTGAGCTGCCCTGCGGCGAAATAGGCGCGGGTCTTGAGGTGGTTTTCCATCACCTGGAGCGCTGCATAGCCGCGCTCCATCCAGTCCTCCAGCGCATGCGTCTGCAGGTCGCGGCCGCCCTTGACCAACGACAGCCAGAAATAGGCGGCGCCGATATTGGGCTCCAGCGCGTGCTGCTCGAAGAACATCCATTGCAGCGCTTCGGCGCGCTCGACCCGCGACTCCGGCGCCAGCGAGGTGCCGCCGCAGACATACCAGAGGATGGCGTTGGACTCGGCGAGATAGCGGCCCTCGGCGACTTCCAGCAGCGGCACCTGTCCGCTCGGATTCTTCTCCAGAAAATCCGGCGTGCGGCTTTCGCCGCGGAGAATGTCGACTTCGATGGCCTCATACGGCGCATTAAGCAGCGCCAGTGCAAGGCGGACCTTGTAGCTGTTGCCGGATCGCTGCATCGAATAGAGCTTGTACATCGTCCTGGATTTCACCCCGATCGAGAAAGCACGCACGCAACAGTTGCGCGCCCGCGCCATCAGCGGTTCGCACGCGCAACGCGGCCAAACAATGATGCCGATATCACGGTGTCGCAAGTCCCGGGGAATGGAAAAAGTCGAAAACCTCTACCGCACTGCACGCGCGCAGAATGTTTCACCAACACGGCGGAACAACAAAGATCACGCTTGCGCGACGCGGGGCGCGCCAAGCTCATGGCTGGCGCGATCGAGGGCCGCGCGCCGCAATACCAGTGCACAGAAAGCCAGCTCCGCGAACAGGCCCAGGGGTATGTAGCTGACGCCGGCGATGCTGCGCGACAGCAGCGGCGCGATCCAGACAAACGCGAGCAGGCTGATCTCATAGTCGCCGAAGCGCGCATCGGCTCTCGCCGCGACGAAGAAGGCGAGCGCCGGCGCGAGCAGCATCAGGTCATAGTCGAGGACGTGCGGGGAGGCGAGTGCGGTGGCGGCAATCAGAAGCGCCGCCTTGATGGCGTGATCGCGGCTAGTATACCAGATCCACGCGGTGGCGGTGATCGTGAGCACGGACACCGCTGTTTGCGCCATATAGGCGGGCGTCACGCCGCCGCCCCACAGCCTGATCGCGGCAAACGTGCTCTGCAGTTTCTCGAAGCCGACATTGCCTTCTTCCAGCAGCACCTTGCGCGAGATCTCGGTGGAAGCGAAGAACGCCGTCCAGGCATCCACCCCGAACAAGGCTGCGGATGCGCCGGCGAGGACGATCACGGTGACGCCTGCGGAAAAAAACGTGCGCCATTGTCCGCCGGCGACCAGCGCGATGGGAATTACGAGCGCGAATTGCGGCTTGTACGACAGAAGGCCAAACAATACGCCTGCGACAAGCGGCCGTTGCGGCAGCGCGACCAGCGCCGCACCCAGCAAGGCGGCGCTCAAAAAGCCGTTCTGCCCATGGCCGAGATTGATGAAGACGGCGGGGAAGGCGACGGCCACCGGCAGCCACAGCCGGTCGATCGCGCCGTGCTGCTGCCGCGCCGGCCGCAGGATCGCGCCGATTACCACGAGATAGAACGCGAACGTAAGACCCTGCCATGCGGCCAGTGCCAGCGCGTACGGCAAAAGCGCCAGCGGCGCCGCCACGAGAAAAAAGCTCGGTGGGTAGAGCCAGCTATAGAACGGCGTATCGGGCCCGAACAATTGCTGCTCGCGGGCATGATGCAGGGCCATGTTGTAGGCGTCCGCCGCTCGTCCCTCCAGCGCCAGCGTGCCGGCCGCGTAGAAGCTTGAGAAGTCGGTCCCGATCGGCTTGCCGTTACGGTCGACCAGGTCATGCGACAACGCGATCCAGCCGACGACGGCCAGGCCGGCGAAGGCGAGCAAGATCAGACAATAGGCGCGCACGCGCGAAGCCGTCAGCCATTCGCCGGACCGCAGCGCTTGCCAGATATGAGCCATTTTACCGCGGAACTTTACGAATATTGCGCCGTATTGCTCCGACCGTACCGAGCCCGCTTTAACGTTCCCTAAAGTTCGGCCGTTTCCGGCCAAGCTTCTTGCGATGCAGCGCGGAGCGCCGTAGGGTGCGGCGTTCCCATCAAAAAGAGTCGTGAATTTCAGTGGTCACGACGTTTGCCAGGAGATCATGATGCCCTTCCTGTCCGCCTCGCTCGCCCGTGTGAAGCCGTCCGCGACGATCGCGGTCACGGACAAAGCGCGCGCGCTGAAAGCGGCGGGTCGCAACGTCATCGGTCTCGGCGCCGGTGAGCCGGATTTCGATACGCCCGCCAACATCAAGCTGGCGGCGATCCGCGCCATCGAGGCCGGCAAGACCAAGTACACCGATGTCGGTGGCATTCCCGAGCTGAAGGAAGCCATCATCGCCAAGTTCCAGCGCGAGAACGGCCTGACCTACAAGCCGAACCAGATCATCGTCGGCACCGGCGGCAAGCAGGTGCTCTACAACGCGCTGATGGCGACGTTGAACCCCGGCGACGAGGTCATCATCCCGGCGCCGTACTGGGTCAGTTATCCCGAGATGGTGGCGCTCGCCGGCGGCGAGTCGGTGCCGGTGGTGTGCCCGGCCTCCAGCGGCTTCAAGCTGCGCCCGGAGGATCTGGAAAAGGCGATCACGGCGAAAACCAAGTGGATCATTCTCTGTTCTCCGTCGAACCCGACCGGCGCCGCCTACACGCGTACCGAACTGAAGGCGATCACCGACGTGCTGGTGAAGCATCCGCATGTCTGGGTGATGACCGACGACATGTATGAGCACCTGGTCTATGACGACTTCCAGTTCGCCACGCCTGCGCAGGTCGAGCCGAAACTGTATGAGCGCACGCTGACCGTGAATGGCGTCTCGAAGGCCTATTGCATGACCGGCTGGCGCATCGGTTACGCCGGCGGCCCGGCCGACTTGATCAAGGCGATGGCGACGATCCAGTCGCAGTCGACCTCGAACCCGTCGTCGATCGCGCAGTGGGCGTCGGTGGAGGCGCTGAACGGTCCGCAGGACTTCATCCCGGTGCACAACAAGGTGTTCAAGGAGCGCCGCGATCTCGTGGTGTCGATGCTCAACCAGGCCAACGGCATCGAGTGTCCGCGGCCGGAAGGCGCGTTCTACGTCTATCCGTCCTGCGCCGGCACCATCGGCAAGACCACGCCGTCGGGCAAGGTGATCGCCAACGATGAGGACTTCGTCACGGAGCTGTTGGAGAACGAAGGCGTCGCCGTCGTGCAGGGGTCCGCGTTCGGCCTCGGCCCGGCGTTCCGCATCTCCTATGCGACCAAAACCTCCGACCTCGAAGACGCCTGCAAGCGCATCCAGCGCTTCTGCGGCAATTTGCGATAACAGGCGTTTCGCACGCACCGGCCCATTCCGCACATGATGCGGGATGGGTCCGGTTCGCAAAAAGCAATCGCGTCAAAAAGACGGCCGTCAAATCACATCGCGTGTAAACTGAAGCGCAATGTTTTGACGGCTTTTGACGGCTTCTTGAGGAAGCGCCATGTTTTCGACACGGCGCTTCCATCCTGTCCGCTCCGCTAAATTTGTTCATCATCATGATGCGGAGACTGGGACACATGCGACTTCTGACACTGACACTCGCCACGGCGGCACTGATCGCGCCGATCGCAAGCGCCAACGCGGCGCCGCCGGTTCGCGCCGGCATCCTGCAATGCCAGGGCGGCCAGAATGTCGGCTTTGTCGTCGGCTCGGTGACCAGCCTCGAATGCGTGTTCCGCAGCGAAGGCCGCCGGCCTGAACCCTATATCGCCAAGGTGCAGCGCATCGGTCTCGATCTCGGCGTGACCGAGCAGACGCAGTTGCAGTGGGCCGTCAATGCGCCGACCAGCCGGCTCGGCCGCGGCGAACTCGCTGGCTCCTATGGCGGCGTCGGCGCCAACGCATCGATCGGCATCGGCGGGGGCGGCAACTTCCTGGTCGGCGGTCCCGCCAACGCTTACGCGCTGCAGCCGATCAGCCTGCAGGGACAGACCGGACTCAACGTCACCGCCGGCATCGCCGGCCTCGAACTGCAGCCGTTCTACGGCAACGGCCCGCGCCGGCACGCTCGCCGGCATCACCGACGCGGTTGAGGATGACACGTTAAGGAAAAGGCCCGCGCAAGCGGGCCTTTTTTGTTGATTGTTACGTTCAGCTTCGTTTGGGCTACGCGGCCCGAATGAAGGTGATCCGGCCGGCCGTGCCGCGTTTGCGATGCGGCTTCAAGGTAATCTCCACATCCTGATCGAAGGCGGTGAGCATCCGCATCAGCTTTTCCACGGACACCAGCCGGAACTGGCCGCGCAGCAGCTTCGAGAGGTCGGGCTGTTTCATCCCTACCAGCTTGGCCGCCGCGACCTGGGTGAGACCACGTTCGGCGATCAGTCGCTTCAACTGCACCACCAGTGCAGCCTTGAGTTGGTGCTCCTCTGCATTAGGTAAACCAAGATCAGCGAAGATATTGCCGCTTCCAACTTCATGGGCGGGCAGTTTTTTGGCGCTCATCATCGAACTCCCCTGGCTGCTTTGTGAATGGCTTCGGCGTCGCGCAGGCGCTGGCGTATCAGATCCATGTGTCGCTGAGGGGTGGCTATCCCACTGGTGGATTTTTTTTGGAAGGCGTGCAGGACGTACAGGACACCCTCAAGACGCACCGTGTAGACGGCGCGATAGGTATCGCCATCAAAATTGTCGCGAATCTCCAACACTCCGCTCAAACCCTTCAGAGGCTTGGCGTTGTGTGGATGCTCCCCGATCTGCGCTTCGAAAAGAGCTTGCCCGATCCCGCTGCGGATGGCCGCTGGAAATCCTTGCAGGTCCTTTCGGCTGGAGCCCACAAAAATCGCAGGCTTAATAGCGCGGAGCAGATCTTTCACAGATCTATAGATATATACCTATATTCATCTGTCAAGGGTGTTTTGAAGCTAGGGCTGGCGACCGATCAGCGAAGTTCGATGGGTCAATTCCAGATAGGCAAATGCGCAGACCAAATCTCACTTCGCTCGCATCGGGATGATGTTTGTCTCTGATGGTTAAGCACCCTCCTGCCAATCTGGCACGGCCTGCGACGTTATGGCATAGAAATGCGAGCGTTGCGGGCACGGCCTTGTTTTAATTCTCTGCTCGCATCACTTTTTTCAGCCGGAGATTACTTCATGCGCCGTTCCCTCTTCCTTGCCGCAGCTGCTTTCGCCACGCTGGCTTCGTCGATCAGCGGCGCCAATGCGCAGCAGGTGCAGCGCGTGCAGGTCGGCGTGCTGGAGTGCCGCGGCGGCGCCAGCGTCGGTTTCATCGTGGGTTCCGTCACCAATCTCGGCTGCGTGCTGCGCGCTGAAGGGATGCCGGAGGACCGCTACATCGCCACCATCCGCAAAGTCGGGCTCGATCTCGGCATCACCCAGGAATCGGCGCTGGCCTGGGGCGTGTTTGCACCGGTGGCGCGGCTCGGGCCGGGCGGCCTGTCCGGCGATTATGTCGGCGCGCAGGGCAGCGCGACGCTCGGCGTCGGTGTCGGCGGCAACGTGCTGGTCGGCGGCTCCGCCAATTCGATCGCGCTGCAGCCGCTCAGCGTGCAGGGCCAGGTCGGTGTCAGCATTGCTGCCGGATTGGAAAGTTTGGAACTGCGGCCGGGGCGTTAGTTTTCCCCGCGAAGCAATCTATGCTCAGGCTCGCTGAAGCATGACATCCTAGTTCCTTCTGCTATCGCCTGAGGTACCAATGACTTATGTGCGTTATCTCCCAGATTTGGAGTGGAGTAAGCATACTGCCGCATCAGCGGTCGACGAACTCCTGGTTGCGAAGCTGATCTCGGAAGAAAAGGCGGACTGGGCGCGAGAGATCGTTGCACAGGACATCCACATCCAATTGCTATCTGGAATACGGCCGAAAGACTCCGAACCCTAAACCGCTTTTTCGCAATGACGCGGCTGGGATCTGGTCCGCACCTCACATCGCACCGCAGCGAATTTTTCCCGCTTGCCAAATCGTCGCGACAGGCGGAGCATCAGAGGTCGCCGACCCAATCACGGGCCGAGCTCCAAACAGGGAGGCGGCAATGGGACAAGACGTCAGAAGTCCCCGAGGTCCACGGTGCATCGCGCTGGTGGGCCCTTTCCAAAGCGGTAAAACCACACTCCTCGAAGCGATCCTTGCCCGAACGGGCGCCATCAAGAATGCCGGCAGCGTCGATGCCGGAACTTCCGTAGGTGATGCCAGTCCCGAAGCGCGCCATCACAAGATGGGGGTGGGCTTAAGCGCCGCCACCACCACCTTCATGGGCGACAGTTACACGTTTATCGATTGTCCCGGCTCGATCGAATTCGCGCAGGACATGCGCGCCGCGTTGCCCGCGGTCGATGCCGCGGTCGTGGTCTGCGAGGCGGACGAGAAGAAGCTGCCGCAACTGCAGATCATCCTGCGCGAGCTGGAAGATCTCGGCATTCCCCGTTTTCTGTTTTTGAACAAGATCGATCGCGCCAACAAGCGCATCCGCGAAACGCTGGCGACGCTGCAGCCGGCCTCGCGCGTGCCGCTGGTGCTGCGGCAGATTCCGATCTGGAAGGGCGACTTGATCGAAGGGTTCGTTGATCTCGCGCTGGAGCGCGCCTTCGTCTATCGCGAGCACAAGCCCTCCGAAGTCATTGCGCTGGAAGGCGGCGATCTCGACCGCGAGAAGGAAGCGCGCTTCTCGATGCTGGAGAAGCTCGCCGACCATGACGACGCGCTGATGGAGCAGTTGCTGGAGGACATCCAGCCGCCGCGCGACGCCGTGTTCGACGATCTCGCCCGCGAGCTGCGCGAAGGCCTGATCTGCCCGGTGCTGCTGGGCGCTGCCGCGCGCGAAAACGGCGTGCTGCGGCTGATGAAGGCGCTGCGGCATGAATCGCCCGGCGTCGCCGAGACGGCAAAACGCCTCGGCGCATCCGCGCAAAAGGAAGCGCTGGGCTTTGTGTTCAAGACGGTGCATCTGCAGCACGGGGGCAAGCTGTCGCTGACGCGGCTGCTTGCCGGCCGCCTCGAAGACGGCGCGACGCTGCAATCCTCCTCCGGCGAAGCCGGGCGGGTTTCCGGCATCCTTGCCGTCAACGGCGCGCACGACACCAAGCGCCCTGCGGCGGAAGCCGGCGAGACGGTTGCGCTCGGCAAGCTCGACGCGGTCAAGACCGGCGACACGCTGTCTGGCGGCAAGACCGCGCCGGCCGCGTTGGTGCAGGTCGCGCCGACGCCACCGGTGCTGGCGATGTCGCTTGCGGCGACCGACCGCAAGGACGACGTCAAGCTCGGGCAGGCGCTGCTGCGGCTGAACGAGGAAGATCAGTCGCTGACGATGATCCAGAATCCGCGCACCCACGACATCGTACTGTGGGGGCAGGGCGAGATGCATCTGCGCGTCGCGCTGGAACGCCTGCGGGATCGCTTCGGCGTCAACGTCAAGTCGCAGCCGCCCGCGATCGGCTATCAGGAGACCATCCGCAAATCGATCACCCAGCGCGGTCGCCACAAGAAGCAGTCCGGCGGTCACGGCCAGTTCGGCGACGTGGTGCTGGAAATCAAGCCGATGCCGCGCGGCTCGGGCTTCGAGTTCCACGAAAGGGTCGTCGGCGGCGCGGTGCCGCGCAACTATATCGGCGCGGTGGAAGAGGGCGTGATCGACGGCCTTGCCAAGGGCCCGCTCGGCTTCCCCGTCATCGACGTCGATGTGACGCTGACTGACGGCTCCTATCACAGCGTCGACTCCTCCGATCTCGCCTTCCGCACGGCGGCGCGGATCGGCATGAGCGAGGCGCTGCCGCAGTGCCAGCCGGTGCTGCTGGAGCCGATCCACATGGTGGAGATCGTCTGCCCGACGGAAGCGACGGCGAAGATCAACGCCATCCTGTCGGCGCGGCGCGGCCAGATCCTCGGCTTCGACACCCGCGAGGGCTGGGCGGGCTGGGATTGCGTCCGCGCCACCATGCCGGAGGCGGAGATCGGCGATCTGATCGTGGAGCTGCGATCCGCCACCGCCGGCGCCGGCGGCTTCACCCGCCAGTTCGACCGCATGGCCGAGGTCACCGGCCGCGCCGCCGACCAGATCATCGCCGCGCATCGCGTCGCGGCGTAGCTCCCGGCAGGATCGCCGCGGCCAAACCGGCCGCGGTGACCCGCGTTCGGCTTGACACGCCTCCAGGGAAGATAAATTGATCGTCGTGGCCGGGTTTATCCCGGCCATCGACGTCTTTGAGGAGGTTGTTTTTCGTGTCTAAGCCCCCTGCCGCCTGCCTGATCGGATGGCCGGCCGCGCATTCGCGTTCGCCGTTGATCCATCACTACTGGCTGCGGACACTCGGCATCGAGGGCGGCTATGTCATCGAGGCGGTGCCGCCGGACGAGTTCAAGGATTTCATCTTCCGCCTGTCGCTGCGCGGCTTCGTCGGCGCCAACGTCACCATTCCGCACAAGGAGCTAGCGCTTGTCCTGTCGAAGCCGGACGAGCGTGCCCGCGCCGTCGGCGCGGCCAACACGCTGTGGTTCGCGGACGGCGAATTGTGCTCGACCAACACCGACGTCGAAGGCTTCATCAACAATCTCGACGCCAGCGCGCCCGGCTGGGACAGAACTGAGGATGCGCTGGTGCTCGGAGCCGGCGGCTCGTCGCGCGCGGTGGTGTTCGGCTTGCGCGAGCGCGGCATCAAGCGCGTTCATCTTGTCAACCGTACCATGGCGCGCGCGAGCTCGCTGGCGGACCAGTTCGGCGCGAGCGTCTTGCCCGTGGCGTGGGATGCGCTCGGCGATATCCTGCCGCGTGCCGGCCTTCTGGTGAACACGACCTCGCTCGGCATGAAGGGGCAGCCGCCGCTCGAACTCGATGTCGGGCAGTTGCCGTCACACGCCGTCGTCGCCGATCTCGTTTATGTCCCGCTCGACACGCCCCTGCTTGCGGCCGCACGCGCGCGCGGGTTGAAGACGGCCGATGGGCTCGGCATGCTCCTGCATCAGGCGGTGCGCGGCTTCGAACTGTGGTTCGGACAACGCCCCGAGGTGACGGCGGAACTGCGCGCGCTGGTCGAGGCCGACCTCACGAATACATGATCGGCTGATCGCGAACTATTGAGCCGGAATTTTTTTGAATAGCCGGGGTCAATGGCTACGTCAGTGCCGCCACCGGAGACCCCCGCATGTCCATCCCTCGCTATCAGCTCGTTCGCCCGCTTGTCGCCATCGCGATGGTGGCAGGCTCCACGCTTTTCGCGATCGCCCAGCAGCCGCCGACGCCGACGCGCGTTCGCGGCACCATCGAGGCAGTCGATGGCGACGTGCTCGCGGTCAAGTCGCGCGGCGGCGAGGATGTCAGGCTGAACATGACCCGCGACCTCAACGTCGTCGGGATCAGCAAGATTGCGCTGTCCGACATCAAGGTCGGCTCCTTCATCGGCACCACCACGGTGCCGGGCCCCGACGGCAGCCAGAACGCGGTGGAGGTGCATGTGTTTCCGGAAAGCATGCGCGGCACCGGCGAGGGCTCGCGACCCTATGATCTCCGCCCCAACTCTACGATGACCAACGCCACGGTGGCGGATTCGGTGGTCGGCAATGACGGTCACACCCTGACGATCAAATACCGGGGCGGCGAGAAGAAGGTGGTCGTATCGCCGGAGACGCCGGTTGTGACCTACGTTCCCGCCGACAAGTCCGACCTCAAGCCAGGTGCCAAGGTGATTGCCTTCATGAAGAAGCTGCCCGACGGCTCATTCGAGACCAGCCGCGTCAGCGTCGGCCGCGACGGCCTGACCCCGCCGATGTGAAGTCGCCTCGTGGAATAGCTAATCCCGCGCGGTGTTTGCGTTGAGTTGGGCGCCAAATACATCTCGGGAGGAATACCATGCTGAAATCTTCTTCAGGCCCGCGCGTGCTCGCGGCCTCGCTGGGCTTTGTCGCTCTGCTTGCGACGGAGGCTTGGGCGCAACAGCCGCCGACAGTTCGGATTCGCGGCACCATCGAGGCCGTGGAGGGGCCGATGCTGTCGATCAAGTCGCGCGACGGCACCGACATGAAAGTGCGTGTTACCGACAATGTCGCCGTGTTCGGCGTGGCCAAGACCGAGCTGTCCGAGATCAAGGAAGGCTCCTATATCGGCGTCACCGGCATGCCGGAGCCGGACGGCACCCAGAAGGCGGTCGCGGTGCATATCTTCCCCGAAAACCAGCGCGGCGCGGCCGAAGGTTTCCGGCCCTGGGACGCGCGGCCGAACTCGACCATGACCAATGCCACCGTAGCCCAGACCGTGAAGGGCACCGATGGCCAGAACATCCTGGTCAAATACAAGGACGGCGAAAAGAAAGTCGTGGTGCCGGAGGGTACGCCTGTCGTCACCTTCGTCGCCGGCGACAGGTCCGAGCTGAAGCCGGGCGCCAAGATCATCATCTTCGGCGCGGTGAAGAAGGACGACGGCACGCTGGAAGCCGCGCGCGTCAATGTCGGCCGCGACGGAATTACGCCGCCGATGTGAGAGTAGGCGCAGCTCTCTCAACGGGTCGTCCCCGCGAACGCGGAGACCCATAACCACGACTGCTTGTTGTTGGACAAGCTGGGACTCCAGCTCCACACATTATAAGCATCGGTGGTTATGGGTCCCGGATCGCACGTCGCTTGTCCGGGACGACAGGGATAGAGCTTGCCTCAAACCGCGAGCACGCGATCGTCAATGGTGTTTACGCCGCACAGGCTCATGATCCTTGGCGCACAGCGCAAGCACGCGCGGATTTGCGTTGGTAATGCGAGGGCGACGAGAGGAGGCAATGAGAGTTGCTGTATCGAGGTGTCGTGATCCGTCTCTTCAATCATCACGTTGTTTGCCGCGGCAAGGGGAGCATGTCGTCCTGAGCAATCGCACGCTAGAATCGATGGAACTCAGTAATCCTCCTTGAGTACGCTTTCCGTCATATTGATTTTCCCTTGGGCCGAGAGCATTAAGCGCTGCAGGCAAACGTTGCTTGCCATCTGCTGTCCGTTAAACGGCGACGTACCGAAATCTCCGTTTCTTCAAAGTGGCAGCGCTGGTTGCCATCGGCAGGCCTTTCAAAACTTCCGCCTTTCTGAATGCTCGGCGCGTCCGCGTCCGCGTTTGCATTGCAATGCCCCCGGTCTGAGGGACGCACGACAGGAGGAAGTCCATTACCGGAGGCATCGGTGGCCGTACCGGAAGCGTCGCAGTATCCGAACGATTCCATCGTCTGAACGTTTGGGAGCGCGAAACGCATCAGTCCAACAGAGGAGCATCCTATGAAATTGGCTCAAACATCAGCATTGCTTTTTTGTCTGCTAACCGCCGCTCCGGCGGTCTCGATCGCGGCCGACGCCAAGAGTGATGTCGAAAAGGCGTACGCGGCCTGGGATGCCGCATTCAACAAGCAGGACGCTAAGGCGCTCGCTGCCGACTATGTGTCGACTGCCAAGCTGATGCCGCCCTCGCACCAGGTGGTGTCGGGTCCAGCGGAGATCGAAAAATTCTGGGCCGGGCTCTTCGCGAACGGCGTGACCGGCCACAAGCTGGAGGTCATTGACGCTGGCGGAGACGACAAGGTCGTCTTCGGCACGGCCAAGTGGAGCGCTACGGGCAAGGACAAGGAGGGTAAGCCGACGCCCTTTAGCGGGCTAGCCATGCATGTATTCGAGCGCCAAGCGGGTGGCGCGCTGAAGCTGAGGCTTCAGACCTTCAACTGAGGTGACGTCCGCAACCCGCCCTCGGTGGTGTGAAGACGACTGAGCGCGACGCATCATCTCCACAGTTCGCGCGGCCTTGAATTCGGCATTTTCGCCCCGCGCTGCCACTCCCTACGCAGCGTAGCGGCGGCGAGACGGGTGAGGTGGCTGTTTTCGCGGATAGAGACCCCTCATCCGCCTTGCCTTTGGCAAGGCACCTTCTCCAGAAGGAAGAAAGCAGCTTCGCTTGTCCGGGACGACGGGAAGAGCCCGTCTAAACCGCCAGCACGTTGTCGTCGATCTCCGCGATCGTGTTGACGCCGCACAATCCCATCGTCGTGAGCATTTCCTTGGCCAGGATGTCGAGCGCCTTGGCGACGCCGGCTTCGCCGGCAGCGCCCAGGCCATAGGCATAGGCGCGGCCGATCATGCAGGATTTGGCGCCGAGCGCGAGCGCGCGCACCACGTCCATGCCGGTGCGGATGCCGCCGTCGAACATGATCTCCATCTTCGAGCCGACGGTATCGACGATCTCCGGCAGCACCTCGATTGACGATGGCGCGCCGTCGAGTTGCCGGCCGCCGTGGTTGGAGACGACGATCGCCTGTGCGCCGGTTTTTGACGCGAGTTCGGCATCCTCGACGTCGAGAATGCCTTTTAGGATCAACTTGCCCGGCCAGATCGAGCGGATCCAATCAAGGTCCTTCCAGTTCAGCGAGGTATCGAATTGCGACGCCGTCCATTCCGAGAGCTTGGTGAGATCCTCGGTGCCTTTGACGTGGCCGACGATGTTACCAAAGGTACGGCGCTTGCCGCGCAAGACGCCCGCGACCCATGAAGGCTTGCTCGCAAAGTCGATCAGCTTCGCCAGCGACCATTCCGGCGGCACTGTCATGCCGTTCTTGATGTCCTGATGGCGCTGGCCGATCACCTGCAAATCGACGGTCAACACCAGCGCCGAGCATTTCGCGGCGATGGCGCGCTCGATCAACGCCTTGATGAAACCGCGGTCTTTCATCACGTAGAGCTGGAACCAGAACGGCTTGTCGACGGCGGAGGCGATATCCTCGATCGAGCAGATCGACATCGTGCTCTGGGTGAAGGGAATTCCGGCCGCCTGCGCTGCGCGGCAGGCATGGATCTCGCCGTCGCCATGTTGCATGCCGAGCAGGCCGACCGGCGCGAGGATCAACGGCATCGCGGCCGGCTCGCCGAGGATCGTGGTGGAGAGATCGCGCTTGGAGACGTCGACCAGGATGCGCTGGCGGAACTTGATCTGCTGCAGATCCTCGGAATTGGCGCGCAGCGTGTCCTCGGTGTAGGAGCCGCGGTCGGCGTAGTCGAAAAACGCCTTGGGAACCCGGCGCTTGTGCAACTGGCGCAGATCCTCAATGCAGGTGATGTGCTTCATGGACGTCCCGGCCCTTCTTGAATTTCGTAGTCGTGTCGTCATCTAGCATGGTTGGATGGCGAGCCAAATCGCATCTCGCAGGGCCATTCCGACTGGGAGGGACATCCCATGACCGGACCGCGCATAGGTGCCCACGACGAGCCCCGCTGGGCCGACCGCGAGGAAAAGCGCCGGCTCGACGACGCCCTGCACGAAGGTTTGGAAGCGACCTTTCCGGCGTCAGACCCCGTCAGCGTCACCCAGCCGCCGCCGACCAAAGGCGATCACCACGCCAAGCGGGGGAACTAGCGCCCCCGGTTCCAGATCTGCCTTTCGCAGGAATATCCAGTTATACCAATCGCTTATAGGTTGGCCGCGGCCCCTTACAGCCGTAATGATTAATCACATTTTTTGAAGCCATTTTAGTCGTCGAGGGATTATAAGCACCTTGCACGCTACGATGGTGGGCGTTCGGGGATTCGTGGCCGTGATGGCCTGACGAAGACCCTGGAATGGCCGGGGGGTTAGATGAGCCGCAAATATTTCGGTACCGACGGAATTCGGGGCCGCGCCAATGGTTTGATCACGCCGGAGCTCGCGCTCAAGGTGGGGCAGGCGGCCGGCCTGGTGTTTCAGCGCGGCGAGCATCGCCACCGCGTCGTCATCGGCAAGGATACGCGCCTCTCCGGCTACATGATCGAATACGCCATGGTAGCCGGCTTCACCTCGGTCGGCATGGACGTGCTGCTGCTCGGCCCGATGCCGACGCCGGCGGTTGCGATGCTGACCAAGTCGATGCGCGCCGATCTCGGCGTGATGATCTCGGCTTCGCACAACCTGTTCGAGGACAACGGCATCAAGCTGTTCGGCCCGCAGGGCTTCAAGCTCTCCGACGATGTCGAGAAGCAGATCGAGCAGTTGCTCGACGAGCCGATCGACCGCCGCCTGGCGCAGAGCGCCAGCCTCGGGCGCGCCCGCCGCATCGACGGCGTCCATGACCGCTACATTGAATTCGCCAAGCGCACGCTGCCGCGCGAGCTCTCGCTCGAGGGTCTCCGCGTCGTGATCGATTGCGCGCATGGCGCGGCCTACAAAGTGGTGCCGGAAGCGCTGTGGGAACTGGGCGCTGACGTCATTGCGATCGGCGTCGAACCCGATGGCTTCAACATCAACAAGGAATGCGGCTCGACCTCGCCGGAGACGCTGGCCAAGAAGGTGCGCGAGATGCGCGCCGACATCGGCATTGCGCTCGACGGCGACGCCGATCGCGTCATTCTCGTCGACGAGCGCGGCCATGTGGTCGATGGCGACCAGTTGCTCGCGGTGATCGCGCAAAGCTGGAAGGAAGACGGCCGGCTCGCCAAGCCCGGCATCGTCGCCACCGTGATGTCCAATCTCGGGCTCGAGCGTTTCCTCGAAGGGCAGGGCCTCGGCATGGTGCGCACGCCGGTCGGCGATCGCTACGTGCTCGAGCAGATGCTGAGCCAAGGCTACAATCTCGGCGGCGAGCCCTCGGGCCATATCATCCTGTCCGACTACGCCACGACTGGTGACGGCTTCGTCGCCGCGCTGCAGGTGCTGGCCGTCGTGCAAAAACTCCGCCGTCCGGTGTCGGAGGTCTGCCATCGGTTCGATCCGCTGCCGCAGATTTTGAAGAACGTGCGCTATCGCTCCGGCAAGCCGCTCGACCATGCCGATGTGAAATCGGCGATCATGGACGGCGAGAACCGCCTCAACGGCCACGGCCGCCTGCTGGTCCGCTCCTCCGGCACCGAGCCCGTCATTCGCGTGATGGGCGAGGGCGACGATCGTGACCTGGTCGAGGACGTTGTCGACCAGATCGTCAACGCGCTCGGCCACGCCGCAGCCGCATAGGCGCGTTTTATCCGGCATAGATGTAACTGTTGATCGGCGGTGCGCAGCAGCGCATCGCAGCCATCGGCTATTGCTGCTGGTCGCGAGGGGATTCCGGCCGTAGAAAAACAAGCATTGCCGTCCCGCCAATCCTTCTTCGGAATGCGCCGTTGAACAAGCCCGTCATCGTCAGTGAGGAAACCGAGACCGCGCCGGTCGTTGTGTCGGACGCGGCACCTGGCCTCGCTGCGAAAGCGGCCGTGGCAGGGCCGGCTTACATCGTGCTCGCCGGCATCAGTTTCTCGCATTTCCTCAACGACACCATGCAGTCGTTGATCGCTTCCGTCTATCCGATCCTGAAAGACGCCTACGCGCTCGACTATTCGCAGATCGGCATGATCACGCTGGCGTTTCAGTTCACCGCGTCGCTGCTGCAGCCATTGGTCGGGCATTTCACCGACAAGAAGGCGCAGCCGTTCTCGCTTGCGATCGGCATGGGTTTTACATTTTTCGGCTTGCTGCTGCTCAGCGTCGCGCATCTCTTTCCCATCATTCTGATCGCGGCGGCGCTGGTAGGCCTCGGCTCGGCGGTGTTCCATCCGGAGTCGGCGCGGATCGCGCGGCTCGCCTCGGGCGGTCGTTACGGCATGGCGCAATCGGTGTTTCAGCTCGGCGGGAGTTTTGGCACGTCGATGGGGCCGGTGCTGGCGGCGCTGATCGTGGTGCCGTTCGGCCAGCCCTCTATCGCCTGGTTCTCATCGATCGCGTTTCTGGCGATCGTGATCCTGTGGCGGATCGGCGCCTGGTACAAGCCGCAGATCGCGACCAGGAAATCGGCCGCGGTGGAACATCATCCGGACCTGCCGGATTCAAGGCGCGTCAAAATAGCGCTCGCAGTGCTGGTCGCGCTGCTGTTCTCGAAGCAACTCTACGTGTCGAGCCTGTCGAGCTATTACATCTTCTACCTGATCGACAAGTTTGGCGTGTCGACGCAGGCAGCCCAGCTCTACCTCTTCCTCTTTCTCGCTTCCAATGCCGCGGGCGCGTTCTTCGGCGGGCCGCTCGGCGATCGCTTCGGGCGCAAATACGTCATCTGGTTCTCGATAGCAGGCGCGCTGCCGTTCACGCTGGCGCTGCCCTATGCGGGACTCTACGCGAGCGCCGTGCTCACCATCTTCATCGGCCTGATCATTTCCTCGGCGACGGCGTCGATCATCGTTTTCGCGCAGGAACTGATGCCGCATCGCTTCGGCATGATCTCGGGCGTGTTCTTCGGCGTCGCCTTCGGTATCGGCGGACTAGGTGCGGCGGTGCTCGGCAAGCTTGCCGATCACACCGGCATCGCCTTCGTCTATCACCTCTGCGCCTTCCTGCCGGCGCTTGGTCTGCTTGCGGTGTTTCTGCCGAAAATGCCCAGACACATGCGTTGAGCAGATCCGGGGAGCGGTACGGTGTACTCGAATGCCAAGGTGCGCCTGCGGGAAAACCAAGCGGGCGAGGGCGCTGCCGCTCGCGTCAACAAAATCTTAACGCCGCGATCGCGCGCCTGATTTCTTCAATACATCGTTAGGATGTTGGGCGGCTTTGCTATTTTTTCCCGCGTTGTAGAGGCGTTGCGACTCGCGTCGCAGACGGCGTCGCGAGAAAAGTGAGAGATTGTCAACCTTAAAAATTAGGGTTAAGCGCCGCTTAAGCATTTAATGCCATCGTCCGTCCGTGAGTTTTTGAAGTGGGGCGTTTTGCAGTCAGCCTCACCGGACAAAGGACGAAGCCCATGCGTAGCGTTAAGTCTTTCATTGCCGCCGGTGCGGCCACTTTATTGTCGCAGGCGGCGTTGGCTGCCGATATGCCCATCGCGCCTCCTCCATACGCGGCCCCGGTGGTCGAGGATTTCGGCGGCTGGTATCTGCGCGGCGACATCGGCTTCAGCAATCAGCGCGTCGATCGGCTGAACAACGCGCTCGACGCCAACGCTACTACGTCGAGGCAGACGAACACCTTCGGCACCGCCGGCATCTTCGGCCTTGGCGTCGGTTACAAGGTCAACAACTGGTTCCGCGCTGACGTGACCGGTGAGTATCGCGGCAATTCGCAATTCCTCGGCAAAGACGTCATCACCTTCCCGGGCGGCTTCGGCACCGATACCTATCACGCCACCAAGTCGGAATGGGTCGTCCTCGCCAACGCCTATGTCGATCTCGGCACCTGGTGGTGTGTCACCCCGTTCATCGGCGCCGGTGTCGGCGGCGCGCGGGTTTCGATTGCAAACTTCACCGACCATGGCATCACCAATTTTGGTGGCGTCACATCATCGAGTCTCGCCTTCGGCGACAACGTCGCGAAGTGGAATTTCGCCTGGGCCGCGCATGCCGGTCTCGCCTACAGGGTCACGCCGAACTTCACCGTCGAACTTGCCTACCGCTATCTCGACATGGGCGATGGCCTGACCGGCGATCTGCGTACCTTCGACGGCACCAACGCCATCTACAACCCGACCACCTTCAAGCACATCACCTCGCACGACCTGAAGCTCGGCGTGCGCTGGGATCTGACCAGCCCGCAGGTCTACGCACCGCCGCCGCTGATCCGCAAAGGTTAATCGCAACCTTCATTCGTTAACGACTGCCGAACGGCGCGGGGTATCTCCCGCGCCGTTTTGCTTTTGGCTCGCATGGCGATGCGGAAGGCGCGCGCGAAAAATCTTCGACTGCTTTTCGGCAAGAATGCGCCAATCGCAGGGCGCAACAACGATTGGTTAAGGTTAACAGGCGATGATCAGCGTCAAGTTCAGAGTGTGGGAATGGAGCGTTGCGATGCGTCGATTGTTGTTGGTGGCTGTGATGTACGGGGCGGTAAGCGGCGCGCAGGCGGCCGATATGCCGGACCTTCCTTTTCTACGCGGCAGCTTCACCGAGGGGCTGAGCCGAAGCAGCGTCAACTGGAGCGGCGCCTATGTCGGCGCCCACGCTTCTCACGGCGCCGCGGACATGGACTTCACCAATTCCGCCCAGGACCTGCTCGCCAAGCTCATGAACAATCTCGATATCGAAGCGGAGTTCGACATCTCGAAGTGGCCGTTGCTCGGCAAGGCCCATATGCAGAACAGCGGCTATGGCGGGTTCGTCGGCTATAACTGGCAGTGGACCGAAGCCGTCGTCGGCATCGAACTGAACTATACCCACGGCAATTTCTTTGGGTCCAACATGGGCTCGCAAGCCCGCTCGTTTCAGTTTCCGACCAACTACGTGACCACCGCTGCCGTCGCCTCGGCGGCCACGATGAAGGTCACCGACTACGGCTCGCTGCGGGTGCGCGGCGGATACGCGATCGACAACTTTCTGCCCTATGGCTTTGCCGGCATTGCAATGGGGCGGGCGAATATCAATCGCTGGGCCTCTTATTCCGCTTACTATGAATATGTCGGCGCGGCCGTTCCACCGCTTCCCGACTACCAGGGAAGCGGTAACCTGACCGACAACGCCAACGCTCATTTCATCACCGGCTTCGCTGGCGGTGTCGGCGTTGACGTGATGCTGTACGCGGGCCTCTTCCTGCGCGCCGAGTGGGAATATCTCCGGTTCACCTCGAAGGTCGATACCACCATCAACACGGTCCGCGCCGGTCTCGGCTACAAATTCTGATTGCGTGATGGCGGCGCCGCTCCGGCGCCGTTGACAGAATTGCCGCCGCCTGTTGCACTGCCGCCCTAACAAGGGGCGACGCATGAAGGTCTACGGCGACACCAAGTCCGGAAACTGCCTGAAGGTGAAGTGGGTGTGCGATCATCTCACGCTGCCCTACACCTGGGTCGCGGTCGATACGCTCAAGGGCGAGACGCGGACAGCGGAATTTCTCAAGCTCAACGGCGCCGGCCAGGTGCCGACGGTCGAACTCGACGACGGCCGCACGCTGGCGCAATCCAACGCCATCATCCGTTACCTCGCCCGCGGTTCCGGCCTGATCCCCGCGGACGCGTTCGCAGAAGGCAAGATGGACGAGTGGCTGTTCTGGGAACAGTACAGTCACGAGCCCTATATCGCGGTGTGCCGCTTCCAGATGTTCTACCTGAAGAAGCCGGTCTCCGACCTCGATCCCGAAAAGGTCAAGCGCGGCTATGCAGCGCTGGCGCGGATGGAGCATCAGCTTGCGCTGACGCCGTTTCTGGTCGGGGACGCCGTCACGCTGGCTGACGTTTCGCTGCTGGCCTATACGCGCGTGGCGCATGAGGGCGGCTTCCATCTCGACGGCTATGCCGCGGTGCGCCGCTGGATCGGGGCAACCGAAAAATTCCTCGGCCTGCCGCCGGCGCGCTGACTTCACCGGAAATTGCCATGTCTGCCATCTCGGAGATCACCATTCGCCCCGCGCGTCGCGAGGACGTCGGCACCATCGTCGCCATGCTGGCGGACGATCCACTCGGCGGGCCCCGCGAGCGGATCGAAAACCCGCTGCCGCAATCCTATTTCACTGCATTTGAGAAACTGCAGCGCGATCCGAACATTCTCCTCGTCGTCGCCGAGGACGGCGAGGGCACGGTGGTCGGCTGCCTGCAACTATGCATTCTGCCAGGGCTGAGCTCGCAGGGCGCCTCGCGCGGCCTGATCGAGGACGTCCGCGTTGCCAGCCGCTGCCGCAGCCGCGGCATCGGCGAGCAGATGGTGCAATGGGCGGTGGTTGAAGCGCGCGCGAGGGAATGCAAGCTGGTCGAACTGCTGACGCATCACACCCGTGTCGATGCGCAGCGGTTTTACGAGCGATTGGGCTTCGCGCGCAGCCATGTCGGCATGACGTTGCGATTTTGATCGCCATCGCGTTTTCGAGCAAGCATGCCTTCGGACTTGATCCGGGGGGTGGGATCTTCGCGCGAAGAAAACGCGTCGGAATAAAGGTCAGCCAACTGCAGTTGAAGCGCATGAGCGACGAATGCCTGAGGTAGTCCTCGCTCTGCGATCCGGTTAACAACCGATAAACTACGCGTGCGTCCGTGATTTTACGGACCGGAACGTCTCCGCTATGCCGACGTCTCCCATGGGGCTTGGGCAGCTTGGGGATTTCCGATGAAAAAATATTCGATTGTACGGATTGGAAGCGAGTACGTCGTGCAGGCCGGAGAGACCAGTATTTTGAAGGTTTCGAGCAGGCGGGAGGCCGCCAAACTGGTCACCGATGCGGCTGAACTTTTGCAGCACGAACCGGCTCCCGGCGCGGACGAGCCCACATCAATCGAGCGTGAAGATCCCGAAGTTCCTTGACGATCGGGTCCGATTCCCCTAATGACCGCGGCGGGACACCTCCCCCCAACGGGAGGCTTACTATCTGGAAGGATAGATGATGACCGTAGCGAAGCCCGCTTCGCGGCCGAACGTGCCGCATTTTTCTTCCGGCCCCTGTGCCAAGCGCCCCGGCTGGAACCCCCAAAATCTCAAGGACGCAGCCCTCGGCCGCTCGCATCGTGCGAAGATCGGCAAGAGCAAGCTCAAGCTCGCGATCGAACTGACGCGCGAAGTGCTTGAGGTGCCGGCCGATTACAAGATCGGCATCGTGCCGGCGTCGGATACCGGCGCGGTCGAAATGGCGCTGTGGTCGCTGCTCGGCGCGCGGCCCGTCACCACCATCGCCTGGGAATCCTTCGGCGAGGGCTGGGTCAGCGACATCGTCAAGGAATTGAAACTGAAGGACGTCACCAAGCTGCATGCCGGGTATGGCGATCTTCCCGACCTGAGCAAGGTCGATCAGGCTTCCGACATCGTCTTCACCTGGAACGGCACCACCTCGGGCGTGCGCGTGCCGAACGCCGACTGGATCAGCGCGAAGCGTGAAGGCCTCACGATTTGCGATGCGACCTCGGCCGCTTTCGCGCAGCCGCTCGATTTCGCAAAGCTCGATGTGGTCACCTTCTCCTGGCAGAAGGCGCTGGGCGGCGAGGCCGCGCATGGCATGCTGATCCTCTCGCCGCGCGCGGTGGAGCGGCTCGAGACCTACAAGCCGGCCTGGCCGCTGCCGAAGATCTTCCGCCTGACCAAGGGCGGCAAGCTCAACCAGGGCATCTTCGAGGGCGAGACCATCAACACGCCGTCGATGCTGTGCGTCGAGGATTATCTCGATGCGCTGAACTGGGCGAAATCGATCGGCGGTCTCAAGGCGCTGATCGCGCGCGCCGACGCCAACACCAAGGTGCTGTCGGACTGGAAGGCGAAGACGCCGTGGATCGATTTCCTCGCGAAGGATCCGTCGATCCGCTCCAACACATCGGTGTGCCTGAAGTTCGTCGATCCCGCGATCACCTCGCTCAATGCGGACGCGCAGGCGGAGTTTTCCAAGAAACTCGTCGCGCTGGTGGAGAAGGAAGCCGCCGGTTACGACTTCGCCTACTACCGCGATGCGCCGGCAGGCCTGCGGATCTGGTGCGGCGCCACCGTGGAAGCCTCCGATGTCGCGCTGCTGACGCAGTGGATCGACTGGGCGTTCGCCGAGACCAAGGCGGCACTGCCCAAGGCAGCTTGACGTTAAGGCAACGTGTAGTTCGGCCGTGCGGATTTTTCCGCACGGCAACATCTCCACAGGCCACTCCATGTTCGAGCCCGAGAACGATATCGAGCGTTTGCTGATGCGTGCATCGGCCGAGCCGGCCGAGCGGCCCGGCTTCGCGCGCGCGCTGATGGATGCACAGATCTTCGTCGTGCTGGTGCCCGACCGCCCGATCGTTCCGGGGCCCGACGGCAAGGTCACGATACCCCAAGGCGCCAAATTGGCGCTGCCGAACGCGATGCGCGGCGGGGAAAGGCTGATCCCGTTCTTCACTTCGCCGTCGCGGGCGCGCATCTGGTTCAGCGGCGATCACATCGCCGCGCCGGACCGGACGCGCGATCTGTTCGAGCGTTATCCCGATGCACCGTTCCTGCTCAACCCAGGCTCGGACTACGGCAAGGAATTCACGCCGGCTGAAGTGAAGCGTTTGCTGGCCGGCGAGTTCGACGATCGCCCGCGGACCATCGTTACGGAGAAATCCGAGCAGGTGCTGCTGGGTCATCCCAGGGAAATCCCCGTCGACCTGATCGCTGCGCTGGCCCGCGAACTCAGCGCCGTCAAAACGGTGCAGGGCGCCTGGCTGATGCTGGCGATGCTGCCGGGCAACAACGAACAAAGCTGGATGCTCGGCATCGATCACTCGGGCGCGTGGCAGGACGTTCAGGACGCGATCGGCCGCGCGCTCACGGACGATATTCTCGGGGGGAGAATACTCGACGCCGTGCCACTCGAGGGCAGTTCGCTCGCCTCCACACTACGTACTGGAATTTCGATCACCGCCGTCTAATGGCGGCTTCCTCAGGACACTTCAGGCAGAAATCCCATGACCAAACCCAAAGTTCTCATTTCCGACGCGCTCTCCCCCGCAGCCGTGCAGATCTTCAGGGATCGCGGCGTCGAGGTCGACTTCCAGCCCAATCTCGGCAAGGACAAGGACAAGCTCGCCGAGATCATCGGCAATTACGACGGCCTTGCGATCCGCTCGGCGACGAAAGCGACCGCGAAGATCATCGACAAGGCGACCAAGCTCAAGGTGATCGGCCGCGCCGGCATCGGCGTCGACAATGTCGAGATACCCGCAGCCACCGCCAAGGGCATCATCGTGATGAATACGCCGTTCGGCAATTCGATCACGACCGCGGAACACGCGATCACGCTGATGCTGGCGCTGGCGCGCGAAATTCCGCAGGCCGATGCCTCTACCCAGGCCGGCAAGTGGGAGAAGAACCGCTTCATGGGCGTCGAGATCACCGGCAAGACGCTGGGCGTGATCGGCTGCGGCAATATCGGCACGATCGCCGCTGACCGCGCGCTCGGCCTGCGCATGAAGGTGGTCGCGTTCGATCCGTTCCTGTCGCCCGAGCGCGCCAAGGACATCGGCGTCGAGAAGGTCGAACTCGATGAACTGCTCAAGCGTGCCGATTTCATCACGCTGCACACGCCGCTGACCGAGAAGACCAGGAACATCATCGACGCGGCGGCGATTGCGAAAATGAAGAAAGGCGTTCGCATCATCAACTGCGCCCGCGGCGGTCTGGTCGATGAGCAGGCGCTGCTCGACGCGCTGAATTCCAAGCATGTCGCCGGCGCAGCCTTCGACGTGTTCGTCGAGGAGCCCGCCACCAAGAACGTGCTGTTCGGCCATCCCAACGTGATCTGCACGCCGCATCTCGGCGCCTCCACCACGGAAGCGCAGGAGAACGTCGCGCTGCAGGTCGCCGAGCAGATGTCTGACTATCTCTTGACCGGCGCGATCTCGAACGCGGTGAACTTCCCCTCGATCACAGCGGAGGAAGCGCCGAAGCTGAAGCCGTTCATCGAGCTCGCCGAAAAGCTCGGCTCGTTCGCCGGCCAGCTCACCGAGAGCGGGATCCTGAAGACCGAGATCACCTATGAGGGCCATGTCGCCGAGATGAAGATCAAGGCGATCACCTCGGCGGTGCTGTCGGGCCTGCTGCGGCCGATGCTGGGCGAGGTCAACGTGGTCTCCGCGCCTGTTGTTGCGAAGGAGCGCGGCATGGTGGTGGACGAAATCGTGCGCGCGGCGCAGAGCGACTATGAAAGCCTGATCACCGTGACCGTCACCACCGAACGGCAGGAACGCTCGGTGTCGGGCACCGTCTATCACGACGGCAAGCCGCGGCTGGTCGACATCAAGGGCATCCGCGTCGATGCCGAGTTCGGCAAATCGATGATCTACGTCACTAACGAGGACAAGCCCGGCTTCATCGGCAGCTTCGCCAGCCTGCTCGGCGCGGCCCAGATCAACATCGCTACCTTCCATCTCGGCCGCACCAAGCAGGGCGGCGACGCCATCGCGCTGGTCGAGATCGACGGTCCTGTACCCGCCGAGGTGCTGAGCAAGGTGCAGGCGCTGCCGCAGGTGAAGCAGGCAAAGGCGCTGGTGTTCTAGGCCGCGTCGGTCCTTCCCTCTCGGAGGGGGAGTTACTCTTTGCCGCGGTCCTGCCGCGGCGAAGCCGCATGGAAGCCTCAAATCTCAATCGAACCGGTTTCTCGCTTGCCGCGTCTCATGACCGGGGGTGATGGGCATTGCTGGCGCGTCGCCATCGGGCGAACGGTTCAGGAGAGAAATCCATGAGATTGAAAGCGAACGGTTTTTTGACGGCGAGTGTCGCCGTGCTGACGGCGTTTGCCGTCGGCGGGGCGCGCGCGGCTGACGTGGCCGCCAGTTCGGCGGTGGACGCCGTGACTGTCTACCCCGACGGCGCCAGCGTCACGCGCCTCATCACGGTCGACCTGCTGGCCGGCGAGAATTCCGCTGTTCTGAAGGATTTCCCGCTGACGCTGGACCCGTCCTCGCTGCGGGTCGAGGGTGAGGCCGGCGCAAAGCTTACGATCGGCGCGATCGATGCCAAACCGCCGCGCGCGGCGCCGCCGGTGAACCTGCCCGAACTCGACAAGCGCATCGAGGCGCTGAAGGACGAGCGCGCCAATCTGCAAGGCGCGATCGATGCGGCGGCCGCCCGGCGCAAATTCGCCGAACGTTTTGCGGATACTTCGCCGGCCGGCATCGGCGACAAGGGTGAGGCCCGGCCGATCTCCGAATGGCGCACGGCCTTTGCCGCGGTCGGCGACGAAATCGCCAGCGCCGATGCTGCGATCCGCGACGCCCAGCGCAAGCAGCGCGAACTCGACCGTGAAATCGCGCGGCTTGAACAGGACAAGGCGCAGAAGCCGCCGAACAAGCTTGAGGTGCGGATCGAACTTGCGGCCGCCGCCGCCACCAAGGCGACGCTGCGGGTGACCTATGCGGTGCGCAATGCGCGCTGGACGCCGCTCTACGACGCCCGGCTCGACACTGGCGCCAGGGATCGCAAGCCGGTGCTCGAACTGGTGCGCCGCGCCGAAATCACGCAAAACACCGGCGAGGATTGGTCGAATGTCGCGCTCGCCGTTTCCACCGTGCGCACGGCGCGCGGCGGCAAAGCGCCCGACCTGAAGTCGCTTGTCGTTCAATACCCGCAAGTACCGCGTCCGGCGGCGTCTGCATCGGATTCTGCGGCGGCACCATCCATGGACAGGCTGAGGCAGTTTCGCTTTGGCGCGGGGAAGAGCGATGAGGCCGTGATGGAGAGGGCGGCCGAGCAACAGGCCGTGGCCGATGTCAGCGGCTTCCAGGTGGTGTTCAAGATTCCGGGGCGCGTCAGCCTCGGTGCCAGCGAAGGCGCAAAAAGCCTGCGCATCTCCAGCACGACCATTGCGCCCGATCTAGCGGTGCGCGCGGCGCCGGTGCTGGATCCGACCGCGTTCGTCGAAGCGAGCTTCAAGCAAACCGAGGACGCACCATTGCCGCCGGGCCGGGTCGCGATCTACCGCGACGGCGTGTTCGTCGGCCGCGGGCAGATGGCCGCCGCCAGCAAGGACGAGACCGTGCGGCTCGGCTTCGGCGCCGACGACAAGATCAAGATCGAGCGCACCGTTCTCAAGCGCAACGAGGGATCGGCTGGGCTGATCGTGACGACCTCGAAGACCGATGAGCGCGCGTTCAAGACCACGGTGCGCAACGGCCATGATTTCCCGATCCGGATCGCGATCGAGGACCAGTTGCCGGTCAGCGAGAACGAGGAGATCCAGGTCGAGATGCTGTCCTCCACGACGCCGCCGTCCGCGACCAATGTGCGCGATCGGCGCGGCGTGCTGGAATGGGCGTTTGAGGCCAAGGCAGGCGAGGTGAGGGACATCAACTTCGCCTGGCGGATACGCTGGCCCAAGGACAAGGGCGTCGTGATGGTGCCGGCGGGGTAGGGCGGCGGCGTCTCTCCCTCTCCCCGTTCTTCACGGGGAGAGGGAGAGGAAGCGTCCGTGCTCATTTGCGCTTGGCCGCATTCAACTCCGCTTCCCATCCAAACACCGAGCGGCCGTCTAGCGCTGGCGAAGCGGCGCGTTCGCCCGCAATGAACGTGTCGAGCGACGGCCCCTGCGCCGAACGTTCGAGCCGGCGCGACTGGTCGTCGAGCCGCTTCAAGGCCTGCATCTCTTCGTCGCGGCCGAGTTTTGCATTCTGTACCGCCGACTTCAGCACGCGAATGGTCTCATCGTAGACCTTGATCGGTACGGGGTAGGGATGGCGGTCCTTGCCGCCATGCGCCAGCGAGAAGCGGGCGGGATCGGCGAAACGGTACGGTGCGCCATGGACGACTTCGGCGACCATGGCGAGCGAACGAACGGTGCGCAGCCCGACGCCGGGCGTCAGCAGCAATTCCGGAAAATCGACCGGCCCGCGCTCGGCCGCCGCTGCCAGCGTGCCGTGCAGGCGGCGACTGAACACGTCACTTGATCGGACGTCATGGTGCGCGGGCATCACGAGATGAGGCAGCACGGCCTGCGCCGGTGCCTTGCCCTCCATTGCAGCGAGCTCGCTAACGATGCGGTCCGGGCCCATCTCGCCCAGCAATTCAAGCTGCGCCGCGCGCGAGCGCTCCGCCCGGCGGTCGGTGAGGTTGACGATCTCGCCCTGCGCCGGGCCGTCGATAGCGCTGTGCGGCTCGTCGACAAAACTTTCGAGCTGTTCGGAGTGCCAGTGGTAGCGGCGCGCCTGCCGCTTGTCGCCGTTCATGCCCTGCTGCACCACGGTCCATTTGCCGTCGTCGGTGACGAAGAAGCCGTGGAGATAGAGATCGAAACCGTCCTGCACGGCGGCGCTGTCGACCTTGGCGACGAGTCGGCTGGTCCGGACCAATTGCGGCGCATCGAAGCCAATGCGTTCGCCGAGCAGGCGAAGCTCGTCGGGCGTCTTGCGCGAATGTTGTCCCCGGCCGCCGCAGACGTGGATGCCAAGCTCGCCCTCCAGCGGCTTCAGTCCGCGCTTCAGCGCGCCGATGACGCTGGTGGTGATGCCGGACGAGTGCCAGTCCATGCCCATGACCGCGCCGAATGACTGAAACCAGAACGGATGCGACAGCCGCCGCAGGAATTCATCGCGTCCGTAATGATGCACGATGCCTTGCGTGATGATGGCGCCGAGCGAGGACATGCGCACGCCGAGCCAGGCGGGAACGCGTCCGTCATGCAGGGGTAGGTCGGCGCTGCCGGTACGTCTTGCCATCGGCTCCTGCGAGATCTCAATCGAGCGGTAGTTTATCAGGCCCGGGCCGTCAGGTCTTTCGATCGACCATCGTCCGGAAGGTGATCGAATAGCGCGGTGCCTCGACGGCCGGAATGCTGTGTTCCCAGACCCGCCGAGCTTCGCCTGATATCATGTAGAGCGAGCGCGGCGCTGCCTCGAGCGTGTAGCGCTGCCACTTCTCCCCAGCAGGCCGGCGGAAGCGGAATTTGCACGAGGCGCCGAGCGACAGGCCGAAGATCCAATCAAAATGCGGCTTGTCCCGATGCCAGGCGATCCCGACGCCGGTGTCATATTCGGTGCAGAGAACCTGGCCGATGCGGGTCGATGGTCCGCCATGTGCCTCGACCTTCTCGATCAGGGGTGCAAGCCAGGCTGGGATCGGCTCGGCCGGCTGCAGCCGCTGCAGCGTGTAATCGTAACGGAATCCGAACGACGCCACCCGCCGTTTGCCCTCGAACGAGCCGAACTGGAACGGCTGCAGCGGCAGGGCCGCGACGCGGTCAATGAGTTCGCGCTCGAGATCCGGCGCGATGAATTCGGCGACATATTGCAGGCCTGCCGGCGAGCTCTGTTCGTCGGCAAAGAGGGCGAGCTGCCCTGTCATGCCAGTATTCTCGGAAATGTTCGCATGGACCAGATATGGGGATTGAGCCGCCCCCATAAAAGAACGGACTCCGTGGTTCTGAACCGCAATCGCGCGCGGTGGATTGCTTCTTTTTCCTGTCAGCGTGAGGAACTTTGCCGATTCCGGCAGATTGTCGATTGAGAAATGGAGGCAGGGCATACGGAGGAAACCATGCACGGTCTCATCTATCTCGTCGGCCTCATTGTCGTGATCCTGGCGATTCTGTCGTTCTTCGGCCTTCGCTAGCGCCATGGAGAAACCGATGGAAAACGTCACGCCCGCGGCGCGCACCGACATCGCGCCGCGATTCCTGCAGTGGTCGCCGATTGTGCTGGGGGCGTTCGCGGCGACGGCGCTCTCGTCGGTGCTGCTGACGTTCGCCGTCACCATTGGCCTCGGCGTCACGTCGACGGCGCCAACGTGGCGCGATGCTTCTGCAGCACTGGCAATCCTGTCCGGGCTTTACCTGATCATTCAGGCCGTGCTCAGCTTCGGCCTCGGCGGCTACATCGCTGGACATAGCCGTGTCCCGGTCGGCGCGGCCACGGTGGAGGAAACCGAGCACGTCGACGGCGCGCATGGCCTCGGCTCCTGGGCGCTCGCTGTCGTCATGGGCGCCATTCTCGCCGCCCTGATCGGCGCGGCCACGATCAGCCGGACGCCCTCGATGCGCACCTCCGCGCAGGCGAGCGCGGCCGAACCGCTGTTGAGCTATGAGCTGGACCGGCTGTTTCGCGCCGGCCGTCGCGCGCCCAATACCGATCTCAGCGCCGAGCGCGCCGAAGCCGGCCGCATCCTGCTCACCACCTCGAGCCACAGCGGCTTGAGCGCCGACGACCGTACCTATCTCATTCAGCAGGTTGGCGCGCTGACTGGGCTTTCTGCACCCGATGCGGAAAAGCGGGTCGATAGCGTGATCGCCAACGCCAAGACGGCGATCGCGAGGTCGCGGCGCAGCACCATCATCCTCGCCTTCTCGGTAGCGACCGCGATATTGCTCGGTGCTGTCGCGGCCTGGGCGGCCGCCTGCGCCGGCGGGCGGCACCGGGATGGTGCGCCACTGCCGGAATGGATCGAGCGGTCGAATGCGCTCAGCCGGCGAAGGACAGTGCTGCCGTAGCGCAGAACGGGTTGTCTCCCTCTCCCCGTTCCTCACGGGGAGAGGGAGTGAGGCGGCGACGGCGCTCACTTCGCCTTCAGGAACTCCGCCACTTCCAGCAGCACGAACTCGTTGTCGTCGGCCTTGTTGGGATCGCGGCTGGAGGAGAACGGCAGATTGTTGTCGTTGCCGACGATGATATGCGTCTCGTCGACGCGATCGACGTTCTCGATGGTGAAGAACGGGAACGTCAGCACGCCGTCATTGAGCGGCTTGCGTGCCTTCTTGTCGGGATCCCGGATCTTCATCAGGTCGACATAAGCGATCTTGCGCACCGGCTTGCCGACATTGGCGTCGGAAAGCTCGACCTTGTAGACGCGCTTGAATTTGGCGAGATCGGGAAAGCAGTTCTCGCCGCGCTGGCCGGCCGGGCAGGCCTTGTCGGCGGTGCCTTCGCCATTGTCGCGCTCGATAATCAGGCCGCTTGACGCGTCGATCATGTTGAAGTCGCCGATGGCGTTGCCGTTCTGCTCGAACACATATTGCCAAAAGCGGCCGGTGAATTTTTCCGCCGCGACGTCGAATTCGAGAATACGTGCGGCTTCCTTGCCATCGATCTTTTCGACGTCCTTTTTCTCGGCGTCCCACAGCGGGCCTTCGAGCAGGCCATAGAGGAATTTGCCGTCCTTCGAAGCGGCAAAACCTTCATAGCCCTTGGAGCGGCGCAGGTTGACCGTGGTGTAGCTCGCGCCAGGCGCCGCCGGCGACTGCACCGACCAGTGATCCGGCGAGCGCACCGGCTTGCCGTCGGCGGTGGTCTCGAACACCGCCAGGATCTTGCCGGTCTTGTCGGCCTTCAGCACGTAGGGGCCGAACTCGTCGCCGATCCAGAAGGTGTCGCCGACGATCTGAAAGCCTTCGGTGTCGAAATCGGCGCCGGTGAGGTAACGCTTGGCGGTGTCCTCATGCAGGATGCGGAACGGCACCTTCTTGTCGGGATCGTGCAGGAAGATGGTTTCCTGCCGCTCGATCTTGCCGCTGGCCCAGTCGATCTTGTGGCGGTTGAGATAGAGCATCGAGTCGGCCGAGTTGTAGCGCGAGCCCATGCCGTTGTCGGTGAGCACCCAGAACGAGCCGTCTGCCAGCACCTTGATGCCGGAGTGGCCCTGCAGCGGCTGGCCCTTGAACGGCAGCGAGACGCCGGTCGGCCGCTCATAGGACTTGCCCATCACGGTGCCGGCAGCATCGACGCGCTTGCCGGTGGTGTATTTGCCCGCGGTCTTGAGATCGTCGGGCGCATCGGTAGGTGCGTCGATGAAGGATTGGGCCGGCAGCACGGTGTGCCCCTTCAGCGTGGCAGGAAATTCGCCTTCGCCTTGCGCGAATGCAGCACTGGCCAGAAAGACTGATGCGACGGAGCAGAGCAATGACACGCGCATGGCGGATCTCCTTGTGATGACGATGCGCCGTGTCTTGCGGAGCGGCTGTAACAGCCGGCTGACAGTTTTATGAACAGCGTGTGACGCTGTTGGATAAGGCTGCGGCGTTATGCCGTCGTCACGGCGATGCCGCCGGCCGCATCGTCTGCGGCAGCAGGAACGGCACGCCCTGATCGGTATAGTCGATCGTGACGTCCACCTCAAAAATCCGGCGGATGGTCTCGGCTGTGATTGCTTCACTGCGGCCGCCGTCGACGGCGAGCCGGCCGCGATGCAGCAGCACGATCCGGTCGGCGAAGCGCATGGCGAGATTGAGATCATGCAGCACGGCGATGACCGCCGTGCCATTCTGCGCTCGCCGCCGCGCTGTTTCCACCAGATCGACCTGGTGGCGCATGTCGAGGCTGGAGGTCGGCTCATCCAGCAAGAGAAGGCCAGGGCCATGCTTTGCCTCGCCGCTGGCGAGTTGCACCAGGACGCGGGCAAAATGCGCGCGCTGCTGCTCGCCGCCGGAAAGCGTCGGCAATTGCCGCTGGCTGAAATGCGCTAGCCCGACCTCGCCGAGCGCCGCGTCGACCAATGGCTGGGCGGTGGCGCGGCCGGCATCGCCCGCGCCCATATGGACGATTTCCTCGACCGTGAACGGGAAAGTGACGTTGACGTGCTGCGACAACATCGCGCGGTGAAACGCGAGAAGGCGCGGCGGATAGAGGCGGATGTCGCGCTGCTTCAGCCTGACCTTTCCGCGCGTCGGGCAGAGGTCGCCGGACAGCATCCGGAGCAGCGTCGATTTGCCGGCGCCGTTGGGGCCGACGATGGCAACCATCTCGCCCGCCTTGATGCAAAGGTCGATACCGTCGACCAGCGTGGCGCCACCGACCACCATCGAGACCGACTGCGCTTCGAGAAGGGCGGTCACAGCGAAACAAGTCCGCGCTGACGCAGCAGCATTCCTAAGAAGAACGGCGCGCCGACCGCCGCGGTGAGGATACCGATCGGCATTTCCGCGGGCGCCACGATGGTGCGGGCCATCGTATCCGCGCCGACCAGCAGCACCGCGCCAAGCAGCATCGAAGCTGGCAGCAGCAGGCGGTGCGCGGGCCCGATGACGAGCCGCAGCAGATGCGGCACCACGATGCCGACAAAGCCGATGACGCCGCAGACGGAGACGGCAACGCCGGTCATCGCCGACACCAGCACGATCGAGATCCGCTTCAGGCGCTCGACGTCGACGCCGCTGTGAAACGCTTCGGCCTCGCCGAGCACCAGCACGTCGAGCCCGCGCGCGATCCAGAAGCAGGCAATGGCCGCACACCCCAGCACCGGCGCCAGCGTGGCGGCCTTGGGCCAGGTCGCCCCGCTCAGCGACCCCAGCATCCAGAAGGTGATATCGCGCAACTGGCGATCGTCGGCGATGAATACCAGAAGCCCGATGCCCGCATTGGCGGTGGCAGCAATCGCGATGCCTGCCAGCAGGAAAATCGCGATCGACGTCCGTCCCGAGCGGCTGGCGATCGAATAGAGGATGATTGTCGTCGCCAGCGAACCCACAAACGCCGCGATCGGCAGCAGTTGATGCTGCATGAAGCGCAGGCTCTGCCCCATCTGGCTGTCGGTGAACACGATCGCCGCCGCTGCCGCCAGTGCGCCGCCGGAGGAAACGCCGACCAGCGCGGGATCGGCGAGCGGGTTTCGAAACAGCCCTTGCATGATCGCACCGGATGCCGCGAGCAGCGCGCCGATCATCGCCGCCGCGGCGATCCGCGGAATCCGGATCGACCACACGACAAGCTGGTCGCGCGCCAGCGTTGGCGCCGGCGCGGCGTCCGTCCACAGGCCGAGTGAGGCGGGCAGTCGCGCCAGCGGAATTCCGGCAGCGCCCATGGTGAGCGCGATCAGTGCCGTGCCGACGAGCGCAACGAGCAGACACACGATGGTAAGGGAGGCGGGAGGGCGAAACGCATATCCGACGCGCCGCCCCGTGCTGGCTCCGGCTAACACCGTCATGACCGGCAGTTGGCCGTCAGCGCCGCCGGCGCAAACTTCTCCGCCTGCGGCGCCAGTGCCGGATAGAGCTTGATCGAGAGATCGCGCGCGGCAGCCGCCGTGCGCGGCCCGAAGCCGAGCAGATAGAGGCCTTCCATCGAGATGAAGGCCTTGTTGGCCGCAGCCGGGGTCAGCGCAAAGCCCGGATGGACGTATACGGCTTCGGCGTTCAGCGAGTCCTTGCCGCGCTGGATCGAGAGAACGACGTCCGGCTTGGCTGCGACGATCGCCTCGTCGTTGATGGGCTTGTAGCCCTCATAGCCGTCGATGGCGTTCACGCCGCCGGCAAGCGCGATGATCTCGTTCGCCGCGGTGTTTTTGCCGGCGGCCATGGCGCGACCGTTCAAAAGCGACATCACGAACATCACGCGCACGGGCTTCGTCACCTTGGCGCGCAGCTCGCGCAATTGCGCCAGGTCGCCGGAGACGGCTGCGGTTAGGCATTCGGCCTGCTTGTCCGCGCCCATGGCGTGGCCGACCAGTTTGATCTTCTCGATCAGGCCCTGTTCGGAGAAGGTCTCGGGCACCAGCACCAGCGGCACCTTGGCGGCGTCCAGCACATCCATGGTTTCCTTCGGCCCGGACCCCTGTACGGCAAGCACCAGCGAAGGATTAAGACCGAGCACGCCCTCGGCGGAAAGCTGGCGCATGTAGCCGACATTCGGCTTGTCGCGCAGCGCCGCGGCCGGATAGAGGCTGGTCGAGTCGACGCCGGCGAGACGGTCCTCGAAACCGAGCGCATAGAGAATTTCGGTGATTGCGCCGCCGATCGAGACGATCCGCCCGGAGTCGCCGATGGTGACGTCGCGGTCGCGGGCATCATGCACGGTGATGCCGGCAGCGAGCGCCACGCCGCCGAGCAGGAAGCAGCCCGCCGCAGCCGACACCGCGAGTGTGCGACAAATTGTCATTTCGGGTTTACCTGGTCGGTCACTTGGTCAGGATCAGCTTGTTCTGCGACGTCAGCCGCAGGCGATAGTTCTCCGCACCATGTGCGATGATGATCTCGCGCTCGGCGGCGAACAGCTCGCGGCTATCGATCCGGTTGCCGTTGACAACGAGAGTTCTCGTCGCGGCAGCGGCATTTGCCGATTGTGTTCGGGCTTCTCCGAGCTTGCTTCCCCCTGCTGTCGACATTTCGCGTTTGGTGCCCCGAAAAATTCAATCGATCTAAGCTTGTACAGTTGGGCGGGGCTGCAATCCAACCGCTGCACTTTACAATCGATATAAAGTGCCCGGTGGCATTATTGACCGTTCCCGCAACGCGGCGTAACCAAGATGAATGCGATACGTGCGGGGGTGCCCGGTCGCGAAAATTGGTAGCCAGCAAGCAGCCGCGCATCACCGCGACGCCCGCCAGCCAGATCCAAGAGACAAATAACAGGTTGGGGCAGTATGGCTTTCGGGGCTAGGCATTCGCGCGCCTTGGTTTTGGGCGCGTCGGCATTTTCGTTTGCGTTGTTATCAACAACCTCGGCGTTCACTCAGGTGCTCGAAGCGGAGACGGTCGCGCGCGGCTCCGAGCAGAAGAAGCAGGCGAAACGCAAACCGGCGAAACCCTTGCAGGGCCAGCAGGTGGCGGCGCCCGTGATGAACGCGCGCGCGCAGATTGGGACCGGGCCGGTGCAATCGCTCGATACCCTCACGATCGTGGCGTCGAAGACGGAGGAGCGTGCGATCGACGCGCTGGCGCCGGTCAGCGTGGTGACGCTGGAGCAGATCCAGGGCCTGCAGCCGAACCGTCTGTCCGATATCTTCTACAACGTACCAGGTGTTTCGTTCCAGGAGCGCGGCGACGATCCTTCGACCGTCATCAATATCCGCGGCCTGCAGGATTTCGGCCGCGTCGCGGTCGTCGTCGACGGCGCGCGGCAGAACTATCAGCGCACCGGCCACAATGCCAACGGCTCGTTCTTCCTTGAGCCCGAGCTGGTCGGCGGCGTCGATATCGTGCGCGGGCCGACCGCGAACATCTACGGCTCCGGCGCGATCGGCGGCGTGGTCTCGTTCCGCACCAAGGACATCGACGACGTCGTGCGCCCGGGTGAGCGCTGGGGTGTCGACATGACCGGCTCCGGCGGTACCAACGATGCTCGCGGCCTCGGCTCGATCTTCGGCGGCGTCCGTGCCACTCCCGATGTCGATGTGTTCGGCGGCGCGGTGTACCGCACCCAGGGCAACTACAAGGACGGCAACGGCACCGAGATCGGTAATTCCGGCAACGAACTCGCGGCCGGCCTGATGAAGGTCACCGTTCGCCCCGCTGACGGCCACGAGATCAAGCTCGGCGGCATCTTCCAAGATTACCAATACAGCATCGGCCAGTTCAATCGCGGGCCGGTGCTGACCCCGGCGCAGCGCGCGCTGTTCCAGGGCTCGTCGGTCTATGCCTCCGATGTCAAGAACTACACGGGAACGCTGACCTGGAAGTACAGCAAGCCCAGCGACAATCTATGGGACTGGAATATGTCGCTGTACGGCAATCGTACCGACAACGACCAGGTCAAGACCTATCATAACAGCACCGCCGGTACGGTCTTTTGTGGCGGCACGTTCGGCAACAACATCTCGGGCTGCGTCGGCGACAGGCGGGGGTACGTGCTCGATACGCTCGGGATCGACGTCAACAATACGACGAGGTTCAACGTCGGCGATTGGCGCAACGCGGTCACGTTCGGCGTCGATGCTTTTCAGGATGACGTGAGCACCTTCGATCGCCGCGGCAACTCCAACATCACCACCCCCAGTGGCCTGCGCACCGTTTCCGGCGGTTTCGCGCAGTTGAAGCAGAATTATTCGACCTGGTTCGAGGCCGTCAGCGCGATCCGTTACGACCGCTACGACCTGCATTCGCCGACGGTGGCGACCGGTGGCGGTGGTGACAGGTTCTCGCCGAAGATCACCATCGGCGTGACACCGGTGGCGGGTTTCACGCCCTATGTCAGTTATGCTGAAGGCTATCGCGCGCCATCGATCACGGAGACCCTGGTTTCGGGTGCGCACCCCACGGGCGGCGGTCCGGCGTTCTTCACTTGCGCGGACGGCACGGTTGGCCTGTTCTGCTTCCTGCCCAATCCGAACCTGCGGCCGGAGGTCGGCAAGAACAAGGAGGCCGGCGTCAATCTGAAATATAACGGTATCTTTACCGCCGATGACAGCTTCCGTGGCAAGGTCAACGTATTCCGCAATGACGTCAGCGACTACATCGACGCCGTCGCCTTTGGCCCTGTTCCGGTTCCGCCCTTCGGCACGTTCAACCGGTTCTATCAGTACCAGAACATTGCGCAGGCCCGAATCGAAGGCATCGAGGCGGAGACAATGTACGACGCCGGGCTGTGGTATGTCGGCGTTGCCGGCCATCTGATCCGCGGCAAGAACGTCGCGACCAATATCGGGCTTTCGACCATCACGCCGCGCAAGATCACCACCACCGGCGGCGTGCGGCTGCTCGACCGCAGGCTGATCTTGGCCGCGCAATGGTCCTCGTTCGGCGCCAACAACGACGTGCCCGCCGGCTATCTGCCCTCGACGGGGTATGAACTGGTCAATCTGTACCTGACCTGGAAGGCGACCAAGGACATTGTGTTCTCGGCTTCCATCGACAATCTCTTGAACCAATACTATCGGCCTTACGCCATCCCCGGCAGTTCGGTTGATGGCACCACGCAGAACGACGTGTTGTGGTCGAGCCCCGGACCGGGCAGGGTCTACAAGGCCGGATTGAAGATCCATTTTGGCGGAGTGTAGTTCGACGAGCTGACAAGCCAACAAAGTTGCACCGGGCCGCGCTGATGCTCCAGCGCGGCTTCGGTGCATCCATGTTTCCAACCAACTCAAACGGTACGCCAGGCGCACCCCAGCAACCCAGCAAGGAGATTTGAAATGTTTATCGCAATGAACCGGTTCCAGGTGAAGATCGGCTCCGAAGCGGCGTTCGAGACCGTCTGGCGCACGCGCGAGTCCTATCTCAGCAACATGGCCGGCTTCGTCGAGTTTCATCTGCTCAAGGGACCCGTCGCCGAGGATCACACGCTGTACTCGTCGCACACGGTCTGGGTCGACAAGGCCGCGTTCGAAGCCTGGACCAAATCGGAAGAGTTCCGCCGCGCCCATGCCCGCGCCGACAACAAGACCGGCGAAAGCCTCTACCTCGGCCATCCCAAGTTCGAAGGTTTCGAGGTGATCCTGAGCGAGCGCAAGTCCAGCGCCGCCGCGTAACGGGGAGGGTGCGATGTTGAGCACGGAGCTTGCCGACCTCAAGGCACATATGGCGGAGAATCCGGGCGCGGTGATCGAGGACGTGGCGCGGGAGCGGAAAGTTACCGCGCGTGCCGTGCTCGAGGCGATGCCGGAAACGATGGTGCGTATTGGCGGCGGCAGCGAATTTGGCGCCGCGATGAACGATGTCGCGCAATGGGGCGAGGTGACGCTGATCGTCCACACCGACGACGCGATCTTCGAGTTCACCGGCGCCATTCCGGTGGGCGAGGTTGGCCGCGGTTATTTCAACCTGATGCAGCCGAAGGGGCTGCACGGCCATCTCCGCCACGGGCGTTGCGCGGCGATCGCCTTTGTCGAGCGACCGTTCATGGGCAAGTCGTCGGCCTTCATAGCGTTCGTCAATGTGGACGGCGGCATCATGTTCAAGGTGTTCGTCGGCCGTGACGAGACGCGGGCGCTGCGCGGCGACCAGTTGGAGCGCTTTCACGCGCTTAGCGAGAGGATCGCGCCCGCCCGCGCGGCGTAGCCGATTCCCACATTGTCAGCCCGGGAGGCGATCATGCAGCGAAGCGTGCTGGAAATTATGATCCGTTGGTGTGGTGCGGCCGGCGTGGCCGCCTTGCCGGGCGCGGCGTACGCCGCCACCGACGTCGCGCTGCTGCCGCGCAATCTGTCGCCCTGGAACATGTTCGTGAATGCGGACGTCGTGGTGCAGGCGGTGATGGTCGGGCTCGCCTTCGCCTCGCTCGTGACATGGACGATCTGGCTGGCAAAAACCATCGAGATCCGCCGCAAGACGTCGACTGCCAGGCGGCGCCTCAGCATGTTGGAAACCGACACCGTGCTCACCAAGGCCGAGCAGGAAAGCCGCGGCGGCCGCGATGCCGTGGCGCAGATCATCCTATCAGCCGCGCGCGAGGCCAGCCTCTCCGGCGGCCATTTCGACGACGGCCTCAAGGAACGGGTGGCGCTGCGGCTGGAGCGGGTCGAGGCGGCGATGTCGCGGCAGATCGCGCGCGGCACCGGTGTGCTCGCGACCATCGGCGCCACCGCGCCGTTCGTCGGCTTGTTCGGAACGGTCTGGGGCATCATGAATTCGTTCATCGGCATTTCCGAGGCCAAGACCACCAACCTTGCGGTGGTCGCGCCGGGGATTGCGGAAGCCCTGCTGGCGACCGCTCTCGGTCTCGTCGCGGCGATCCCGGCGGTCGTGATCTACAATCATCTCACCCGCACGATCACGGCCCATCGTGCGCTGCTCGGCGACGCCTCGGCGATGGTGCTGCTGCTGATCAGCCGCGAGGGCGACCGCGGCTCGTTTCGTCTCGCGCGCGCTGCCGAGTGAGCGAGGAGGGTGAACGATGGGCGCGAAACTGGGTAGCGTAGTTGGTGGTCGGGCGCGCGGCGGTAGCGACGACCTTGTCGAGGCCCATGATATCAACGTCACGCCGTTCATCGACGTGATGCTGGTGCTCCTGATCATTTTTATGGTCGCGGCGCCGCTCGCAACCGTCGATCTCGGCGTCGATCTTCCCGCGAGCGCCGTCGAGCCGTCGCCGCGGCCGGACAAGCCGGTGTTCGTCACCGTGAAGCCGGACCTTTCGGTCGCCGTCGGTGAGGACGTGATCGCACGCGATACGCTGACCGCGACCCTCGATGCCGCCACCAAGGGCGAGAAGAACGAGCGCATCTTTCTGCGCGCAGACAAGACCGTCAGCTATGGCGACCTGATGGAGGTGATGAACCTGTTGCGCAACGCCGGCTACCTGAAGATCGCGCTGGTCGGCCTCGACGGCCGTAGTTGAACTGCGATGAACGCGTTCGCCCTGCACGATCTCTCCGACCAGGCCGCCGTCCGGCGCTGGGGAGCATCGGCGTTCGCAATTGTAGCCGCGCATGCCGCGCTGATCGCACTGGCGATGAACTGGAGCACGCAGCGGCCGGTGCCCGGCGTCTCGCTGCCGGCGATCATGGTCGACATGGCGCCGGTTACCGCCTCGCCGCAGCCGACGCCGATGGATCTCGCGCCGGGGCCTGTGATGCAGCAGGCGGATGCGTCACCGCCGGAGCCGGCCGTGGCGGAAGCCGTGCAGGAACAGATCGCGCCGACGCCGCCGCAGGAAAAGCCCGAAGTCGTCGCACCGCCGGAGCAGAAGACCGAGCCAACTCCGCCAAAGCCCGAGCCTGCCAAGGTCGAGCCCGAGAAAAAGCCGGCGCCGGTGAAGCCAAAGGTGGTCCGTGTGGACGCGAAGAAGCCGACGGAGGCACCGCCTGCGCCGCGCACGACAGCGTCTCCGAAAGCGGAACGTCAGGCGCCGGCCGCGTCGGCCGCCAGCGCCGGCGCATCAGCAGCGGCGATTGCGTCCTACAACCAGCTCGTCCTCGCCCATCTGCGGCGTTTCAAGCAATATCCGCCGGAAGCCAAAGCCGCCGGCAAACAGGGCGTCGGCCGGGTAAATTTCACCCTGAGCCGTACCGGTCAGGTGATGGCGAGCAAACTCGTCGGATCAACCGGCCATGCTGCGCTCGATGCGGAGAGTCTCGCGACGCTTCGCCGCGCACAACCCTTCCCATCCTTTCCGCCTGATATGAAGCAGGCCTCGATGAGCTTCACCATGCCGGTGTCGTTCGGGATCCACTAATCACTATTCCTTCACCGCGCCCGTCAGCGACGACACGTAGTAATCCACGAACAGCGAATAGAACAGCGCGACCGGCAGCGAGCCGAGCAGCGAGCCCGCCATCAGCGCGCCCCATTGGTAGACGTCGCCGGTGACGAGTTCGGTCAGGATCGCGACCGGGACCGTCTTGTTGGCGCCGCTCTGGATGAAGGCGAGCGCGTAGATGAACTCGTTCCACGACAGCGTGAAGGAGAAGATGCCAGCCGAGATCAGGCCGGGCACCGCGAGCGGCAGCGTGATCCGGCGCAGGATCTGAAGCCTTGTCGCGCCGTCGACCAGCGCGCATTCCTCCAGCTCATAGGGGATCGACTTGAAATAGCCGATCAAGAGCCAGGTGCAGAACGGCACCAGGAAGGTCGGATACACCAGGATCAGCGCCATCGGGCTATCGAACAGGCCGAACTGCACGATCACGGTAGCGAGCGGAATGAACAGGATCGAAGGTGGTACCAGATAGGCGAGGTAGATGCCGAGGCCCACGTAAGGGCTGCCGCGGAAGCGCAGGCGCTCGATCGCGTAGGCCGCGAGCGTGCTCGCGAACAGCGACAGGAAGGTCGAGCCGATCGCCACGAACATCGTGGTTTTGAGCCAGGTCGGATAGGCGGTGTTGAACAAGAGGTGCTTGATATGCGCCAGCGTCGGCGAGGAGATCCAGAACGGATTGTGCTCCTTGTAGTTCAGAAGCTCCGCGTTCGGTTTGAAGGAGGTGATCGCCATCCAGTAGAACGGGAACAGCAGGATCAGCACGAAGCAGGCCAGCGGCAGGTAAATCATCATCACCCGCCGCGCGCGGGAATCCCACGCCATGGTGTCCGGCGTGGCGCTGGCGATGTTGCTGTTGCCGGGTGAGGCGGTTACGTCAGTCATTGGCTTCTCCCTGCTGCCATTTGCGGCGCGCGAGGCCGAAGTAGCTGAACAACGTCGCGAATACGAGGAACGGGATCATCGACACCGCGATCGCCGCGCCCTCGCCAAGCTCGCCGCCGGCGATGCCGCGCTGGAACGCAAGTGTCGCGAGCAGATGCGTGGAGTTGACCGGCCCGCCGCGGGTGATGGCGTAGACGAGCTGGAAGTCGGTGAAGGTGAAGATGATCGAGAACGTCATCACGATCGCGAGGATTGGCATCATCATCGGGAAGGTGATGTAGCGGAAGCGCTGCCAGGCGCTGGCGCCGTCCAGCATCGCCGCTTCATAGAGCGAGGGCGAGATGGTTTGCAGCCCCGCCAGCAGCGAGATCGCCACGAAGGGAATGCCGCGCCAGATATTGGCGGCGATCAGCGAGAATCGCGCCGGCCAAGGCGTACCGAGGAAGTCGATGTTGGTCGAGCGGATATGCAGCACGTCGACCAGGAGGTAGGAGATGATCGAGAACTGCGGATCGTAGATCCACCAGAACGCCAGCGCGGAGAGCACCGTCGGCACGATCCACGGCAACAGCACGATGGCGCGCAACAGGCTCTTGAGCGGGAAGTGGTTGTTGAGCAGCAGCGCCAGCCAGAAGCCGAGCGCGAATTTCCCTATTGTAGCGACGCCAGTATAGAAGACGCTGTAGAACACCGCGTTCCACCACAGGGGATCCTTGAGCAGGTACTGGAAATTCTCAAGTCCGATGAAGATGCCGCGCTGGCCGATCGTGGTGTCGGTGAAGGCAAGCCAAACGCCGAGGCCGAGCGGGTAGGTGAGGAACACCGTCAACAGTCCGATCGCCGGCGCAAGGCACATCACGATCAGGAACGGCTTGTAGTCGAGCAGCCGCGCGATCCAGCCCGGTTGCCGGAGCGCCATGCCGCGCGAGGGAAGGGTGGTTACAGACATTGAATTCATCCACGGTCGTCATTGCGAGGAGCGAAGCGACGAAGCAATCCATCTCTCCTGTGCGGCGCTATGGATTGCTTCGCTTCGCTCGCAATGACGGTTGATCCAGATCTACGGTTCAACGTCAGTCATCAGCGCCCCTGCCGCCGGAAATACCGCTTCGCGCGCTGCTCGGCTTCCGCAGCCGCGGCCTCCGGAGTCGATGCGCCGGTTGCCACGGCCGCGCACATCTGGATCAGCACGTAATCGGCGCTGACGGCGCCGGTCGCTGTCGAGATCGGACCCTTGTAGCCGTCATAGTAGGTGCTCTGCATCGTGTCCTTGAAGATCTTGACCTTGGGATCGCTGGACCAAACTGCGGCCTCGGCGTAGGCGGCAAGCGGCTGCGACCAGTAGCCGGAGTTGGCGTTGAGCCACGGCTCATACTGGTCTTTTTCCAGCATGAATTGCAGGAATGCCTTGGCGGCGTTGGGATACTGGCTGTGCTTGAACAGCATCGCGTTCAGCGTCAGTCCGGCCATCGGTGAAACCTTGGCCAGGCCCTTCGGCAGCAACTGATGCTCGCTGTCATCGGCGATCGCCTTGGTCGCCGGATCGTTCTTCAGCGAGAAATACAGCGAGACGCCGTTGGCGGTCAGCGAGATTTCCTGCGAGGAATAGGCGCGGTTGTTGCTGACGTCGTTCCACGACGGTGTGCCGGCAATGAAGCTCGGGTAGATATCCTTGACCCACTTCAGGGCGGCGATGGTCTCCTTGCTGTTGATGACGACGTTACCCTCTTCATCGAGCAGGGAAGCGTTGTGCGACCATAGCGCCCAGTTGGCGAAGCCGTTGCCGTCGCCCTTGGCATTGCCGAGCGCAAAGCCGGCCGGCTTGCCCGCCTTGTGCAGCTTCTGGCACAGATCCAGAATTCCGGCATGGTCCTCTGGAACCTTGTCGAAGCCGATCGATTGCAGCACCGACTTGCGGTAGATCAGGGGGCCGGCAGTGGCGCCGAATGGCAATCCAATCCAGGCATCGCTCTTGTTGCGCTTGCCGTATTTCTGGGCCAGCGGCAGCCAGCCGCCGTAGCGCTTGCCGAGATAGTCGGCGACGTCTGTCAGCTCGACCAGCTTGTCGATGTAGATGTGCGGTGCGTCGGAGAAGCCGATGATGATGTCGGGGCCGGCACCGGAATTCGACGTCACCGCGGTCTGCTGATTGATGTCTTCCCAGCCGACGAAGTCGACCTTGACCTCGACGCCGGTCTCCTTGCTGAACTTGGCGGCATTGGCGCGGAACACGTCCTCATCGGCCTGCACGAAGCGCACCGGGCGCAGCATGCGCAAGGACGCGCCTTTTTCGATCGCAAGCTTCGGTGCAGGAACGTCGGCGGCCTTGATGGTGGATGCGGTCTGCGCGGATGCACCGGTCGCGGCGAGCGCTGCGACGGAAACGCCCAAAGCCAATGCTTCACGACGGGTGATGTCGTTCTTCATGGAGTCTCTCCCTGTTCTGGTTCCCAGCGTTGAATCGCCGGTGAACGTCGTTTGGAACGTTTTCCGCCGTCTCTAGCTGTTGGGGCCGCGGTCCATGCTGACGGGTTGCCAGCGGCGGAGCGAGGTCGTTTGCAGCACAGACGGATTGACGCAGCTTACCGGCCACATCCCCTGCAGGACCAGTGACAATTCGTAGCCCACGCGCCGCTTGCGCGCCTCGTCAAAACGTGCCGATGCCGACGCCACATGGGCGGTCAGAGTGACGTTTTCCATGGAGAGTAGCGGGTTGTTGTGAGACGGCGGTTCCTTCTCCAGCACGTCGAGGGCGGCGTGCGCGATCCAGCCCTCCTGCAGCGCCTTGATCAGCGCTTCCTCGTCCACGGTGGCGCCGCGGCCGGTATTGATGAAGACGGCAGAATTTTTCATCTGACGGAAATGCTTCTCGGTCAGCATGTGGTGCACCTCGGGCCGCGCCGGCGCGTGCATCGAGACAAAATCCGACTGCGACAGCACCTCCGACAGCGTCGAGGGGATCACGCCGTGGTCGTACATCAGCGTTTCCTGGATGAAGGGGTCGTAGGCCATCATGCGCAAGCCAAAGGGGGCGGCGCGCTTGGCGACCGCGCGGGCCACCCGGCCGAACGAGATGAAGCCGAGCGTCTGGCCCATCAGCCGCGGGATCTTCAACAGCGCGGGCCGGCCCTCCGACCAGCGGCCGGTGCGCACCATCTTGTCCTGCTCGACCAGCCGGCGGAACCCTGCCAGCAGCAGCATCATGGCGTGGTCGGCGACTTCCTCGATGAAGGTGTCGGGAATGTTGGTGACGGGAATGCCGCGGGCGGTGGCGGCCTTGACGTCGACCGAGTCGACGCCGACGCTGCCGAGCGTGATCACCTTGCAGTTTTCCAGAGCGTCGATGATCGCTTTCGTGATCGGCATGCCCTTGGCGTAGATCGCGTCCGCGGTCTTGGCCGCGGCGATGAATTCGGCCTCGTTGGCCGGCGCCTCGATGATTTCGGCCCCGATCGGATCGAGCGCTTCCTTCTCATAGTCATAGCCGCCGCCGGCGACCGTGAAGCTCGCGCCTTTCGGCGTTACCACCCTGAATTTCGGCATTTCCTGCTCTCCCGATTTTATTCTTCGGTGTTGGTTTGAGGCGGCGGGCGCCGCCACGTTCTTGTCTGACGCAACTTCACCTTTTACGCGACCTGACCCGCTCAGGCTACAATCGCCGGTTGCTCTTGCATTGGAAACACTGCTTTCCCGGCGGATTTCCGCTGACCTTCGTAACAAAGCGCTAAAGGGTCTCACGATAGAATGCGCCAAATCAATCGGCCAATCGCGTGCCACGCGCCTATTTCCGGAGATCCCCGTGAAGCTGACCAATCTCAAGATCACCCCCAAGCTGGGTATTCTCGTGGGCGTGACCCTGCTCGGTCTCTCCGCCGCCGGCGTGCTCGCAGGCTATCTGATGCAGCGTGAGATGCTCAATGCGCGCGTCGAGCAGACCAAAGCGATCGTCGACATGGCGCGCAACATGGCGCTCGGCCTGCAGAAGCAGGTTGCCGCGGGCCAGATGACCAAGGAAGCGGCGATCGCCGAGTTCAGCAAGCGGGGCAATACGCTGACCTTCGACAACGGCAATGGCTACGTGTTCGCCTACACCATGGATGGTGTCGCCGTGCTGGCGCCGGTTCCCAGCCAGATCGGCCAGAACCGCATGGATATCGACACCGGTGGCCGCAAGCTGGTGCGCGAACTGCGCGACGGCGTCGCGGCGAACGGCGAATTCATGCTGCGCTACGAATTCCGCAAACCCGGAGAGGAAGCGCTGATCCGCAAATTCTCCTACGTGGTTCCGATCCCCGGTTGGAACATGTTTGTCGGCACCGGCGCCTATCTCGACGATCTCGACACCAAGATGAAGCCGATTGCGCTCGTGCTCGGGCTTGCCATTCTCGGCATCGCGCTGGTGGCGGGCAGCATCGCCTGGATGATCGGCCGCAGCATTTCGAAGCCGCTGGCCCAGCTCGGCGCCCGCATGCAGGAGCTCGCCGAGGGCCGGCTCGATGGTGAAATTCCCGGCACCGGCCGCGGCGACGAGATCGGCGCGATGGCCGCGACCGTGCAGATCTTCAAAGACAACGCGGTGCGCATCCGCGGGCTCGAACAGAAGGAAGCCGAGGTGCAGACGCGCGCCGAGGCCGAGCGCCGCGCGGCGATGGCGAATATCGCCAGCGACTTCGAACGCAGCGTCACCGGCATCGTTCGCTCGGTTTCGACAGCGGCAGCGGGCATGCAGTCTACCGCGCAGTCGATGACGGCGACCGCCAGCGACGCCAGCGCGCGCGCAGCGACCGTCGACGCAGCCTCGCAGCGTTCATCCGACAATGTCGGCACGGTCGCGTCGGCCGCGGAAGAGCTCTCCAGCTCGGTCACGGAAATTTCGCGTCAGGTGGCGCGCTCCAGCGAGATCGCCACCAAGGCGGTCAACGACGCCCAGCGCACCAACGCCACTGTCGGCGCGCTCTCGACCGGCGCGGAGAAGATCGGCGAAGTGGTCAAGCTGATCCACTCGATCGCGGCGCAAACCAACCTGCTTGCACTGAACGCCACCATCGAAGCGGCGCGCGCCGGCGATTCCGGCCGCGGCTTTGCGGTGGTCGCATCCGAAGTGAAGGCGCTTGCCAACCAGACCGCGAAGGCGACGGAAGAAATCTCCTCGCAGGTTGCGGCGATGCAGGCTTCGACCAGCGAAGCGGTGGCTTCGATCGGCGGCATCTCGGAGACCATCGCGCAGATGAGCGAGATCACCGTCTCGATCTCGACCGCGGTCGAGCAGCAGGGCGGCGCCACCCGCGAAATCGCCCGCAACATTCAGTCGGTGGCGGCCGGATCGAACGAGATCTCGGCCCATATCGGCGGCGTCACCACGGCCGCGGCCGCAACAGGCAAGGCGGCGTCGGAAGTACTGGCGAGCGCCCGCGAGCTCGACACCCAGTCCGGCATGCTGCGCAGCGCGGTCGACGAGTTTTTAGGCAAGGTCCGGGCGGCGTAAGGTCTCACCCGTCATTGCGAGGAGCAAGCGACGAAGCAATCCATCTCTCCCCGTGCGGAGGTATGGATTGCTTCGCTTCGCTCACAATGACGAGGAGAGAGCGCCTCCTCACCCTACTGCTTCTCGATTCCCGCTTCAGTGATCAGCTTCTCCCATACCTTGAGCTGCTCCTTCACGAAGGCGTCGAACTCTTCCGGCGTGCCGGAGAACGCTTCCATGCCGCGCTCGGCGAGCTGGCTCTTGATGTCGGGACGTTCGACCACCTTGCGGATTTCTGCATTCAGTTTGGTGACGACGTCCTTCGGCAAATTGGCCGGGCCGAAATAGCCCTGCCACGAAGTGATGTCGAAACCCTTCACCGTGTCGTTCATGGTCGGGAGATCTGGCAACAACGCCGAGCGCTGCTTGGTGGTGACCGCGAGCGCCTTCAGCGCCTTGGCGTTGACGTGGGGCAGGCCGGTCGGAACGTCGATGAACATCATGGAGACGCGGCCGGCGATAAGGTCGGTCAAGGCGGGCGGCGAGCTCTTGTAGGGAACGTGAAGCAGATCGATACCGGCGAGACGGGCGAAGGTCGCGCCGGAGACGATCGCCGCCGAACTGCCGCTGGCATAGGAGTATTTGCCCGGCTCCTTCTTCGCCAGCGCGATCAGTTCGGCCACCGAGTTCGCCGGAACGTCAGGATGGATCACCAGCATGAAGGGAAGGTCGCCGGTCCGCGCGACCGGGGTGAAATCCTTGACCGGGTCGTAGGTCATGTTCTTCATCAGATACGGATTTGCCGAATGCGGCGTGTTCGTCGACACCATCAGCGTGTAGCCATCAGGCGCGGAGCGGGCGACCTGGCTCGCCGCGAGCGAGCCGTTGGCACCCGGCTTGTTTTCAATCACGATGCCGGTGCCGAGCGCGGTGCCGAGCTCCTTCGAGATGATGCGCGTCGTGGTGTCGGTGCCGCTGCCGGCGGCGAACGGCAGCACCAGTGTGATGTTGCGGTTCGGGTAGGGCGCCTGCGCGGCAGCCGTGGCGATCATCGCCAGCGTGAGGGGAGCCACAGCGGCGACGTGCCGGTACCGTTTCAATAACGCAAACATAAAGTCGTTTCCTCATTTGTTCTTATGTTGAATTGGCCGGCAAGCTAACCTGCCGTGGGACAAAGTGGAAGCCGGTAAGACGCTAGGCCGCAGCGGCTGCTAGGGCTTCTTCGCCGAGGCCCGCCGAGACGCGATCACGACGCCGGCCAGCACCAGCGCATAGCCCACCAGATGGAATAACCGCAACTGCTCGCCGAGCAGCAGGATCGCCATCGCCGAGCCGAACACCGGCACCAGGTGGAAGAACGGCGCGGCGCGGTTGGGTCCGATCAGCGCCAGCCCGCGGTTGAAGAACAGGTACGCTAGCGTCGAGGGAAAGATCACGGCATAGCCCAGCGTCGCCATCGAGACGAAGTCGAATTTCAATGTGGCGCCGGTGGAAAACTCCCAGATCGAGAACGGCACCAGCATCAGCGCGCCGCAACAGGTGGTGAACGAGATCAGCGACAGCGCATGCGTCACCGGCCGGCGCGGGATCAGCGCCGAATACAGTCCGAACGACACCAGCGAGCTCGCAAACATCAGATCGCCGCGGTTGAAGCTGATATTGGCGAGCGCGCCGAAATCGCCGCGCAGGATGATGGTCAGGACGCCCACAAGCGAGATGGTGATGCCAGCAAGCTGCGCCCCCGTCAGGCGGATGCCGAACAGCGCCAGCGACCACAGCGCGACGAACAGTGGTCCCGCCGACTGGATCAGAAGCGCGTTCAGCGCCTCGGTATATTGCAGGGCCCAGTAGGAGATCGCGTTGTTGTAGGCGAAGCCTACCAGCGACAAAAACAGCATCATCGGTAGATGCGCGCGGAGCACCGGCCAGTCTTGCTTCAGATGCGGCCAGGCAAAGGGCAACAGGATCAGAAAGGTGCCGATCCAGCGGACGCACGACAGCGTCAGCGGCGGCACGTGGCCGGCGACGTGGCGCGCCAGCACGATGTTGCCGGCCCAGAACAGCGAAGTCAGGGTCAGCAGCAGATAGGGCTGGTTGGTCAGCCACCGGACGGGACGAAAGGACGGCGGCGCTGGTGCGGGCTGGGTCATGGTCGCGAGGCGCGATAGGGCCGGATTTTCCGCCACACGACAAGTCCCGCGTACGCAATGCTACAATGCCCTGCGGATTGTCCTTGGGCGGGAATCCGGGCCCGGATGGAGCCAACGGGTCGCGCGAAATGCGCGCCCGATGACAGGCTCAGCGCAGTCCGGGACAGTTTTACCGCGGGGCGACCTTCCCGGATTACATTGCGCTTCGTCCCGGCTACTTGCTGGCACGGCCGTCATTGCGAGCCAACGGGTCGGCGCGAAGCGCCGCCCGATGACAGGCTTCCGCGAAGCAATCCATCGTGCGGCATAACGGATAGATGGATTGCTTCCGCCTTCGCTCTTCTTCGGCGGACAAGTCGTCGCTTCGCTCCCTTGCGCAAACGCTTGGCGTTTGTCGCAGGCAATGACGGGTGGAGCCCCTCAGATACGCGGAATGCCAGCGTCGTTGATGACTTTCGTCCATTTGCCGATTTCGGCATTGATCAGCGCTCGCATCTCTTCCGGCGTGCTGCCGCGGACTTCGCCGCCGGTTGCCGTCTCCAGCGCCGTCTTCGCCGCCGGATCGGCCAACATCGACTGGATCTCCGCATGCAGTCGCTTCACGATGTCGGGCGGCGTGCCCTTCGGAGCCACCAGCCCCGCCCAGGTTCTGACGTCGAAATCCTTGACCCCCGCTTCCTGCACCGAAGGCACGTTCGGCAGCAATTTGGTGCGCGCGGGCGAAGTCACGGCGAGGCCGCGAATGGCGCCGCTGTCGATCTGGCCGGCGAGCAGCACGGTGGTCCCGACAATCACGGGAACGTCTCCGGCGAGCAGGGAGGTGACGGTCAGGGAGTCGCCGCGATAGGGAACGTGCACCATCTTGGTGCCGGCGGTGACGTTCAACAATTCGCCGGCGAGATGATGCGTGCTGCCGAAGCCGACGGAGCCGTAGCTGAGCCCGTCGGGCTTGGCTTTCGCCATCGCAAGCAGGTCCGAAAGCGTCTTGGCCTGAGAGTCCGCACGAACCGCGATCACCAGCGCGTAATACACCATCGTCGACAGCATCTCGAAACTGTCGGTAGGGCTATAGGCGAGCTGCTTGTAGAGCGCGCCAGATATCGCGTGCGCTCCCGTGACGAGGCCGATCGTGTAACCATCAGGCGCGGATTTGGCGACGGCGTCTGCCGCGAGATTGCCGCCGGCGCCTGGCTTGGCTTCCACTATCACCGGCTGGCCCAGCCGCTTGGAAAGGCCGTCGGAGACGATGCGTGCCATGGTGTCGGCGGCGCCGCCTGCCGCAAAGCCGTGCAGCAGCCGGATCGGCCGGTTGGGATAGGATTGCGCGGCCGCAATCGAAGGCGCCAGCCAGGCCAGGCTCAGCGCGGCGGCAACGATGCAGCAGCGCAGGGCAAACCATCGTCCATGCAGGACGTTCAACGATCGAACCATCTGTTTCATCCCTGATGTTTGTTTTTGAACGTCGGTCCCGGTGATGCGCGGCGCGATTACTTCGCGCCGCGCATCTCCGGAGAAAATTCGGTCGCCTCCTTGGCTGGGCCGACGCCCCAGACGTCGCGCGGCAGTCCCACCCACGTCTTCGGCCGCTGCGGACGATCGCGGTGCCAGGGACGGGGTTCGAAATAGCCGAGCTCTTCGTCGAGCATCACGTCCATGCTGTAATAAAGCTCGATCAGATGATGATCGGGATTGTGGTGGTAGACCGCCACGTTGTGGCCGGGTCCATGCCGGACCGGCCCCCAGAGAATCTGAAACCGGTTGCGCCCAAGCAGGTCGCAGGCCTGGTGCATGTGCGAGGCGTCGCGCAGCTCGAAGGCGAGGTGATGAAGCCGGCAGTCGGTGCCGCGGGCAAAATTCATCGCGTGATGTTCGGGGCCGCAGCGCATGAAGACGAAATTTTCCTCGATACGGTCGGAAATGCGGAAGCCGAGAACGTCGCCGAAGAATGCGGCTGTCCGCTCGGGATCTGGCGTGTGGAGCGCGACGTGGCCAAGCTTGGCGACGGCAAGGCCACGGATCGGTTCGACGGCCTTGCAGAACTCCCATCGGGAGAACAATTCGATCCGGTGCCCGTCCGGATCGTCGAAGACCAGCGCCTTCGCGATTCCCGGCGCGGTGTCGCTCCTGATCTCCGATTTGATGCCGTGGTCTGCGAGCGATTTCTGCAGGTCGGCGGGATCGAGATTGGGTGCCACTTCATAGGCGATGGAGGTCAGTTGCGAGGCTGTGCCGCGCTCCAGCGCCAGCGTCAACTCGTCGGACTCGGTGCCGAGCAGAATCCGGCCGTCGCTGCGCTGAATGACGCCGAGCCCGATGATCGACTGGTAGTAGTCGAGCTGCGCCTCGATGTCGGGGCTGGTAACGGTGGCGTGGCGCAGCCGCTTGACCTTAATCATCTCGTGACCTCGTGAACGGTATGGGCCTGGATTGAAGGCATCGCGCTGCTCTCAATCCGGGGTCATCACGATCTTGCCGAACGCCGCGCCGGAATCGAGCAGTTCATGTGCGGCGCGCACGTCCGAGAGCTTGAAGCGCTTGAAGATCGAGGGGCGGATCGCGCCCTCTGCGAGATAGGAGATCACCTTGCGCATGATCTCGCGCCGGCCTTCGCGGTCGTGATCGTAGATGTGAAAGGAGAAGCAGCGGATCGCCGGGCAGATATCGAGATATTTTCGCATCTCGCGCATCGCGTTCTCCGCCGGCAGGCCGGCAAACGCGTTGTAGGAGACGATGGTGCCCCATTTATCGAGCGCGCCGAGATAGGAATAGAATTCGGGGCCGCAGACGTGATCGAGCACCAGGCTGACGCCGCGTCCGTCCGTCAGCGCGCGGGTGCGGGCGATGACGTCCTCGTCGCGATAGAAGATGGTTTCGTCGGCGCCCATCCGGCGCGCGAAGGCAGCTTTCTCCGGGGTCGAGACCGTTCCGATCACCTTCATCCCGGCGATCTTTGCAAGCTGCACCAGCGAGGTTCCGACGCCGCCGGCCGCCCCGATGACGAGGACGGAGCGGGGCGGCGTGGCGGCGCCGCAATGGTGCAGCAGCGCCCAGGCCACCTGGTAGTTCGCCAGGCAAACCGCGTCCTCGAACGCGACGTTTTCGGGCAGCAGGTGTACGGCGTCCGCAGGCGCTGCAACATACTCGGCGTAGCAGCCGCCGCGCTGGGCGAGGTCGCGCGCGCTGAGCAGCACCCGTTGGCCGGCGGAGACCTCGGTCACATCAGCGCCGACGGCGTCGACATAGCCGGCGACGTCATTGCCCGGATTGGCCGGCAACGGCGGCATCCATTTGTAGACGCCGCTGCGGATGAGCTTGTCGGGCTGGCCGACGCCAAAGGCCTGGGCGCGGATCAGGACGTCCCGGGCGCCCAATGCCGGCACCGGCACCTCCACATAGTCGAGCGCCTCCGGGCCCCCCGGACGATGCACCAATACAGCCTTCATGCGAGCACGGCCCCCCCGATTTCATCCCAAGCAAGTATTTTCGAAAATATTGCTCATTACGAAAATTATTGCAACGGGATTCTGTTGGTCTAGGATCGTCTGGCTTTGTCACGAGAGAATCAATGAGCACGACGGCCCTCAAGGCACGCAAGGAATTCGGCAAGACGCTCGCTTCCGATATCGCCCACCGGCTGCGGAACGAGATCGTCACTTGCCGGCTCAAGCCCAATGAATCGCTGAAGTTCGACGCGCTCCGCCTGGCGTTCGGCGCGAGCTTCACGACGCTGCGCGAAGCCCTGACCTCGCTGGCGGCGGAAGGCCTGGTCGTGACCGAGGAGCAGCGGGGCTACAAGGTCGCGCCGGTGACGCTGGAGGATCTCGCCGACCTCACGCACGCCCGCATCCTGATTGAGGTCGATCTGCTGCGCCGCTCGATCGAAAAGGGCGATGACGACTGGGAAATAAGGGTTATTTCGTCGCTTCACCGGCTCGCGAAGATCGAGGAGCGGGCGCCGGAAGACTATGCCAACAATGCGGAATGGAAGTTGGCGCACCGCCAGTTCCATGAGGCGCTGGTCTCGGCTTCGGGATCGCCGACGCTGCTTGCCATGCGAAACGCGCTGTTTGACCGCGCCGAGCGCTACCGCAACCTGTCGGCCATGTTCAGGCCGCGCCCGCGCGACAAGGCCGGCGAACATCGCGCCCTGATGCAGGTCGCTATCAGCCGCAACGCCGATCAGGCCTGCGACCTGATCTGCAGCCACATCCAGACCACCTCCGATAACGTGGCGAAATACGCCGCCGGCGCGATCGGCGCGACCTGATCGGCCGCCGGCCTCAAAGCTTCCTAATCCCCCTGCATTTCAGCCGAACGCCGTTCGAGCGGCGAATTTCGATTGCATTCGGGATAATTTTCGAAAATAGTACGTCTCAGCGAAATTCTAGCCATCCAAACCGACAAACTGAGAAGGATACCCGTCGCATGCGGCTGCTCTCATTTCTGAACCATGGCCGGGAGACCTGGGGCGCGATCGTCGGCGACGGCGTGGTCGACCTCGGGGCCAAGCTGCCCCACGCCACGCTGCAGGACTTCATCGCAAGCGGCGATTTCGAAAAGCGCGATCATATCGTGGCCGGCTTCAAGCCGGACCTGAAACTGTCCGACGTCACATACCTTCCGGTGATCCCGCGCCCGGAAAAGATCGTCTGTGCCGTGCGCAACTATCTCGACCATCACCAGGAGGCGGTCGCCTTCGGCATGCAGCGGGAGATCACCGCGTTTCCGCCGATCTTCCTGCGGGTGTGGCGCTCGCAGGTCGGCCACGACGCGCCGGTCATCCGCCCCAAAGTATCGACGCATCTGGATTGGGAGGGCGAACTGGCCGTGATCATCGGTAAGCCCGGCCGCCATATCTCCGAGGCCGATGCGATGGGCCATGTCGCCGGCTACTCGATCTACAACGATGTCAGCGTGCGCGACTATCAGCGGCACGCGCAGCAGATCGCGGCCGGCAAGAACTTTGTCGGCACCGGGCCGTTCGGGCCCTGGATGGTCACGACGGACGAATTGCCCGATCCGACCAAGCTGAAGCTCGAAACCCGCGTCAATGGCACGACCGTTCAGAAGTCGGACACGTCGTTCCTGATCTTCTCGATTCCGCGGCTGATCAATTACGCGTCCGAGATATTCGACCTCATGCCGGGCGACGTCATCGCCACCGGCACGCCGGCCGGCGTCGGCTTTACGCGCAAGCCGCCGATGTTCCTGGTGCCCGGCGACGTCGTCGAGGTCGAGGTGGAAAAGATCGGCGTGCTGCGTAACCCCGTGGTCGACGAGGCCGCGCAGTGACGGTGTACGACATCAGGAAGACGCAGGTCTCGATCGAGGAAGTCTGGCACGAGCGTGGCCCGCGCCGGACGCAGCCGCTATTGATCGGTACCGCGCTTGCCGTCATCAACAATCCCTATGCCGGCCGCTATGAGCCGGACCTGATGCCGTTTCAGACGGGCCTGCGCGATCTCGGCCGGCAACTGGCCCGGACCTTGTGCGAGCGCCTGGGCGGCAAGGCCGCCATCGAAGCCTATGGCAAGGGCGCGATCGTCGGCGGCGACGGCGAACTCGAGCATGGCGCGGTCTGGCACGAGGCCGGAGGCGCCGCGATCCGCGAAGTGATTTCGCAGGCGAAAGCGATCGTGCCCGCGGCCAAGACCGTCGGCGCGATCGGCACACGGCTGATGATACCTCTCGGTCATATCGAGGCGGCCTATGTGCGCAGCCATTTCGGCACCGCCGAGATGACGATCTGGGACGCGCCGCGGCGCGACGAGATCGTATTTGGCCTCGTGATGGCGACCGGCGGCCGGACGCACGCGCGCCTCGGTGGCCTATCGGTGGACCAGATTTCAGTCCACGACGGGCAGAGGTGAGCGTCGCGCTTTCGCACCAAACCGATGCCTTCACTCGACAAAGCGGACAGCGCGAGGACGCGCTGCCAAAGACGCGGCTGACATTCTACAAAAAGACGACCGCGAGGCGGCTCGTCTCTTCAAGCTCGCCGCCGACCAGGGACATGCCGACGCTTAGCGCGCTCTGAACGACCAGCATGTCGATCGGGAACTTCGGCTTTGTGAAATGCCTCGCACCGCCTGCGGGAGCCTATTGCGGCGAGCAACGCGAGTTCCCGAAAGCCGAGCACCGACAGTAAATTGTGGGTTCCACCGACGGTGTAGGTTCCCCGGCCCGAGTGAAGTCAAGATTCCTCCGCGTTTTGGACTTCGATAGAGGGTACTCGCTGACAACGACATCAAGAGGAGGCATCACCTAATGCCGACGAAAGACGGTTTTAGTCCAGGTCAGCCTTTGCCTGTCTTTCTCGCCGATGAACTTGAGGCGCAGGGTATCGGGAAAGCCTGGGACACAGCTGCTGTCTCGTCGCTAGTCCTCAAGGCGAGTATTTTGGTTGCAACGGCGACAGCTATCGGCATTGCAATTTTATCGGTAGGAAATCTGTCGACGCTCTTTGCAGATGTCACGGCTTCTTTTGCAAACGTCACGGCTTCACTGATCGACAAGTCGGCGGTCAAACCTGACACCGATCAGTCGACGCCAACAGTTCAATCGACAGCCGACGCTCAAGCTTTGCTGCCGACCGTACAGGACGCGCCAATCCGCGACGAAGTTGCTGTCGCCTCTGAACCCGCCGGTCAGAGTCAGACAGAAACCGGTCAAAGTCAGACAGAAAGTAGTGAGCCGGTAACTGAAGCCCTGTTTAAGCAATTCCAGGCTTGGGCGGACGAGAAAGATGCGCAGGCGCAGGTCGCGCCCGTGCATCCCGTGCAGGATGCCCCGACACAGGCTGTGCAAAATTCCCTGGCACAGGTTGCGGATAATCCCCGGGCATCTTCCCGGCCGGTGCAAAAGCGCCGAAACGCCCGGGCGGTCCATAATGCGCGAGCAGAGATACGGGCCGTGCACAATTCCCGAAAAAAGCTCCGGCGGGAGCGAAATGCACGGGTACAGGAGCCGCCCGCACAAGATGCCCGAGCCCAGCAACAGGGCCAGCTTGTGCAAAATGCCCAGACATCGCCATTGCCGGCCCCGTCGTTGCAGGCACCGTCGTTCCTGCAATCTTTCGGTTGGCGCAATTAGAGCCCTAAAACTTCCGCACCAGATCCGGTGTGATCTCGCTGAGCTTGCGGATGCCAAGCAGCGCGAGGTCACGGTCGATCTCGGCTTTCAGTAGCGCGATTGCGCGCTGTACGCCGGGCTCGCCGCCGGCGATCGCTGCGTAGAGGAACGGGCGGCCGATCCAGACGAAATGTGCGCCGAGCGCAAGCGCCTTGATTACGTCAGTGCCGCGGCGGATGCCGCCGTCGACCATGATGGTCATGCCTTTCGCTTCGGCGGCGATTTCCGGCAGCGTGCGCAGACCTGATATCGTGTAGTCGAGCTGGCGGCCGCCATGGTTGGAGAGCATCAGGCCGTCGACGCCGCTTTCGCGCGCGATTCTAGCGTCCGCCGGTGACACCAGCCCCTTGACCACGAGCTTGCCCTTCCACTTCCTGCGGATCAGCTCGACGTGCTTCCAGGCGAGCTGATCGCGGGCGCCGATGTTGCGCATCAGGTTCTTTGCCAGCACCGGCGGGCCGCGCTGCGCGTCCATGTTCTCGAAATGCGGCATGCCGTGGTTGATCAGCGTGCGCGCCCAGGTGCCGAACAGCCAGTGCGGATGGGTGACGGTATCCCAGAACACGCGCGGCGTGATTGCGAGCGGCACCTGAAAGCCGTTGCGGATGTTGTTCTCGCGGTTCGGCGGCACCGGCACGTCGGCGGTGACGACGAAGGTGTCGTAACCGGCCGCCGCCACGCGATCGACCAGCGGCTCGATGCGCTCGGGCAGGCCGGCGAGATAGGCCTGGTACCACGCCGCCTGGTTGGCAGCGCGAACATCTTCCAGCGTGATCAGCGACGAGGCGCTTAAAATCATCGGCACGTTTTCGGCTTTCGCCGCCTGCGTCAGCGCGATATCGCCGCGATAGGCTGATAGCGCCGAAGAGCCCATCGGCGGAATGCCGAACGGCGAGGCATAGGTTTTGCCGAACAGCGTCGTGGTCTGGTCGCGCCCCGAGACGTCGTTGAGCACGCGCGGCACAAAGCCGTATTCGTCGAAGGCTTTGCGGTTGTCGCGCATCGCGGCATCGGTCTCGGCGCCGCCGGAAATATAGCCGTAAAGGAATTTCGGAATCCGCCGCCGCGCGGTCGCCTCGAAATCGTCGAGCGCGAGATATTTTTGCAAATGCCGCGGCACCGTGCTGTCGGCGCGGGTCACGGTCGCGGGCGGTGCAGTCAAGCTGGTGGATTTGTCGAGCACGACGGGCGTTCCATCTTCTGGTTCTTGTTGGCGGCCTAGCGGCGGCGGGGCGGAGCGGCAGGTCTCGGGTCCGATTTGTTGATGGCGGCACTGACCTCGCCGAGCATCTTTCGCGCATCGGACAGGACCTGCCCGGATTTCTTGTCGAAACTTTCGATCAATTCGCGCATCGAGATCACGGTTGGCAGCAACTCGCCGCCATACTTGTCGCTGGCGAGGCCGCCGAGGAAGTCCTTGGTCTTGGTCAGCGCGCCGTCGACGGCGTTGATGCTGGACTCGGCGGTGCCGATGATGGACGTGATCTTCGCGCCGTCGCCTGACAGCGAGGCAGTGAACGTTTCGAAACTCCGCAACGTATCCTTGATCGCCACCTCATTGTCGGCGATCACCTTGTCGACGTTGCGCAGCGCGACGCGGATCTTTTCCTGGGTGTTGAGCGTGCCGTCGCGGTCGGCGGTCAGCTCCGGAATGCCATCCGCGCCCTTGGGCGGCGGCGCCGCCTCGTCCGATCCGCCGGTGAACGAAATCGCGGCGATCCCGGTCAGGCCCTGGAATTCGAGGCCGACCTGGGTGTCGCTCTTTACCGGCGTGTTGCCGTCGATCATGGCGAGCGCGACCACGCGGCGCGGATGGTCGAGCTGCAGCGACACTACTTCGCCGACCCGGATGCCGGCGAAATTCACGCTGCCGCCGTTGCGCAGGCCGGAAGCCGAGCCTTCGAAGACCACGCGGAACGGCACCTTCTGCTTGGCCCCGGCGAGCTTCTGATAACCGAGCCACGCGCTGAGCGACCCGGCGATCAGGGCCAGGGTCAGGGTGCCGATCATCAGATTGGTGGCGCGAACGCGCATCAAAATGCCTTTGCAAACGGCTCAACAGATAGCGGATTTACCACCGTAAGTCATTGCGGGTCTCCTTAACCTCTCCCCGCGAAGAGCGGGGAGAGGGGAGCGATAGTCCGTCGTCGCTAGTCCGCCTGCTTCCGCGATGCCACAAACACGCCGGTCAGCACCAGCGCAAAGCCGATGAAGTGGAACGCCTGAGGATGCTCGCCGAGAAAGATGATCGACATGATGGTTCCGAACACCGGCACCACGTGAAAGAAGGGTGCGGCGCGGTTGGCGCCGATCAGTTGTACGCCGCGATTGAAGCAGAGATAGGCGAGGGTGGAGGGAAACAGCGCGACGTAGGCGAGCGTCAACAGGTTCGCCGCATGGATCTGCATCAACGGCCGCGCAAACAATTCCCAGATCAACAGCGGGATCAGGCAGGCCGCGCCGGCGCCGAAGGTGAAGGCGACAAACGACAGGCCGTGGATATCAGGGCGCTTCAGCGACAGCACCGAATAGAGTCCGAAAATCGCGAGCGCCACGAGGAAGATCAGGTCGCCGCGGTTGAATTCGATATTGGAAAGTTTGGTGAGGTCGCCATGCATCAGGATGATGACCACGCCCGCCATCGACAACAGAACGCCTGCGGCCTGCGCCAACGTCAGCCGCACCCCGAGCAGCGCGAGCGACCACACCGCCACCACCAGCGGCCCGGCCGATTGCAACAGCAGCGTGTTCAGCGCCTGGGTATGTTCGAGCGCCCAATATTGCAGCGTGTTGAACGCCCCGATGCCGGTGATCGAGAGTACGATCATGATACCGAGCCGGCCGCGGATCGCGTTCCAGTCGCGCGCCAGATGTTTCCAGGCAAAAGGGAGGATGATCAGGAACGCGAACGACCAGCGCAGGAATGAAAGCGTCACCGGCGCGATGTGGCCGGCGGCCATCCGCCCGACGATGGCGTTGCCGGCCCAGCACAGCGCGGTGATGCTCAGCAAGAGGTAAGGCTGGTTGGCGAGCCAGTTTGCTGAAGGCGCTGACGACCTATGTTCGGTAGCCGACATTCGAGAATAGTGCCCCGGTCATGATGCCGCGGCCCGCGCCCGGCTGGCATCGCCGGGCCGGAAATGTGGCCCGGCCCTCGTCACAGACACGGATTTGTGGCGCTCATCAATGGTGCAGGATGCATCGCGACCATGCAGGGCGCCTTGCCCATTGTTTGGGGTTGCCAGCCGCCAGGCAAATATGCAATCAAAGGACGATTGATTCATGTGACCCAACCTGTGTTTGTTTTTCGGGCCGCATGCAGTGAGTTATTTGGCGTTATTTCGTATTGAGCGTCCGTTCGATCGTTGGGACCACGGCTTTTGAAGGCGACTGCGACGTCGGCAGCTTCCTCTCTCCGTGAGGTCGAATTTCTAGATGATGGGCCATTCCTTGAACAAGCCGATGCCGGCCGAAGAAGCCGAAGCCGAAACGCGCCACCAGTTTGCCGTTCGCGCCAACTCCATACTTGCCTTCATCGAATGCGATGAGGAGCAGCGCCCGAAACTGCGCGCGGCCATCATCGAGGCGATGCTATGGGCGCAGGCGCAGCCGAAGCTCACCCGATAGGCCGGCGTCGAGGCCGCTCACGCCACGAGCGCCCGTGCGATCGCGCCCGCCGCCCGCACGGCGTCGTTCGGATCGAGCTCGATCTGCAGGCCGCGCTGGCCGCCATTGAGAAACACGCTTGGATGACCGAGCGCGGCCTCTTCGATCGCGACCGGCACGCGCTTCTTCTGCCCGAACGGCGAGATGCCGCCGACATGGTAGCCGGTCAGCCGTTCGGCATCCGCCGGCCGCATCATCTTCGCGGCCTTGGCGCCAAAGGCGCTCGCGAGCTTCTTCATGCTGACCTCGCAATCCGACGGCACCACGGCGCAGACCGGCTTGCCGTCGGCCTCGGCCATCAGCGTCTTGAGCACGCGCGAGGGCGGCACCCCGAGCGCTTCGGCGGCCTGCAGTCCGACGCTCGCCGCATCCGGGTCGTAGTCGTAGGCATGGAGGGTGAATTTGACGCCGAGCTTTTCCAAAGCCTGCGTTGCGCGGGTGGTTTTCGACATGGCCCTTCCGTCATTGCCGGATGTTAATGCGTTCGTCGCCAAGCGGCCCCAAATTTTCGGGGGATATCAATGGGTTGGAGCCGTTCTAAGGACCCCCTAAAACCGCCTTCTTGCTTGCCTAGAGCACCCGCTTCCTTTATCCGGTGGGTGCCCCGCATGCGAACGGCCCCGGCCGTGATTTTGGCTGGGCAAGCTATAGCGTTTTCGAGCGAAGTGGATACCGGTTCGCGTGAAGAAAACGCGTCAAAACTAAAGGGCGCATGATCCGGAAAAGTGGATACCGGTTTTCCGGAGAGATCATGTTGGGACCACCAGATTTGCAGGGAACACTTTAGAAATGGCCAATGTTGTCGTCGTCGGCGCCCAGTGGGGCGACGAAGGGAAGGGCAAGATCGTCGACTGGTTGTCGGAGCAGGCCGATATCGTCGTGCGCTTCCAGGGCGGCCACAATGCCGGCCATACGCTCGTCATCAATGGCGAGACCTACAAGCTGGCGCTGCTGCCGTCCGGCGTACTGCGGCCAAGCAAGCTCGCGGTCATCGGCAATGGCGTGGTGTTCGATCCGCAGGCCTTCCTCGACGAAGTCGCGAAACTGAAGGGCCAGGGCGTCGCCATCAGCCCGGAAAATTTGCGCGTCGCCGAAAACGTCACGCTGATTCTGCCGCTGCACCGTGAGCTCGATGCGCTCCGGGAATCCTCCAACGCAGGCACTGCGATAGGCACCACGCGCCGCGGCATCGGCCCGGCCTATGAAGACAAGGTCGGCCGCCGCGCCATCCGCCTGATGGACCTCGCCGATCTCGACGCGCTGCCGCACAAGGTCGACCGGCTGCTGGCGCATCACAACGCGCTGCGCCGCGGCCTCAACCTCGAAGAATTCAACGGCAACGATATCCTCAAAGAGCTCACCGCGCTGGCGCCGAAGCTGCTGCCTTACGCAGAAACCGTCTGGCGGCTGCTCGACATCAAGCGCCGCGAGGGCAAGCGCATCCTGTTCGAAGGCGCGCAAGGCGCGCTGCTCGACGTCGACCACGGCACCTATCCCTACGTCACCTCGTCCAACACGGTGGCGGCGCAGGCGGCGACCGGGACCGGCATGGGCCCGGGCGCGGTCGGCTATGTGCTCGGCATCTGCAAGGCCTATACGACCCGGGTCGGCCAGGGACCATTCCCCACCGAGCTGAATAACGAGATCGGCGAGGAGATCGGCCGCCGCGGCAAGGAATTCGGCGTCAACACCGGGCGCAAGCGCCGCTGCGGCTGGTTCGATGCCGCGCTGGTGCGACAGACTGTCCGCACCTGCGGCATTACCGGTCTGGCGCTGACCAAACTCGATATCCTCGACGGCTTCGACACCATCGAGGTCTGCACCGGCTACATGCTGGACGGCAAGGAGATCGACCATCTGCCGGCGGGCGAGGGCGCCCAGGCCCGGGTGGTCCCGGTCTACGAGACCATCGAGGGCTGGAAAGAGCCGACCGCCAATGCCCGGTCCTGGGCGGATCTGCCGGCCCAGGCCATCAAATATGTCCGTCGGGTCGAGGAACTCGTGGGTTGTCCCATTGCATTGCTTTCCACCAGCCCCGAACGCGAGGATACTATCCTGGTACAGAACCCGTTCGAGGCTTAACGGGATGTTACTTCCGGGCCTGCAGTATTGAAGAGAAATGGCTGATTATTACCCGCTGATCGCACGCGCTATTGCAGGCCTGGACCCGAATGCTCCAGGCGAGAGCCGCCGTGCGCTCTATGAGCGGGCTCGCACCGCGCTGATCGCGCAGTTGCGCAGCGTTCAGCCGCCGCTTTCCGAATCGGAAATCACCCGCGAGCGGCTGTCGCTGGAAGAGGCCGTGCGCAAGGTCGAATCGGAAGCCGCCCAGCGCGCCCGCGAGGCCTCGCGGCCCGGCGGTGGCGGCGCTGCGCGCGGCGGCGATGCCTTCCGCCGCGCCAATGCCCGCCCGCCGGAAGCAGGGGCGCCTTCGTCCGCGCCGCCGGGTACGCCGCGTCCGCGGCCGCCAGGTCCCGCGCGCGAGGCCCGTCCGCCGCTTGGTCAGGACGAGCAACGCCCGCCGCGCAATCTGCGCGCCGATGCGCCGCCGCCCGGTGCGCCGCGTCCGCCGCAGATTCCGATGCAGGATGCCGGCCTGCCGCCACCGCCGCCCCGCGAGCGCGGCGGCGGTCCGCGCCGTGGTCCTGACAATAACGGCTCGCCGCCGATGCCGCCGCAGCCACCGGGCATGCGCGGCTTCCGAGACATCGCGGCGGACGCCGACGATCTCGGCCGCGCCGCGGCGCAAGCCAACCGCAACGCGCGGAAAACCTATGCCAACGTGCCGTCGCCCTCGCCGGAATTCGACCGGCTCGAGCCGAGCATGGAAAACCGCGGCGCCGATCCCGACGCGCCCTATTCGTACGACGAATCGCAGCCGGAGGCCGACCGCTACGCGCCGCCGCCGCCGATGCCGCCGTCGCGCGAGCGCCCGCGGCTCTCGCAGGATCGCGAGCCGCCGAACAAGCGCGCCCGCACCGGCGCCGCGTTTCCGTTCAAGAGCGCAATCGCCGTCGGCATCGTGCTCATTCTGGTGGGCGCCGGCATCCTATGGGGCAAGCAGGTCGTCTCGACCGTCAGCGGCCTGTTCAAATCCACGTCCGTGGTGGAAGCGCCGAAGGATCCGGCCGCGCCCCAGTCGCGCCCGAAGATTCCCGATCGCGTCGGCCAGCCGTCGTCGAGCGAGAACGTGGCGCCGGTGGCTCAGCGCGTCGTGCTCTATGACGAGGACCCCTCCGATCCCAAGGGCAAGCAGTATGTCGGCTCGGTGATCTGGCGCACCGAACCGATCAAGGCGCCGGGCAACCAGAAGCCTGATATCGCCGTGCGCGCCGACATCGAAATCCCGGACCGCAAGTTCAAGATGACGATGTCGTTCCGCCGCAACACCGATTCCTCGCTGCCGGCGAGCCACACTGCGGAGCTGACCTTCATCCTGCCGCAGGATTTTACGGGCGGCGGCGTCGGCAACGTGCCGGGTATTCTGATGAAGTCCAACGAGCAGGCCCGCGGCACGCCGCTCGCCGGTCTCGCGGTGAAGGTCACGGACGGGTTCTTCTTGGTCGGCCTCTCCAACGTCGATTCCGACCGCGCCCGCAATCTGCAGCTCCTGAAGGAGCGTTCCTGGTTCGACGTGCCACTAGTCTATGTCAACCAGCGCCGCGCCATCATCGCGATCGAAAAGGGCGCCCCCGGCGAACGCGCGTTCAATGACGCGTTCGCGACGTGGGGGGAGTAGACTTGGGGGCAGTGAGGGCGCTATCAAGCCCGAGCTGATCTCGTTGCTCCTGGAAATCGATCGCCGCGCGACTTGACGTAATAGTTCAATAAAAAATGGCCTCAGCATGCTCTGCTGAGGCCGTTTGCATTCGGGATCGAGCGAGGCGACCGCCTCACTCGGCGGCGGCGGCGCGCCTCCGCGCGGCGCCTTCGCGGTCCATCACGGCGCGGCAGCCCGGGCTGACATGGGCGCGGTTCCTGACCATGCAGGCGGTGATTCGCTGGACGTTGGGGACTTCATGGCCGCATAGCCGCATGGCGTCGCCGGTGCACATCTGCTGCGCCTCCGAGAAGGCGAGGCCTGGGCCTGCGGATAGCGCCGTCGCCGCGCAGGCGATGGCAAAGAGAAGTGCGATTCTGCTTGTATGATGGAAAGTCATTTGAGCCGATCCCCAAGGGTTGCGCGCGGTGCTGGCCGCTGTTGATTGGGGGCGCTGCACGCGGTTTGCACTGCCGCACACGTCATCCTTCACACGGGAATAGCCCCGTGTGTGGTTGCTCGATTTCTGCCAATGTCCGAATCGAAAAGTGCTGCGCCGCTCCACCACGAATTATGCGCCAATGCGGCGAAGCTGCAATGCTTGCGTCAACACTTCTCTAGACTGTTGCGAGCGCGCCACGTCGAGCGAAGCGCGGAGGTGAGTCGAGGAGGCGTTTGACGCCACGCCTTCGCCGGGTCGACGAGTTCCGAAGACGGAACGGGCGCGGGGTCTCTCTGCTTCGTCGTTCTCATCTTCATCGAACGGCGCTTCAGGCGGGCACCGGCGCGATCGGCCGCGCGCCATCCCTGATCTCCGCGTCCCCTTGCCTTCGCGGGCGCTGGCCGGTCCGGCTGCCAGCAGCCGGACCGGCCAGCCCCTTCCGCTTCGCAAAAGTCCGTACAAATGCGGAGAATCCGCCGTTCGGAACAACCACCCGTTAGGGAAGACTGAGTTACGATCAGCGGCTATTGCTCGCGCGCGCCGCATTGCTTTCGTTGGGGTTAAAGGGCTGCCGAAATCAGCCTCGGGTGGCACTCACATGCTCGTTCGTTCCGCTGCCGATATGTCCATAAAGCTGCCGGCCATCCGTGCGGTGGAATGGCCACTGCAGCAAGCATTGCGGTGCGCTGAGGCGATCCGGATGGAGCCGGGATAACCATGCCTGCCGCATCGTCTGACCTGCGCGCGGAATTGAATGGCGCCGAAAAGGGTGGACCCGAGCACGACGCCCAAATGCTGGAGGAGGTGACCGACCTCTTCCTGTCCAGTGTCGATCGGCTGAGTGAATCACAGATCGGGGCCGTCGATGGTGTCCTCGCTCAACTGGTCGGGCGGGTGGAAGCCGCGACCTTGCAACAGCTCAGCGAGGCCCTCTGCACCATCGAGCAGGCGCCACGCCAGACGATCCGCAACCTGGCCTTTCATGACAACGCTCTGGTCGCCGCGCCCGTTCTGAGACATTCCATCTGTCTGTCGGAAAAGGATCTCCTCGAGATCATCCAGACCCGCAGCCAGCAGCATTTGCTGGCGATCTCTGACCGGAAGACTCTCAATGAGGCGCTGACGGACGCCTTGATGCGATTTGGCGACGTTAACGTCTCCAACGCGCTGGCGCGGAACGCGGGCGCCCGCTTTTCCGAATGCGGTTATGCGACGCTGGTCGGGCGGGCGGAGAAGGATGAAAACCTCGCGGAGAAACTCGGCGTTCGCCTGGACATTCCCGGCAACCTGCTGCGGGAGCTGCTTGGCCGGGTGGCCGACGTGGTCCGCGCCCGGTTCCTGACGGCGTCGCGGCCTGTCGCACGGAAAGGTTCTGCCGCAGCGACCGCCGGACAGGCCAGTCCGGCCCGCAAGGCGATCGACTATACACAGGCGCAGAACGAGGTCGTTGCACTCAATCGCACCGGCAAGCTCAACGATTCCATCGTGAACCGGTTTGCGGTGAGGGGCGAATACACCCACGTGGTCGCTGCGCTGGCGCTGAAGGCGGACGTCAAGGTCGAGGCCATCGAACCCTTCCTCGAGCCCGACCGGGTGTACGGATTGATCGTCGCGTGCAAGGCCGCCCGGCTGACCTGGTCGACCACGACGATGATCGTCCGCAACCGCCCCAACTGTCCGCCATCCACGGACCGGGAACTCGAACAATGCGTCGCGGTGTACGAGACACTGCTGCTCTCGGTGGCGCAATGGACGATCCGGTTCGGCTCCGACCGGATCCTTGGGAAGAGCGGCGAGACTGCCGCGGAAGCCCCGGCCGCCAAGGGCAAAGTGAAGCAACCGGCTTAGCGATCCGTTCATCCTGCGAGCACGGGTCCCGGATTTTGCGGAGCCTGTTATCGGGCGCGCGACGGTTGGCTCCATCCGGCTGACGGCCCTTGACTCTCCCCTGACCGGATTTGAAATTGCCCGCGGCCAAGCGCGGGTGAGACATCGGATCATGTCCGGTTTTTCGAACGTGCACGGTTGGTCCGATGGAGAGCCTTGCTTCTTCGACACATCGACTCGACGCAGAGGTCGCCATGAAACGCTATCTGATCTTCGGGGCTATCGGCCCGCTCGTCGGCGGGTTCTTGATGCTGGTCGCGACCACGGTAGCATCGGGTTACTGGACCGACACCAGTTGGTCGGAGCTCGGCAAGTTTCTCGGCGCCTTCGTCAAGACGCTGCAGTACAGCTATCTGTTCGGCCTCGTGCCGGCGCTGATGGTCGGCGCCATCGACGACATTCTCTATCACGTCAGGCGCATTTCTTTCGTGGCGCGGCTGCTGTTCGTCGCCATCATCGGCTTTGCCGCATCGTCGCTGCTCTATGGCTCGCGCGGGCCGGACACCGGCGTGGTGCAGTTTTTGCTCTATGGGCTCGTCGGCATGGTGCCAGCGGTGCTGTCGTCCTGGCTAGCGCACAAATACGCGGACGCGCCGCAGCCGGTGCATTCGACGTAGGGAGCCGAGCGAAGGGACGAAGAGATCAGTCGTTGTCGGCGGAACGCGCATCAGCGATGTGACAAGCGATAATTTGACGCAACTTGTACCTCGCATACGCGTTACCATCTGATGACCATGTCGAACGACGATATCTATACGCCGCCGCGATCACGCTCCGGGCCATCCTCCCGGACGCGTGCGGCCGGGCGTGGCCCGGTCATCGACCAGGAGGGACGCGAACTTCCCGAAGCGAACCTGCACACGCAGTTCGAGGGATTGCGGTTCGATTTCGGTCATTCCGCCGCCAATCCGTTCGGCGAACTGACGCGCGAGCAGCGGATCGCGCGGCTCGACGCCATCGCAAAGCTTCTGGACGTCGCCTTCATCGTGCCCGGCACCAATTTCCGCTACGGCATCGACGGGCTGATTGGCCTGATCCCGGTGGTCGGCGATATCATCACGACGGCGATTTCGCTGTGGATCGTCCGCGAGGCGCGGGCGCTCGGGGCGCCCTGGCACATTACAGCGCGGATGCTCGCCAATGTCGCGGTCGACGGCGCGGTCGGCTTGGTGCCGGTGGCGGGCGACGCCTTCGACGTCATGTTCCGCGCCAACGTCCGCAATGTGCGGATGCTCAGGCGCTGGCTCGACAAGCAGCCGCGCCAATAAAAAACGCCCCCGGAATTGATTTCCAAGGGCGCGCTGTTTGAATTTCCAAAAACTCAGGCCGCGTCGGCCTTGTCTTCGGTCGCGGCCGGGCGCGGGCGGCGCGGCAGCGGGAAGGCTTCGCTTTCATAGAGCGAGCGGATGCCGCTCTGGTCGAAGCGGGCTTCCTCGACCTGCAGATAGGCGCCATTCAGCGAATCCGCCGGCAACTCCTCGATCGCGAAGCGAACCGCTTCCGCCGCGGTGCCGAAACGCCGATAGGCAAACCCGGCGCGCTTCTTCTTGCGGATCGCGGCGGGAAAGAGTTCGGCGGCGGTGTTGTAGCTGAAGGGACGCATGGACGGTGACCTCAATCTTTTTCGGCTCTTGCGTGTGAGCAATGGGGATTGGATGACGGTGGGGCCACAGTGGCGGGCCGCGCCGTGCACGTCATTTCAGAGCCCAATATAAGCTTCTTTGACAAAAATGCGACCCCTGAAGTCCGCCATCGGGGGTGATGATGAATCCGCGCATGGCTGCGGGGAACACAAATTTAATCAAGTTTTTTCAATGGCTTAATGGAATCAGATTTTGTCGAGCAGCAGCAGGATCAGCAGCACGATCAAAATCACGCCAACGAGGCCCATGCCGGAATGGCCATAACCATAGCCATAGCCCCTGAAGCGGCCGGAGAAGCCGCCCAGGAGGATGATGATCAGGATGATGACGAGGATCGTGCCAAGCGTCATGACGCGCGCTCCGAAGGCCCGCGGGTGGCGAGAAAAACGCTCCCGCGGCACGGATCAAAGCATATTCCGGGCCGCGAGTCGTTGGCCGATCCGCCGAAAAAGGGGGCCTCCCTTCTCCCACAAGGGGCGAAGAGAAGAAGTCACTTCTTCGTCTCGTCGATCGGCAGCACCTGCAGCGGCGTCGCATAGGGCTCGACGCGAAGGCTGTCGCTGGCGATCAGGCCGATCTTGTGCAGCGGCGACTGTTCGAGATCACCGCCGGCGGACTTGCGTACCGCGTATCGCCACACGCTCATTGAGCCCTTGGCCACCAGCATCTTGGCAACGCCGCCGGCATTCTGGCTCTCCATCTGGGCGAGATCGCCCTCGCTGATCCCGATCACGATCTCGTCCTTGGTGGTGATGACCTTGAACAGGGAGACCTTGTCGGCGGCGAGGGCAGGCTGGATCACAACGCTGTCCATGATGAAGGTGGCAAGCCCGAGACCGAGCAGCAGACGTTTGGAAATGAGCATGTAGAAATTCATCCTTGTCTGCGCGCCGGGCAGGCCGGAAAGCGTCCCACCAAATAAAAACCCCGCGCGACAAGTCCTTGGTCGCACGGGGCTAAACACAGGTTCGAGCGTTACTTGAACTATTTCGGCTGCAGCTTCAGCGCCGCCGAATTGATGCAGTAACGCAGGCCGGTCGGGCCGGGGCCATCGGGGAAGACGTGGCCGAGATGGCCGTCGCATTTCGAGCATAACACTTCAGTGCGGATCATGCCGTGGCTGACATCGCGCTCCTCGTCGACATGGCTTTCCACGGCAGGCGCGGTGAAGCTCGGCCAGCCGCAGCCGGAATCGAACTTGGCATCGGATTCGAATAGCGTCTGGCCGCAGCCGGCGCAGGTGTACGTGCCCTTGCGGTGCTCGTGCTCATATTCGCCCGAGAACGGCCGCTCGGTCGCCTTCTCGCGCAGCACGGCGTACTGCATCGGCGTCAATTCCTTGCGCCACTCGGCCTCGCTCTTGACGACCTTGCCGGATGTTTTGGTGTCGGACATGGAGTCTCCTTCAGGTTAATCGTCATTGCGAGCAAAGCGAAGCAACCCACATCACCCACTCGGGGAAAGATGGATTGCTTCGTCGCTTCGCTCCCTTGCGCAAACGCTTCGCGTTGTCGCAGGCAATGACGAGGCGTCAGTTGGTAGCCTTCGCGCTGCTCACCAGCGTCGGCTTCTCGATGTAGTTCTCCGCAAAGATCTTCTTCAGGTTCTCGATCTTCGGAATATCGTTGAAGACAATATAGGGCTGGTTCGGGTGCAGCGTCAGGTAATCCTGGTGATAGTCTTCCGCCGCATAGAACGCCTGCAGCGGGCCGACCTTGGTCACGATCGGCTTCTTGTAGACCTTGGCTGCGTTGAGCTGGGCGATATAGGCCTCGGCCACCTTCTTCTGCTCGTCATTGGCGGTGAAGATCGCCGAGCGATATTGCGTGCCGACGTCGGGGCCCTGGCGGTTCAACTGGGTCGGATCGTGCACGACGGAGAAAAAGATCTGCAGGATCTTGCCATAGCTGATCTTCTTCGGGTCGTACTTGATCTCGACGGCCTCGGCATGGCCCGTGGTGCCGGTGCCGATCATGGTGTAGTTCGCGGTCATCTTGCTGCCGCCGGAATAGCCTGAAACCGCGTTGAGCACGCCGGCGGTGTGCTGATACACGCCCTGCACGCCCCAGAAGCAGCCGCCGGCGATCACCGCGGTCTGGATGCCGTCGGTCGCCTGAACGTCGACGGCGGGGGGCGGAATGACCACGGCTTCCTCCGCGGCGCGCGACGGTCCGATGGCGAAGGCTGCGACAGCCAGCGCGCCGATGGCGGCGGCGCACAGCGAGAGGCGGCTGAAATGGCGAGGGGACATGGTTTCCTCTTTCGGCATTGGTTGGGGACAGTCTAGAGCGGGACCGGCATTTCGCAAATCGGCTCAGATTCTCGCCGACGCCCAAGATACGGCTCCGGGCCGATATTGTTACGGCGCGCGTCACACGAGTTCGTGAATAAAGCGATGCCTGCGCAAGGCCTTAAGCAGGGCGATTGGTCGCGCTTGACCGCTGCGGCCCCCTTTTCCCACTATGAACCGGTGGTCGCGAGCCGCGACCAATGCGCCGGAGCGTTTTGCCGATGTTGCAGGCCTTGTTGCTGGGTCTTGTCATGCTCGCCGCTGCCGGCCCTACGTGGGCGGCGGGCGATATCGACACCTGCCGGAATTCCACAGCGGAACCGGTGGCGCGCCTCGCCGCCTGCGAGAGCGTGATCGCCGACGACAAGATCACCGGTCCTTCCCGCGCAGCCGCTTTCGGCTACCGTGGCGACTCCCTCATGAAGAAGCGCGATTACGATGGCGCGATCGCGGCGTTCACCGCCGCGCATGAGATCGCGCCGCAGAATATCAACATTATCAACGCGCGCGGCATTGCCTACAGCTACAAGGGTGACGACGAGCGTGCGCTCGCCGACTACGATCTCTGCCTGCAGCTTCGTCCGACGTTCGGCAGTGCCTACAACAACCGCGGCCTGATCTTCATGCGCAAGGGAGAGCTGCAGCGGGCGCTCGACGAGTTCAATCTGGCGGTCAAGCATATCTTCAACGATCAGAGCCGCTACCTGCACCATTACAACCGCGGCCGCCTGCAAGGATTGATGAAACAGTACGATGCCTCGCTCGCCGATTTCGCCGAGGCCCAAAGGATCAATCCCGACGGCTCGCAGGTTCCAGCCTACCGGTGCATTACCTACACCGGCATGGGCAGGTTCGACGACGCGCTCACCGATTGCGACGCCGCGTTGGCGAAATCACCGAACAACGTCTACGCGCTGACCAGCCGCGGCAATGCCTATCTCGGCAAGGGCAATCTCGATGCCGCGCTCAACGATTACAACCAGGTTCTCAAGATCAATCCGAACTATGTCCGCGCCTATGTCGGCCGCGGCCAGCTTTTCGAGAAACGCCGCAACCTCGCTGCCGCACGTGCCGACTATCGTTCAGCCGCCAATGCCGTGGCGGCAAGGCGCGAAGACATCGACACCACGCTGGCGCGCGGCATTGCCAAGGAGCGGCTGGAAGCCTTGCTGGGCACGGCTGCGCCGTCGTCTGCGGGCAAGGCCTCGCCGTTGCCGCCATCGCCGGCCGGGCCGCGAAAGGTCGCGCTGATCGTCGGCAACGGCGCCTACAAGAACGTGGCGCCGCTGGATAATCCGGCGCGAGATGCCAAGCTGATCGCGTCGACCTTTCGCGAACTCGGCTTTGCCACCGTGACGCTGGCGTCCGATCTCGGCCGGGACAAATTCTTCGCCTCGCTGCACGAATTCGGCCAGGAGGCCGAAAAGGCGGATTGGGCCGTCGTCTATTATGCCGGCCACGGCATGGAGATCGGCGGGGTGAATTACCTGATCCCGGTCGACGCCCGGCTGAAGGCCGATAGTGATGCGGAAACTCAGGCGGTCGCGCTTGAACAGGTGATCGCAGCGGTTGCGGGTGCGAAAAAATTGCGGCTCGTGATGCTCGACGCCTGCCGCGACAATCCCTTTGAAAAGACCATGCAGCGCACGATTGCGCTAAAACTGGTCAATCGCGGCTTCTCCAATATCGAGCCGGAAGCCGGCTTCATGGTCGTCTACGCCGCCAAGCACGGCGAGACCGCGCTCGACGGCGATGCCGCCAACAGCCCGTTCGCGACGGTGCTCGCGCGCGTCATCAAGGAACCGAGGATCGAGGTGCGAAAACTGTTCGACATCGTCCGCGATGACGTCTGGAAGGCCACCAACCGCACGCAGCAGCCCTTCACGTACGGCTCGCTGCCAGGGCGGGAGGATTTTTACTTCGTGGCGGGCAGATAGTTGATGGCGTCATTGCGAGCGACAAACGCGAAGCGTTTGCGCAAGGGAGCGTAAGCGACGAAGCAATCCATCTCTCCTCATGCGCGGAGGGATGATTGCTTCGCGGAGCCTGTCATCGGGCGCGCGTTCGCGCGACCCGTTGGCTCGCAATGACGCGGCTATACCGTCTACACCACCACGCTCAGCCTTTTCGCCGCGCGCGTAATCCCCGTATAGAGCCACCGCGCCCGGCTGTCCTGAAACGCAAAGCTCTCGTCGAACAGCACGACATCGTCCCATTGCGAGCCCTGCGACTTGTGCACCGTCAGTACATAGCCGTAGTCGAACTCGTCATAAGGCTTGCGTTGCTCCCACGGCATCGCCTCAATGCCGCCTTCGAAGCAATCCTGGCGCACCGAGACCTTGGTGACCTTGTGGCCGAACTCTTCGTCGGGCGAGAGCCGCATGCTCAAGATCTGTGATTTCGACCGCGGCTGGGTGCGCGACTTCACGCGCCACAGCCCGCCGTTGAACAGACCCTTCTTGCGGTTGTTGCGCAGACACACCAGCTTGTCGCCCGCGACCGGCAAGGGGTCCTCGATGTGCTGCTTCTGGCGCACGCGCATGTTGTAGGCGCGGCGGGTGTTGTTGCGGCCGACCAGCACCTGGTCGGCGCTCATCACGCGGTCGGGGTCGAGCTCGCTGCGCGGCACCACCTCGCTCTCGCCATGGCGGCCGATTTCGAGTTCGCGGCCCTCGCGGATATCCATCGACATCCGCACGATCGGGTCGTCCTGCGCCTGGCGATGCACTTCCGTCAGCATCGCATCGGGCTCGCAATTGGTGAAGAATCCGCCGCCCTGGATCGGCGGCAACTGCGCGGGATCGCCGAGCACGAGCAGCGGACAATCGAACGACATCAGATCGCGGCCAAGCTCGGCGTCGACCATCGAACATTCGTCGATCACGATCAGCTTGGCCTTGGAGGCCGGCGCGTCGTCCCACAGCTCAAAACTCGGCTGCTCGACGCCGGATTCCTTGGCGCGGTAGATCAGCGAATGGATGGTGGAGGCGTTGTCGCAGCCCTTGTTGCGCATCACCAGCGCCGCCTTGCCGGTAAAGGCCGCATACTTCACCCCGCCGTCGACGCCTTCGGCGATGTGGCGCGCCAGCGTGGTCTTGCCGGTGCCGGCATAGCCGAACAGGCGGAAGACGGGCGGCGTGCCGTTGCGGCCGGGCTTTGCCTTCAGCCAGTCGGCAACGGCCTTCAGCGCGGAATCCTGATGCGGCGTGAACGTGGTCATGGGGTCCGGATGGAGAGAAGGGCGGAAGGCCGCGACTCAACATAGGCGTAAGCTAACCATTCGCGCGTTCCATGCAAGACAACTTCCGTGGTGCGGAATTGCCATTTCGCTACCAAGGCTGGACTTGCGATTTGCCGAGAATACACTGCCCGAAAACAACAAGCGTTTTGGGAGGCGTCATGAAATTCGGCATCTTTTACGAGCTGCAACTGCCGCGCCCATGGCAGGAGGGCGACGAACTCCGGCTCTACCAGAATGCGCTGACGCAGCTCGAGACCGCCGACCGGCTCGGCTATGACTACGCCTGGGTTGTGGAGCATCATTTCCTCGAAGAATACTCGCATTCGCCCGCTCCCGAGTCCTTCCTCGCCGCCGCCAGCCAGCGGACCAAACAGATCCGGCTCGGCCACGGCATCTTCCAGCTTACGACAAATCATCCCGCGCGCGTCGCCGAACGCGTCGCGGTGCTCGATCTCCTCAGCAATGGCCGCTGCGAATTCGGCATGGGCGAGAGCGCCTCGATCACCGAACTGACGCCGTTCGGCCGTGACATGGAAACCAAGCGCGAGGTGTTCGAGGAAGCGGTCCAGGCGATCTTCCCGATGTTCACGAAAGTGGGCACCGAGCATCACGGCAAATATTTTGATATCCCCCTGCGCAACGTGGTGCCGAAACCGGTCCAGAAGCCGCATCCGCCGCTGTGGATGGCGTGCTCGCAACTGCCGACCATCGAACGCGCCGGCGAGAACGGCTTTGGCGCACTCGGCTTTCAGTTTGTCAGCGCGGACGCGGCGCATGCCTGGGTGCATGCCTATTACAACGCGATCACCAAGCGGCTGAAGAAGCTGGCGGACTACGAGATCAATCCGAACATGGCGCTGGTGTCGTTCTTCATGTGCGCCAAGACCGACGAGGAGGCGCGGGCCCGCGCCGACGGCGCCACCTTCTTCCAGTTCGCGTTGCGCTATTACGGTGCGTCGCAGAACCGGCAGCGGCCGGATCCCGGCACGGTCAACATGTGGGACGAGTACAACAAGTGGAAACGCGACAATCCCGAGGCGCAGGAGGCGGCACTGCGCGGCGGCCTGATCGGATCGCCGGAAACCATCCGTAAGAAGTTGCGGCGCTTCCGCACCTCCCACATCGACCAGGTGATCCTCCTCAACCAGGCCGGCAAGAACACCCATGAGCATATTTGCGAGTCGCTCGAACTGTTCGCCAAAGAGGTGATGCCCGAATTCCAGAACGATCCCGAGCATGACGCCTGGAAGAAGGGGGTGATGAGCGGCGCGATCCAGCTTGAAGAGATCGATACCGAAGCCTTCAAGGACCGTTACGGCAAGCTCGCGATCAATGTCGCGCCAACGCAGAAGGTCGCGGCGGGATAGTGGCTTCGGCGGATATAGAGCTGGGGCGGCGCGATGGGAGGGATCGCGCCGCGCCCTTGGCGCGGGCTGTCAATTCGAGTTTGCGGCTGCCGTAAAGCTGCGATCGACCGCCTTGTTGACGTCGAGCTTCTTCGCAAGAATTCCGTAGCGGGTGGCGCGGTCGGATGCTTCCTGAACTTCCTTGACGATGTTTTCGTCGATCGCGATCGGGCTGGTGCGTTGCGCCTTGTAGGCGCTCAACAGCACGTCTTCGGGAAGCTTGGTGAGCTCGGCGGTATTCTTCGCGTATTCAGGCAGATGATCCAACGACCATAGCCGCGCCTTGTTGAGACGCTGCACGAGATCCTGCACTGCCGCTCGCTTGGTGGCGATGGCGCTATCGGATGCGACGATGAAGGTGACGGTCGGCGTCAGGCCTTCACCGTTGGCAATAACCCGCGCATTGTCCTTGAGCGTGGCATAGGACACGTAAGGCTCCCAGACCGCCCATGCATCGATCGAGCCGGCGACCAGCGCGATCTTTGCGTCCACCGGCCCTAGCGGCGCGAAGGTCGCTTCCTCAACCTTGTGTCCGGCCTTCTCCAGCGTCGCATTGATCAGGAATTGGCCCCAGCCGCCGCGCGTTCCGGCGAGGCGCTTGCCTTTGAGGTCGGCGACAGACTTGACCGGCGAGTCCTGGCGGACGAGGATCGCCTGCGTCCTGGCATCGGAGCGGGTGCCGCCGATGGCCTTGATCGGGGCGCCGGCCGCGTACACCGTCAGGAACGAGAGGTCGCCGGTGTAGCCGACATCGAGCGCACCTGCGTTCAACGCTTCCAGGATCGGAGCGGCAGCAGGAAACTCCGACCATTCGATCTTGTAGGGCAAATCCTTCGCATAGCCCGAGATTACGAGCAGGGAACGGTTGCCGCCCTTCTGGTCGCCGACGCGGAGCGTCACTGTTTCCGCGGCCAGTGCGGATGCGGCAATCGCCACGCCGATTGCCGCACTGAACAAGGTCGCACCGATGCGACGAAGGCGCGTACGGGCGCGCGATTCAAGTGTGGTTGCACTCATGTTTTGATCTTTCTCATTTCATCCGCTGCATCGCGTGGGCGCAATCAGCGATGCACAAAGCCTACGAGCGACCGAAGCGCAGTCAATGAAATGGCTGACTGAATTGCGTTGTGACGTCGCAATGAATCATTCGTTCGAATTCATTGTCGTGAAACGAAATCGCATGCAGTGTAGTTGGCGCTTAAATACTGTGCAGCAAGTAGCCGCGATAGGTGTTGGAATCGTGTCGTCGAACTTTCGCTCAGCGTAGCGATCGATAGACAAAGTCACAGCGCCGTGAAGCGCTGGATGCGGTTCCGATTGAGCGTGCTGCGGGAAAAATTACCGTCGCAATCAACCATCCAACAATAAATGCGTTGTGTCATTGTCGAATGACAGAACGTGCGTCGTTATTTTTTGCAGGTGCTCGACAGTCTAAGCCGACGATCCCATCATCCAGACATCGCATGATCGCGCGACATTGCGCGCATGATCGTCAGGAGTTTTGGAATGAAGCGTCGGGAGTTTCTCGGATTGTCGGTTGGAGGCGCAATTGCTGCGCTGTCGCGAGCAGAGGCGCAAACAACCGTCAAGGAAATCAGGATTGGCTACCAGAAGACCGGCGTGCTGGTGATCGCGCGGCAGCAGGCCGTGCTCGAGAAGCGGTTTGCCGGCAGGCAAATCGGCATCAAATGGATCGAGTTCACGTCGGGGCCGCCGTTGCTGGAAGCCATGAGCATCGGCAGCGTCGACCTCGGCGCCGTCGGCGATACGCCGCCGATCTTCGCGCAGGCTGCGAACGCCAATATTGTTTATGTCGCGGGATCGCGGATCACCAACGGGCAGGGCATTCTCGTGCCCGCCAATTCCGGCATTCGCACCATAGCCGACCTGAAGGGCAAGCGCGTCGGATTTACCAAGGGTAGCAGCGCGCACAACGTGGTGATCGCCACGCTGGAAAAGGCTGGACTGACCTATGAGGACATCACGCCGGTCTATCTGACGCCGCCCGACGCCGGACCGGCCTTCGCCAACGGCAGCATCGAGGCCTGGGCGATCTGGGATCCGTATTTCGCGATCGGCGAGAAGCGCCAGAACGGCCGGATCCTGATCAACGCCTATGAAGTCGCCAAGACCAACTCGTTCTATCTGGCCAACCGCGATTTCGCGAATGCCCATGTGCGGGAAACCCGCGAGGTGATCGATGGCCTGGCGGAGGCCGCGCGCTGGGCCGAGGCCAATCGCGCCGAGGTCGCCAGCGCGCTCGCGGCGGTCACCGGCGTGCCGCTCGAGGTCCAGACCGTCGCGGCCAACCGCGCTTCATTCCTGATCGGCCCCGTGACCGACGAGATTGTCACGACGCAGCAGGCGGCCGCCGATCGCTTTCACAAGCTCGGCCTGATTCCGAAGCCGATCGCCGTGCGCGACATCGTCTGGCGTCATACGCAGAGCTGAATTCCAAACAAGAGGACGCAACAAATGACGCGTTTGTTTCAACGCTTGCTCGCGAGCGCCGTGCTGTCGATCAGCATGGTCGCCGCGACCGTCGGCGCTTCCTACGGCCAGGACAAGGTGGTCCGCATCGGCTTCCAGAAGTACGGCAAGCTGGTGCTGCTCAAGAGCAAGGGCACGCTGGAGGAGAAGCTGAAGTCCGCCGGTTACAAGGTGGTGTGGACGGAGTTTCCGTCCGGCCCGCCGCTGCTCGAGGCGCTCAATGTCGGCGCGATCGATTTCGGCAACACCGGCGAAGCGCCGCCGATCTTCGCGCAGGCGGCCGGCGCGCCGATCCAGTACGTCGCCTATGAGCCGCCGGCGCCGAAAGGCGAGGCGATCCTGGTGCCGAAGGACAGCATGCTGAGTTCGGTCGCCGATCTGAAAGGCAAGAAGATCGCGCTAAACAAGGGCTCCAACGTTCACTATCTGCTCGTCAAGGCGCTGGAGAAGGCCGGCGTCAAATATTCCGAGATCGAGCCGGTGTTTCTGGCGCCAGCCGACGCCCGCGCGGCGTTCGAGCGCGGCGCGGTCGATGCCTGGGTGATTTGGGACCCGTTCCAGGCTGCCGCCGAAGCGGCCACCGGCGCGCGTACGCTCGCAGACGGCAGCGGCATCGTCTCGAACTATCAGTTCTATTTCTCGTCAAAGAAGTTCCTGGAGAGCGACCCGAAGATCGTCGATGTTGTATTGGCGCAGCTCAGCGAGGTCGACGACTGGGCCAAGGGCGACATCCATGCTGTCGCCGAACAACTTGCGCCGGCGATCGGGCTTTCCGTTCCGGTCGTCGAAATCGCGCTCAAGCGGCAATCCTACGGCATCAAGCCGATCACGGAGAGCGTGGTCGCCGACCAGCAGCAGGTCGCGGACACCTTCTTGGCGCTTGGGCTGATCCCGAAGCAAATCAAGATTTCTGACGTGGCCCGGAGGTCCGGATCGTGAGCACGCAACAAAGCGCCAACATCCTCTGGTTCCTGCCGACCCATGGCGACGGCCGTTATCTCGGCACCACCACTGGCGGACGCGAAGTGAACTTCAACTACCTGCGCCAGATCGCGCAGGCCGCCGATCAACTCGGCTATTTCGGCGTGCTCTTGCCAACCGGGCGAAGCTGCGAGGATTCCTGGGTGGTGGCTTCGGCCGTGGCGCCGTGGACCGAGCGGCTGCGTTATCTCGTGGCTGTCAGGCCCGGACTGCAATCGCCGAGCGTTGCCGCCCGCATGACGGCGACGTTAGACCGGGTGTCGAACGGACGTCTGCTGATCAATGTCGTCACCGGCGGTGATCCCATCGAGAACAAAGGCGACGGCATTTTCCTGTCGCATGATGAGCGTTACCAGGTGACGCGCGAGTTCCTCAACGTCTACAGCGACCTGCTCGCGGGCAAGACTGTCAATGTCGAGGGCAAGCATATCCGAATCGAGGACGGCAGATTGCTGTTCCAGCCGGTGCAGTCGCCGCGGCCGCCACTTTATTTCGGCGGATCGTCGGATGCCGGCGTCGACGTCGCCGTCGATACCGTCGACAAGTACCTGACCTGGGGCGAGCCGCCGGCGCAGGTCGCCGAAAAGGTTAACCGGGTGAAGGCCGCAGCGGCGGCGCGCGGGCGAAAGCTCTCGTTCGGCATCCGCTTGCATGTGATCGTGCGCGAGACCAATGCGGAAGCCTGGAAGGCGGCGGACGAATTGATCCAGCACGTCACCGATGAGACGGTCGCTTCGGCGCAAAAGATCTTCTCGCGGATGGATTCGGTCGGCCAACAGCGCATGTCGGAGCTGCATGGCGGTCGCCGTGACAAGCTCGAGATCAGCCCCAATCTCTGGGCCGGCGTCGGCCTGGTGCGCGGCGGCGCGGGCACCGCGCTGGTTGGTGATCCCGAGACGGTCGCGGCGCGGATCAGGGAATATCAGGATATCGGCATCGATACCTTCATCATGTCGGGCTATCCCCATCTCGAGGAAGCCTATCGCTTCGCCGAATTGGTGTTTCCGCTGCTGTCGCTGAACCAGCAAAACAACGTCACGCCGATCCGCGTCAACACCGGGCCGTTCGGCGAAACCATCGGTAACGAATACCGGCCGCAGAAACAGGCATCGCAATCATGAGTCTGATCGACAGTCTTCCGCGCGTCGGCGCACCGAAATTGCCGCGGATCGACGGCTTGATCCCGTGGATCGTGCCGCTCGCGATCATCCTGATCTGGCAGCTTGCCTGCGTCACCGGCTTCGTATCGGCACGCGTGCTGCCAGCGCCAAGCGACGTCGCGCTGGCGGGGTGGAAGCTCCTCTTGTCAGGCGAGCTCGCCCGCAACATCTGGGTCAGCTTCTGGCGCGCCAGCATCGGATTTCTGATCGGCGGCAGCATCGGCTTCACGCTCGGCCTTGCCAACGGTCTGTCGCCGACCTCCAGCAAGCTGACAGATACGACGCTGCAGATGGTGCGCAACATCCCGCATCTTGCATTGATCCCGCTCGTCATCCTTTGGTTCGGGATCGATGAATCGGCAAAACTGTTTCTGGTCGCGCTCGGCGTGTTCTTCCCGATCTACCTCAACACGCTGCACGGCATTCGCACCGTCGATCCGCAATTGATCGAGATGGGCCGCATCTATGGCATGACCGATGGCGAATTGTTCCGCCGGGTAATCTTCCCGGGCGCGTTGCCGTCGATCTTCGTCGGCGTGCGCTTCGCGCTCGGTATCATGTGGCTGACCCTGATCGTGGCCGAGACGATCGCCGCGTCATCGGGTCTCGGTTACATGGCGATGCAGGCCCGCGAGTTCATGCTGATCGACGTCGTGGTGCTGTCGATCCTGATCTATGCGTTGCTCGGAAAACTGGCCGACAGCGCCTCGCGCGCGCTGGAACGGCTGACGCTGTCCTGGCATCCGGCCTTCCAGAAACACTGAGGACAAGAAATGCAAGAAGCCCTTCGTTTTCGTTCCCTGGATGCCGAGCCGGTCAAGCGCACGGATTTTGTCGAACAGGCGCGTCAGTTGCGGCGCAGTCCGGAAGCGCAGGCCCGCGGGCTTTCGCTGACCATCCGGGGATTGCGAAAATCCTTCGGCGACAATGAGGTGCTGCGCGGGATCGACCTGCATATTCCCGCCGGCCAGTCGGTCGCGATTGTCGGCCGCAGCGGCTGCGGCAAGAGCACGTTGCTGCGGCTGATTGCAGGTCTGGAGACCATCACCGCCGGCACGATCAGCCTCGGCGAGGACGCGCGCCCGGAAGACGTCCGCGTCATGTTCCAGGAGCCGCGGCTGCTGCCGTGGGCGCGGGTGCTGTCAAATGTCGAGGTCGGTCTCGGACGCGAGCGAAGCTCGGCCGATGCACAGGCTCGGGCCGAGAAAGCGCTGGCCGAGGTCGGTCTCACGGACAAGCGAACCCAGTGGCCGGCGGTCCTGTCAGGCGGACAGAAGCAGCGCGTGGCGCTGGCCCGCGCGCTGGTCAGCCAGCCGCGCGTGCTCGCCTTCGACGAGCCGCTTGGCGCGCTGGATGCGTTGACGCGCATTTCGTGCAACGGCTGCTCGAACGGGTCTGGCACGATCAGGGCTTTACCGCGATCCTGGTGACGCACGACGTCGCCGAGGCCGTAGCCCTGGCCGATCGCGTGCTTGTCATCGAGGACGGCCGCATCGCCGAGGATTTCAGCGTCGATGTTCCGCGTCCGAGGCAGCGCGGTTCGGCCGAACTGGCGGCGCTGGAAGGCGCGATCCTGAAAAATCTGCTGGAAGGTACGGAAGATACTTCCGACCTGTGAGGTGCTCATGAACTCCATTGTTCGTTCCGTGTCGATCGATTCCGAGGTTTCCTCCGGTGACTTTCGCAGTGCGATGCGCCGACTGACGGGAGGCGTCAGCGTCATCACCGCAGGTATAGGCTGGGACATCTCGGGCATGACGGTTACGTCGGTGTCGTCACTGTCGGTCGATCCGCCAGCTTTGATCGTCAGCATCAACCGGGAATCTTCATCCTGGCCGCTCGTGAGGCGGTACGGCTTCTTCGGCGTCAACATCCTGACCTCGGACCAGATCGATATCGCCGAACGCTTTACCGGCAAGGACGGGCTGAAGGGCGCCGAACGCTTCGCCAGCGCACATTGGACGACGCGTGTATCAGGGGTGCCGCTACTGACAGACGCCCTGGCAGTGATTGATTGCGAAGTCGAGGACGTTGTCGAACGGCATTCGCACGCGATCGTCATTGGGCGGGTGCTGGATATTGCGGTTTCGACCCGAACCGCGGCGCTGGCCTACTGGCAGGGGCGCTATGTCGCCATTGATCAGGACGAGGATGCGGCGAAGCTTGCCGAGGTCAGCGTGCCGGTGCGGAAGGCCGCACGGAAGATCTGACGGAATTGCTCTGCGGCCGACCGGCGCCATCGGGCTGGCTTTTTCGCTGCGGCCGATCTAAACCCGGCGAATGAAGCGTCTCGCAACCTGGACATTTTACGCAGTCGGCGCGCTCGCGATTGCCTATCTCGCGCTGTATGCCTATGCGGTTTTCACCGGGCGCGACCTGCAGCCCGGCGATCCCATTCACATTTTCCGCAAGCCCGACGCGCCAAGTTACTCCGCCCTTTCAACGTCATTGCGAGCGTAGCAAAGCAATCTATCTTCCCGGCGAGGAAGTATGGATTGCTTCGTCGTTCGCTCCTCGCAATGACGGAGGCGGCGTAAAGCCTAGCCCGCCGTCATAAACCGCTGATGCTCCCCCGCGCCGGCCGGCGTGATCGGGATACCGCCGTCGGCATATTCGTTCAGCTTGTTGCGCAGCGTGCGGATCGAGATGCCGAGGATGTTGGCGGCATGGGTCCGGTTGCCGAGGCAGTGTTTCAACGTCTCCAGGATCAGGTCGCGCTCGACGTCGGCGACGGTGCGGCCGACCAGAGCACGTGTGACCTGTTCGGCGGCAAAGGTGGCGTGCGCCACCGCGGGCGCAGTCTTGGCGAGATCGAGGCGGTCGCCGTCGGGAGTGACGATAGCGTCCGGCCCGATCTCGTCGCCCTGCGCCATCAGCACCGAGCGGTGGATGGTGTTTTCGAGTTCGCGGACGTTGCCCTGCCAGCGGTTCGAGGTCAGCACCCGCCGGGCATCGGCGGAGATGGGACGCAGCGGCACGCCATTAGCCTCGGCGTACTTTTTGGCAAAGTGCTGCGCCAGTTCAAGGATGTCGGCCGGGCGGTCGCGTAAGGGAGGAATCTTCAGATTGACGACGTTGAGGCGGAACAAGAGATCCTCGCGGAAGGTGCCGTCGCGCACGGCCTCAGAGAGATTGCGGTTCGAGGTCGCGATGATACGGATGTCTACCGGCACCGGCTTGGTGCCGCCGACGCGGTCGATGACGCGCTCCTGGATCGCGCGCAAGAGTTTCGATTGCAGGCGGACGTCCATTTCGGAGATTTCGTCGAGCAGCAGCGTGCCGCCGCTGGCCTCCTCGAACTTGCCGATGCGGCGGGCGACGGCGCCGGTGAAGGCGCCTTTCTCGTGGCCGAACAGTTCGGACTCCAGCAAGTGTTCGGGGATCGCGGCGCAATTGATCGAGATGAAGGGGCGCTTGGCACGGTTCGAGCGGGAATGGACATAACGCGCCAGCACTTCCTTGCCGGTGCCGGATTCGCCGGTGATCATGACCGAGGCATCCGAGCCCGCGATCTGCTGTGCCAGCTTGATCACCTTGCCCATGGCTTCGTCGCGATAGATCAGATCACGTGAATCATTGGCGACTGCGGCGAGCACGGCGGCGATCAGTTCCGGATCGGGCGGCAGCGGGATGTATTCCTTGGCGCCGGCGTGGATCGCGGCGACCGCGGCGCGGGCGTCGTTGGAGATGCCGCAGGCCACGATCGGCACGTGGATGTGTTCGGCTTCCAGCCGCATCACCAGGTCGCGGATGTCGAGGGCGACGTCGACCAGCAGCAGGTCGGCGCCCTTGCCGCCGCGCAGCACGGCCATCGCCTGTTCGATCGCTTCGGCGTGGGTCACGGAAGCCCCGTTTGCCATCGCGATCTTGGTGGCGGTCGTGAGTTGGCCCTTCAATGTGCCAACGATGAGAAGCCGCATGTCTGTCTCCTGTCCGTCTGTTCGCGTCGTTCGAGCGCGTGTCGCCAAAATTGTTAGCTGCGTTCGGCCTTGATGATTTCCGTCATGGTCACGCCGAGCTTGTCTTCCACCAGCACCACTTCGCCACGCGCCACCAGGCGGTTGTTGACGTAGATGTCGATGGCCTCGCCGACGCGGCGATCGAGTTCGAGCACAGTGCCGGGGCCGAGCTTCAATAACTCGCCGACATCCATCTTGGAGCGGCCGAGCACGGCCGAGACCTGCACCGGCACGTCGAACACGGCTTCGAGGTCGGCTGCGATGCGCGAGGCCTGTTCGTCCTCGTTGTAGGCGAGGTCGTCGATCGGCGGCGCGTCCGCGGCGTTGAGATCGGGTAGCGGTACCTGTGCGTCGGTGTCACTCATGGTTCAGTCCTCATGGCCTTCACGTTCCGGCCTGGTCGCGGGACGCCAGATAGCGCCCGACGAGTTCGCTGATCTTCGCTTCGATGGCCGCGCGTTCCAGCACCACGCCGCCGTCGGCCCATTCGATCCGGCAGTCGCCGGTGGCGATGCCGGGCTCGGCCAGGATCACCAGCCGGCCCTCGAAACCGCTTTGGGATGCCTGCCGCTCGATCTTGTCGCGGGCAGCCTCGTAGAGCTGGTCACTGATGCGAACGACGAGATGCGGGGTCGCAACCAGATGCGAGAAGCAGTCGCTGACCAGCGCCATGATCTCGCCGAGCGGCTCGCGGGCGACCAGTTCGGTGCACAGCTTGCGCGCCACTGCGACCGCGACATCGACAGCCTCGGTTTCCATTCTGGCTTCGATGCCGGAGAAGCGCGTGGCGATGCCCCTGATGGCGATGCCAATCTCTTCCAGCGCCAGCGCCGAGCGACGGTCGCTTTCCACCTTGGCCTCGTGCTGGGCCGCCTCGTAGCCGGCGCGGTAGGCACGTGCCTCGGCCTGCGCGACCTTTTGCGCGATCTCGGCGGCGGTCGCGGCACGCTCGCGCGTCTTGTCGGGCGCGGCGAAGTCGGTGTCGAACAGGAATTTTGCGGGCGCGGCCATCAGTACACCAACTCGTCGTCGGCGCGGTTCTTGGTCAGGGTGATTTCGCCCCTGGCCGCCATGTCCTTGGCGAGGTTGACGAGCAGTGCCTGCGCCTCGTCGACGTCACGCAGCCGCACCGGTCCCATCGCGGCCATGTCGTCCATCAGCATCTTGCCGGCGCGCGAGGACATGTTGCCGAGGAAGAAGGCGCGCACCTCCTCGTTGGCGCTCTTGAGTGCGATGCCGAGCTTGTCCTTGTCGACGTTGCGCATCAGCGTCTGGGCCGAGGCGGAGTCGAGCTTGATCAGGTCATCGAAGGTGAACATCAGCGCCTTGATGCGCTCGGCGGATTCGCGGTTTTCCTCTTCCAGCGAGGTGATGAAGCGGGTCTCGGTCTGGCGGTCGAAATTGTTGAAGATTTCGGCCATCACCTCATGCGCGTCGCGGCGCCGGGTCTGCGACAGGTTGGACATGAATTCGGTGCGCAGCGTCTGCTCGACGCGCTCGATGACTTCCTTCTGCACCGCTTCCATCTTCAGCATGCGGCCGACCACGTCGAGCGCGAGATCTTCGGGCAGGATCGCCAGCACGCGCGCGGCGTGCTCCGGCTTGAGCTTCGACAGCACCACCGCGATGGTCTGCGGATATTCGTTCTTGAGGTAGTTGGCGAGCACCTCTTCCTGGACGTTGGAGAGCTTCTCCCACATGTTGCGGCCGGCGGGGCCGCGGATTTCGTCCATGATGCCGGTGACGCGCTCGGACGGCAGATATTGCTGCAGCAACCGCTCGGTGGCGTCGAAGGTGCCCATCAGCGCGCCGGACGCCGACATCCGCGACACGAATTCGAGCAGCAGGTCTTCCACCACGTCGGCCTCGACGGTGCCGAGCGTCGACATGTGGATCGACAGTTCGCGCACCTCGTCGTCGTCGAGCAGCGACCACACCTTGCCGCCATATTGCTCGCCCAGCGCCAGCATCAGGATGGCGGCGCGCTTCGGGCCGCTCAGCGGCTGGCCCTTGGGCCGGTTGCTCTGACGGCTCGCCAGCGCCGAGATGACGGTGGTGATGTCGTTTGCGTTTGAGGTTTGCGGTACTGCGGCCATGTCAGCTCTCGGCGGGTTCGCTCAGCCACTGGCGAACGATGGAAGCGGTTTCGTTCGGATTACGTTCGGCCAGTTCGCCGACCCGGTGCACGGCCTGGGCGTGGACCTGGCCCTGGACCTGGGCGACGTCGATCAACTGGGCGGTGCCGCTGGTGCCGGCGATCAAGGCCTGATTGGGACCGAGTTCTCCGTTCGGCCCGTTGCCCTCGATCAAGGCCGGCGCCGGTTCGGCCAGGGCCGGGATGACTTCGGCAGCCAGGATGCGTTTGACCAGCGGGCGGATCACCAGGAACAGCACCACGAGGCCGAGCAGCATCATGACGCCGAGCTCGATGACGTACATGACGTCATCCTTGGTGAACTGCAGCATGCCGAGCAGACCGGCGGGCTCGACAACCGGCGGAACGGTGGGGGCTTCGGCAAAGCGGAGGTTGACGACCTCGACCTGGTCGCCGCGCTTCTGGTCGAAGCCGATCGCCGAGCGCACCAGGGTGGCGATACGGTCGAGCTGCTCCTTGCTGCGGTCCTGATAGACCATCTCGCCTTTTTCGTTCTTGGTGTAGGCGCCGTCGACCAGCACCGCGACCGAGATCCGGTTGACCCGACCGGCCTCGGTGACCTCGGTCTTGGTGGTGCGGGAAATCTCGTAATTGTTGGTCTCTTCGCTCTTCTTGCTCTGGTCGCGGGCGGTAGCCGTGCCGCTGTTGGCCTGGTTGCCGGGCAATTCGTTGTTGACGGTCACCTGGCCGCCGTCGCCGGCGCTGGCGGAAGATTCCTCGCGGGTCTGGGTCGAGCGCAGCACGCGGCCCTCGGGATCGAACTTGTCCGAGGTCTGGGTGACCTTGTTGTAGTCGAAATCGGCGGTGAGCTGGACGCGGGCGCGGCCCTGACCGACCACTGAAGAGACGATCGCCTCGACTTCGTTGCGCATGCGCTTCTCGAAGGCGGTGCGGCGCTCGTCACCGATGGCGATTTCGGCATCCTTGGTGGCGCCGTCGGCTAGCAGGCGGCCGGCCTCGTCGACGATTGAGACCCGCTGCGGCTTCAATCCGTTGACGGCGGAGGCGACGACATGGCGGATGGCGCGGATCTGCTGGGGTTCGAGGCTGCCGCGCACCCGCACCACGATCGAGGCCGACGGCTCCGGCGCTTCACGCGCGAACAACGGCCGTTCCGGCAGCACCAGATGGACGCGGGCGGCCTGGATGCGGTCGATGGCGCGGATGGTGCGGGCGAGCTCGCCCTCCAGCGCGCGCAGATGATTGATGTTCTGGACGAAGCTCGTGGTGCCGAGCGCGTCGGACTTGTCGAAGATCTCGTAGCCGACGCCGCCGCCCTTGGGCAGATTGGCTTCGGCGAGTTTCATCCGCAGCCGCGTGACCTTGTCCTTCGGCACCATGATGACCGCGCCTTCATTGCGCAGCTCGAAGGGAATGGCCTGGCGTTCCAGATCCTTGATGATGCTGGAGGAATCTTCAAAGGAGAGGTCGGTGAACAGGGTGGTCATCTGCGGCGTCGTGACGCGCATGATGACGAAAGCGAAGAAGCCGATCAGGGCGGTGGTGACCGCAACCATGGCCATCAGCCGTGCTGCGCCGAGGCCTTTCAAGAAAGCAACGAGACTTTGCACCAACTGCCCCCAGGGTTTCGGCCCCAAGGACCGACTGGGCAATTATTGCCTAGGGGATGGTTTCCATATGGTTAACAACCACTAAAGCCGCCCCGAATAGTTCCGGCATGAAAAAAACCGGCTTCGTAAAACGAAGCCGGTTTTCATCAAATCTTTTGATTCAGGAGAGCTTACTGGCGATATTGCTGGATCCGAGTGGTCCGCAAGCCTGCCAGACCATGCTGGTCGATGGAAAACTGCCAGGAAAGGAACTCGTCGACCGTCAGGGTATAGCGGCTGCAGGCCTCTTCGAGGGAAAGCAGGCCACCGCGGACCGCGGCAACGACTTCTGCCTTGCGGCGGATCACCCACCGTTTGGTTCCGGGCGCTGGCAGGTCAGCAATTGTTAACGGACTGCCGTCAGGCCCGATGACGTATTTTACCCTCGGGCGATGGGGTTCTGTCATGGCGTACTCACAAACTCTCAACCACTGAACTCACGGTAGTAAATCTACGCCCCTCGGCTTAAAATTTGCCTAAGCATACGGCTCCAATACGAATCTCCTTGAAAATGACCGAAAACGGCTTCGGCCCGGGCTTCCGGGGACGCAATTGCGTTCACTCGGAGGCTGCCGGGCCGGGAAGGCCGGGGTGCTGGGGGGCTGGCCGGTGCGCTAGCTGGAGGTGCTCGGGCGGACCACTCGCTTGATCTTGTCGGTGGTGTAGCTCTGGCCGCCGATCGACAGCAGCGGCGGGGAGGAGGTCAGATCGACCGAATCCACGATGCCCTGCACTTCGGTGGAAATCGCGACGTTGTTGCCTGAGCTGTCCTTGCCGGTGGCGGTCAAGGTGTAGGTGCCGGCCGGCCACTGCACGCCGTCATTGCCCTTGCCGTCCCAGACGAAACTGGAGCCGCCCTTCTTCAGCGTATAGTTGCCCGTATAGGCGGTCTGTCCCGCCGAATTGGTGATGGTGATCGTCGCGCTGGTGTCTTTCTCGGAATTGAAATTCCAGGTCGCCGATTTGTTGAATTGTGCCTTGCTGCCGTCGACGGCAACGGTGTTGCCGACATAGACCAGCGCCTGCGTCGCTTGGGCGCTCTTTTCGATTTCCACCAGCGCCTTCAACTGCTCGTTCGACTTGAGCTGCTGCTCGATGCCGGCAAACTGCACGAGCTGCTGAGTGAACTGGTTGGTGTCGAGCGGATCCATCGGATTCTGGTGCTGAAGCTGCGTGGTCAGCAGCGTCAGGAAGGTTTGGAAGTTATCCGCAATCCCCGCCGTCTTCGTCGAGGACGTAGTGTTGCTGGTGGTGGTATTGGTCCCGGGCGCCGAGACGACCGTCGTCGGCATGGTTGCATCGACTGCCATGGCGAACTCCTTTAAACTAAACCCTGATATCGACGCCGCCGCTCGCGCCGAGCATGCGGCCATAGCTGCGGCCGGCGACGACGGCCGGCACGCTGTCTTCCTCGCTGACGACGAGGCGATGCGCATTTGGATTTGACTGGTTGCCGTCGTTCTGGCCCTGCGAGGACTGATCGCGCAGGCTGAACTGCAAGCCACCATTGCCGGTCGAGAGGCCGGCGTTATCGAGCGCACGCTGCAACTGGTTGGCGTCCTGACGCAGCATCGACAGCGTTTCCGGCCGTTCGACGGTCAGATGCGACGTCACCTGGCCGTGGCGATCGACATCGATGCGGACGTCGATGCGGCCGAGTTCGGCGGGATCGAGCCGGATTTCGAAGCGGGTCTTGCCGCTCCTGGCGGACGCGGCGATTTCCATCGCAAGCCCGCTGACCGGCACCGCGGCGCTCGTCGCTGCCGTAGCGGTGAGTTGGCTAGCGGCTGCAGCCGTCGTCGTGGCAGAAGTGGCCGATTGCTGCGTCTGGATGGAAGCCTGCAGGCCGTTGCCGGACGCGTTGAGCGGCGTCTGGCCGACGATATCAGGAGCGGCGAAATGCGTGGTGGTGTTGGCGTTGACGTTCGCGGCCGATGGCGCGACGGAATTGCCTGACGCATCGGCCTTCGCGGCGTCGGCGATGCCGTTCTCGGAGTTCGGCTTTCCTGCGGCTTCGGCGGCCGCCGTGACGGCGGGCACGGTGGTATCAGCGGCAGGTGCTGCGGGTGCGGCGGTGTCGGTGGTTTTGGTCTGCTCGACGACCGTCGTCGCGCCTTTCCTGGCGAGATCGGGGTTCTTGAGCTGTGCGGAAGGTTTGGTGCCGGCGGCAGGAGTCGCGGCGACCGTTGACGCGGCCTGAGCGATGCCCGTCGTGACGGACGGGTCGGCGGATATGGTCTGGGCGCTGACGGCCTGACCGACGCCGCCCTGCGCGCTGGCCTTGGCGCCGTCCGCTTGCGTGGTGTTTGCGGCGGCGAGCGCGGTGACGGTGGCTTCGGTGCCTTCAGCGGCGGTAGCCGCTGGCGCGGTCTCGGCGGCGAGCGAAGCGGAGGCGGCGATCGCAGCCGCCGCGATGGCAAGCGGCGCGGTCGCCTTGTCGGTTGTGGGTGTCGTCGAAGCCGTCGGCGCCGGCGCTGCAGCGGTAGAGATGGCGACGGCAATCGCGTCGGCCGTCAACGTTGCATCCTGCGTCGTCTCGGCCTGATCGGTGGCCGCGGAAACATCGCCGGAAGAGGCCTGCGTCGTCTCGTCCGATTTCGCCTTGTCGGACTTCGGCGCGTCGGACTTCGATTTGGTCTTTACGTCTTTGGTCCCGGCCTCGGCATTGGTATCGACGTCGCCGTCGTCGTTTGCCTTGTCGCCGCGCGTCTTGTCGTTTTGTGTCTTGGCCGCCGCGTCGCGAGCATTCGAATCATTGCGCGCGGCCTTGTCGGGAGCGGCAGCATTGTCGCGCGAGCGGTTGTCGGAGGCCGCTGGCGTGTCGTCGGAGCGGCGCGGGGCGGGCGCCGTATCAGGTGCGCGATGGCTGTCGCGGCTCGCCGCCGTATTGCTGTCGACCAGCGCCGCGAAGCTGTCGTTTCCGGCGGACGGCTCGGCATCCGGACGGGCGGACCGCGCTGCTGCGGTCTGAAAAGATGCGTTTGCCGATACTTCTGACGTGACACTAACCACGGGCAACCCTCGCGCTGAGCTCTCCGCTATCCTTCAGCAAGGACCGGGCCACCTGCCGCGGCAAAAAATATCGTTATATTTCAATTGCTTACGAATACTTCGGCCGGAAGTCAGCGCGGGACCGCGGCCCCCTTTTCTGCCCGGCGGCAAGATTTGCCGTCCTGGACACGCTTCAAAATGCGGGTCGGCTGATTGCCTCACGGGAATACGGCCTATATTAAAGAGCGGCGCCCGATCCGGCCCGGTATGGCCGAATGACGCCCTAAGGCCTTATATGCAAAAGGCTTTTCAACCCTGTTCCGCGAACCGCCCGGCGCGCTCGCGATTGAAGTCGATGACCCCTGGCATGCGAAACAGTCTGGATCTCGAAGGCCGCCCGCAGGACACACGGGTCGTGGTCGCCATGTCCGGCGGCGTCGACTCGTCGGTGACGGCTGCCTTGCTGAAGTCCGAGGGCTACGACGTGGTCGGGATCACGCTGCAGCTTTACGATCATGGCGCGGCTACCCATCGCAAGGGCGCCTGCTGTGCGGGCCGCGACATCCATGACGCCCGCAACGTCGCCGAACGGATCGGTATCCCGCATTACGTGCTCGACTATGAGAGCCGCTTCCGCGAATCCGTGATCGACAATTTTGCCGACAGCTACGCGCTCGGCGAAACGCCGGTGCCCTGCATCGAATGCAACCGCTCGGTCAAATTTCGCGACCTGCTGGCGACCGCGCGCGAACTCGGCGCGCAGGCGCTCGCAACCGGGCATTACGTCGCCTCGCGCCGCCTGGCCGACGGATCGCGGGCGCTGGTGTGCGCTGCGGACGCCGATCGCGACCAGAGCTATTTCCTGTTCGCGACCACGCGCGAGCAGCTCGATTATCTGCGCTTCCCGCTCGGCGACATGACCAAGCCGCAGGCGCGCGAACTGGCGCGGCGCTTCGGCCTCGAAGTCGCCGACAAGCAGGACAGCCAGGACATCTGCTTCGTGCCGACCGGGCGCTATACCGACATCATCGGCCGCCTCAAGCCCGGCGCGATCGAGCCGGGCGACATCGTCGATCTCGATGGCCATGTGATCGGCCGCCATCAAGGCATCGTTCATTTCACCGTCGGCCAGCGCAAGGGACTTGGCATCGCCTCCGGTGCACCGCTCTACGTCCTCAAGCTCGATGCGGCCAGCCGCCGCGTCGTGGTCGGGCCGCGCGAGGCGCTGCGGATGGATCGCATCCGCCTGCGTGACGTCAACTGGATCGGCGACGGCGCGCTCGACCGCGTCATCGGTGACGGCATCGAGATGTTCGTGCGGGTGCGCTCGACGCGTGCGCCGCAGCCGGCGTGCTTGCGCGCAGTCGATGGCGGTTATGAGGTCGAACTCGTTGCCGGCGAAGAGGGCGTATCGCCCGGCCAAGCCTGCGTGTTCTACGATGCGCCTTCCGGACAGGCGCGGGTGCTCGGCGGCGGATTCATCAAGAGCGCGACCGCACGCCATGTGGCGGCGAGGGCAGGGGCGCAGGAAAAGACCGCGCCGCTCGCCGAGGTGATGCGCACTTAAAGAAAATCGGGGCAGAGGAAATGGCTGGGGACATCGACCGCGAAAGGGTCGAAAAGGCTTATGGGCGCTGGGCGCCGGTCTACGATCTGGTTTTCGGCAAGGTGTTCGACGAGGGCCGCCGGTCGACCATTGCGGAGGCTGACAAGATCGGCGGACGCGTTCTCGATGTCGGTGTCGGCACCGGGCTATCGCTGTCGGAATATTCGCGCAATACCAAATTATGCGGCGTCGACATTTCCGAGCCGATGCTGCGGCGTGCGCTCAAGCGCGTGCGCGAGTTCGGCCTGACCAATGTCGAGGCGCTCGCGGTGATGGACGCCAAGAATCTTGCGTTCCCGGATTCGTTTTTCGACGCAGTGGTGGCGCAATATGTCATCACCGCGGTGCCGGATCCGGAGCGGACGCTGGATGATTTCATCCGCGTGCTGAAGCCGGGCGGCGAACTGATCCTGGTCAATCACATCGGCGCCGAAAGCGGGCCGCGCCGGATGTTCGAACTGGCGTTCGCGCCATTGGCGCGCCGGCTGGGCTGGCGGCCGGAATTTCCGTGGGAGCGCCTGACCAACTGGGCTGCCAAGCATGGCGGCGTCACCTTGACCGAACGGCGGCCGATGCCGCCGATGGGACACTTTTCGCTGATCCGCTTTCGGAAATCGTGAACGCATAGCGTTTTCGAGCGAAGTGGCTGCCGGTTCGCGTCAAGAAATCGCGTCAAACAAAGAACGCGACAATCTAGCCGCGGAACCTCCGCGAGCGCGGGCCGTTTTCCTTGCATGGCAATGAAACGCGCCTTTTTGATCTCGTGTGTGTGGGCGGCGACGGCCAGCATGGCAGTTGCACAGGCACCGCCGACCCCGGCCACGCCGCCGGCCCAGACCGCGCCCCCGTCGCCTCAGCGCGCGGCCAATTGCGCGCCGATGCAGCCGTTGCCGAACTCCGGCGAGAAGGTTCCGGAGGGGACGACGACCGGCCAGCGGGCCGAACCGCTCGGCGACAAATTGGCCCGTTCGGATGGTGTTTTGTGCCCACCTCCCGGCATCGATCCTGAAATGCACGCGCCGGCCCCCGACGCCGGCAAGACGCCGGTGATTCCGCCGCCCGGCAGCCCCGGCGGCGACCCGACAATCCGGCCAAAATAGCGCTATGCAGAGGCTTGGTTAGACCGCTGGCTTTGCTTGACAGGTCCTCGACCCACTCCTTATATGCCGCGCGTTCGCGAATGCGGTATAGTAGGCCGTGACGGTGAACCGTGGCGAGGTAGCTCAGCTGGTTAGAGCACGGGAATCATAATCCTGGGGTCGGGGGTTCGAGTCCCTCTCTCGCTACCAAATCTACGATTCTGCACGCCTGCCTACGATTTTCAGCGATTTCGTCCAATTGCCGCGAGTGGTGCGCGGCTAAGTTGCCTTCAATCATGAGGGCGGATAGTGGCTGGGCTTCAATGCCGCGTAGCTGATCGCCGACGCCTTTAGCACCCGCAATGTAATGTGATCCAGGCGGATCTTTCGACCCATACGCAGGCGCCGACTGCCGGTCCACGACATCGCTGCGACGTTTGGAAAATCCCGCTGAGCCATACCAGGTGCGGGTGATGGCGGCCGGCCATTTGGCTCGCATTGCTGCCCCCGGAATAGGCCATGGCGCGGTCACACGGCCTCCATCTTGCTGTGTCCTACCAAATGGCAGGTTCGGGGAATTGGGAGCAAGCGCAGCATGCGGGCAGGGTGGCTGGGGTTTGCCGGGCGGTTTTTCGGTGTCCTGTTTCTTGTGAGCGTCGTGGTGTCGCCCTGCGGCGCGGGTCCGCAGGAAATGCTGACGCTGATGCAACGCATCACGGCGCTTGCAAAAGAGGGCACCTACGGCGAGGCGGTCAGTCTTGCGAGGAAGCTCCAGAGCGAGGCCGAAAGAACGTCCGGGCGTCAGTCGCCTTTGACGGCAACGACACTGGTCGTGCTGGGCCAGGTGCTGCAGACGCAAGGCGAAACCGCCGAAGCCGAAAGTGTCCTGAAAAGAGCGCTTGCCATCCGCGAGAAAAGCCTCGGTCCAAATCATCCCGATGTTGCGGCCGTGCTCGTCACGCTAGGCCAGATCGAGCTGGGCCAGAACCGGCTGAATGACGCCGAGCGCGATATTATGCGCGCGATTGGCATCAATGAGCGTGCACTGGGCCCTGACCATCTCACGACGGCGCTGACGCGCATGCAGCTCGTCAATCTCCGTCACCGTCAAATGAAGGAGACGGAGGCGCTCGATATTTTCAACGGCGCGCTGGAAGTCTTCAGGAGGTCTCCGGGGCAGGCGGACATCATGATCCCGGTGACCCTGAGCAACATCGCCGAAGTCTATCGGGCCCAGGGCCGGCTGCAATTGGCGGAGACGCGCTTTGCCGAAGCGCTCGATCTCCAGGAAAAAAAGCATGGCGCCGACAGCATCTATCTGGCGGCCACGCTCAATAATCTCGGCGAGCTCCGTCGCGCCCAGGGGCGACTTCAGGAGGCCGAGCAACTGGCCCGGAGGACCCTGGCCATCCGCGAAAAAGCGCTGGGTCCGGACCATTCCGACGTCGCAGCGAGCCTCAACAATCTGGCGTTGGTGTTCTCGCGCGATGGCAGGGAAGCCGAAGCCGAGGGCCTGCTTGCCCGCGCGCTTGCGATTCACGAAAAGGCATTTGGAACGACGCATCCGACGGTGGCGACGGCTCTGAACAATCTTGCCGAAGCGTGGATGCGTCTGGGGCGCACGCAGGAAGCCGAACAGCTCTTCCGGAAATCGCTGGCCATTCGCGAGAGGAGCCTCGGTGCGACCCATCTGGATGTTGCCGTTTCTCTCGACAATCTCGTGGCGCTGCTTGGCAGCGGCGATCGTTACGCGGAAGCGGAACCGCTGGCGCGCCGGTCGCTTGCCATACGCGAAGCCGCGCTCGGCGGTTCTCACCCGCTCCTCGCAAGCAGCCTCAACAATCTAGCTGTGGTGCTGGACAGTACCGGGCGGCCGCAGGAGGCCGAGCCGCTGCTGAAACGGGCGCTGAACATGCGCCTGCAGACGCTCGGCGATGCGCATCCCGACGTCGCCAACAGCATCGTCAATCTCGGCGCACACTATCTCGATGTGAAGGATTGGCGGCAAGCCCACGATGCGTATGCCCGGGCGGCGGCCATCCAGAACAGCCGCGGCGCCACGGAGTCTAGCGAGGAAAGGGGCCGGAGCGATCTGAAAGCCCATGAAGACACCAATCCGTTCCCGGGATTGATCGTCGCCGCCTACAATCTCGCAGGCGCCTCCGATGGCGGGCGGGCCAGCGTGCTGCGATCGCAGGCGTTCGAGGCGGCGCAATGGATCGGCGACGAAAAGGCGGCGCGAGCGATTGCCGGAATGTCGGCCCGCATCGCAAAAGGCAGCGGGGATCTGGCGGCGCGCGTTCGCGAGCGGCAGGACCTCGACGAGCAGGCAATCGCCACCGACAAGATGCTGGTCGCGGCCCTCTCGCAGCCTGATGCCGCGCGCAACAAAGTGGTGGAGCAGGCGCTTCGCGCCCGAGCCTCGGCCATCGCCGGCCAGATCCGGCAACTGGACGACAAGATCCGCACGCAGTTTCCGGACTATTCGGCGCTGGCCACCAAGGCTCCCATTTCGATCGAGGACGTTCAGAAGCAGCTCCATCCGAACGAGGCCTTGCTGCTGTTTACGACGACCTTGCGCTTCACCTTTGTCTGGACGGTGACGCGTTCGGACGTGCGGTGGCACGCTGCCGATATCGGCGAGAAGCAGCTCGCCGATACGGTCGGCATCTTGCGCTGCGGCCTCGATGCGGAAGCGTGGCTGGACAAGGCGTCCACATGTCCGGAAAAACTTGGCCTGAAGCGCCCACTGGCGGCACGCGAGCCATTGCCGTTCGACCAGGAGCGGTCCTTTGCGCTCTATCGGGCGTTGCTCGGCCCGGTCGCCCGCGACATCGACGGCAAGGAACTGATCCTGGTGCCATCAGGTCCGCTGGCCATGCTGCCTTTCGGGACGCTGCTGACCGACAAGCCTGCGCCGGACGCCGGCAAGGACGGCGCGAACGCGGACCTTTCGAAAGCGCCCTGGCTGGTCAAGCGATTTGCGACGACCGTCTTGCCCTCGGTCTCCAGCCTCAAGGCGCTGCGCCAGATCGCGCAGAAGAGCAGCGCATCGAAGCCGTTCCTCGGCTTCGGCAATCCCTTGCTCGATGGAGATGGCCGCAGCGATCTTGCGGTTGCGCGCGCCAGGCTGACGCGCCAGATCCAGAATTGTGCAGCCATTCCAGCGCAAGCAAGCCAGGTCGCGCAAAGAGGTTTTCGCACGGTCACCGCGCTGTCCGGCGGCACCGCCGATATCGAGCAGCTCAGGCGCCAGATGCCGCTACCGGAAACCGCGCTTGAATTGTGCTCGGTGGCAAACAGTTTCGCGCCGGTCAAAGGCGACGTCTATCTCGGCAATAGCGCTACCGAGACGAAGATAAGGGCGCTCAGCGAAAGCGGCGACCTCGCAAAATATCGTATTCTGCATTTTGCGACCCATGGCGCGCTGGCCGGGCAGGTGAATGGATCGATCGAGCCGGGACTGATCCTGAGTCCGCCGCCGACCGCTACACAAGCCGATGACGGCTATCTCTCGTCGTCGGAGATTTCGGGCCTCAAGCTGGATGCCGATTGGGTGGTTCTGTCGGCCTGCAATACGGCTGGCGGTCAGGCTTCCAATTCAGAGGCCTTCTCTGGTCTTGCGCGCGCATTTTTCTATGCGGGCACGCGCGCTTTGCTGGTCTCGCACTGGGCGGTCAGCTCCGACGCTGCGGTCGCCATCACCACCGGCACCATCGATGCCATGAAGGCGGGTCCCGATGTCGGCCGCGCCGAGGCGCTTCGCCGCTCGCTCTCGGCCTTGATCGCGAAGGGCGGCGAGAACGCGCAACCCGCCATATGGGCGCCTTTTGTGCTCGTGGGGACCGGCAGCCTCTGATGGTGCTCCTGGGAGGCAAAAGCAGCATGCAACGTCGATCCGCGACTTTCCGCTTTCGCGTCCACTGCATTCACGAAGGGGCTAGATGTGGAGCCTCAACAGGTTGTTCCCGGTTAGAGCGAGTCTGCTGATGGGTGGCATCGCGCCGATACTGCCATGAGGGCGATGCCAATTGTAGCGGTGAAGCCATCTTGGCAGTTCGGCGGCGCGTTCTCCTGAGGTGTTGTAGGCGCGGGCATAAGCCCACTCGCGCAAGCTGGTCTGAATGAAGCGTTCGGCCTTACCGTTGGTCTTCGGCGTGTATGGCTTGGTGCGAATGTGCTTGAGGCCGAGGCGCTGGCAGGCTTTGCGGAAGGCGCGCGATTTATAGCAAGAACCGTTGTCGGTCATCACCCGCTCGACCCTGACGTCCAGGCTGGCGTAGTAAGCGATCGCAGCTTTGAGGAAGGCCACGGCGCAACCCTGCCGTTCGCTCTTCATGACCTTGCTGAAGGCGATCCGGGAAGCATCGTCGATACAGACGTGGACGTATTCCCAGCCAGGCCCTTCGCCGCGGGTACGCAGGTTGCTCTGACCGGTTCGATCGCCGGTGATGCGATGGCCTACCTGGTTGAACTTGCCGAGCTTTTTGATGTCGATGTGGATCAGTTCGCCGGGATGTTCACGCTCGTAGCGCCGCACCGGTTCGGCCGGTTCCAGGTCGCGCAACCGGTTCAATCCCAGTCGCCGCAGGACACGACTGACAGTCGCCGGAGAGATGCCGAGTTCGGCCGCGATCTGCTTGCCCGTGTGGCGCTGTCGGCGCAGCGCCTCGACCGCAGCGCATGTGGCAGGCAGGGTTTGGCCTGGCAATGAATGGGGCCGTGAGGAGCGATCACGCAACCCATCAACACCTTCCTCCCGGGAGCGCTTGACCCATTTGGCGACCGTCTTCGCTGTGACGTTGAACCGGAGCGCGGCTGCGGCCTTCGTCAGGCCGCCCTCGATCACGCTCCGCACCATGGCCTCTCGACCTTTCGGCGTCAGAGGCGCATTCTTATGGGTGTCCATTCGGTCCTCCGGGGATTGGCTAAAGCTTCGACAACTTCAGCTTCCTCGTTCAGGACTGGATGGACAACCTCCTGAAAGCTCACAGCTAGAGCGTGATGACTTTTCTTTGAATCGTCATCCGGCTCTATCTCTTTGATTTGAGCATGATCTTTTCGGAAAACCGGTACCCACTTTTCCGGATCATGCTCCAGGCTCCAATCGCGGATCAGGATCGTTCCATGATTTTCTTCGTCAGCCTTGCCAAGCGCCCGCTCGGCACGTCGAAAGGGCGCCTGCGGCACTCGCTGCGGCTTTGCTGACGCTTGCACATGGGCCATCGCGTCCGAACGATATGAGGTGAGGCATTCGCCGCCCAGCGCGATCGCGTTGCCACCGACGATCGTTGCGCCGCTATGCGTCGTGCCCGTCGTCCCAGACCTGTTGCGACCTTTCCAGATGGCGCCGCATGACCGCGACGGCTCCGGCTTCGTCCTGTTTCGACAGGAAATCGAGCAACTGAAAATGCTGTGCTGCCGATTGCGCGATATACTCGCGGCCCGAGGCGTTCTTGAATCCGCGAAGCCGGACGCGATCACGCAGCGTCTCCACCAGCTCGGTAAGCGGCTTGTTGCCGAGCGTTCCGATCAGGCCGACGTGAAACGTGCGGTCGGTCTCGAGAAACTCAATCAGATTGCCGGCATCGGCCGCGCGCTTGGTCGCCGCCGCAAGCTCGCGCAGTTCTGCAAGTTGTGCCGGTGCGAGACCGGCGCGCGCGATATCGGCGACACTCGGGACTTCGAGCAGCACGCGGATGGCGAAGATATCGTTGAGCTCCTTTGACGAGAGCGCAACCACGCGAAACCCGCGATTTCGCACCGGCTCAAGCAGACCTTCGCGCGCCAGATCCAGCAGCGCCTCGCGCACAGGCGTGGCCGAAACGCCGAGTTCGGTAGCGAGCCGCGGCACCGAATAAAGCTGATCCGCCTGCATTTGCCCGGTGATGATCAGCCCGCGGATCACCTTCCGCGCCTGCTCGCGCAGGCTCGGGCCGGACATCAAGCTGAGTGCGCCGCCCTGTCTCACCATGCCCACGGCCTATCCAAGATTCTCAGCCGAGTAAATGTAATGTGTAACATATTACTGTTGACGCAAGACGAAGTGATATGTGATATATTACTATTAAATACAAAAACAGGGAGGTAAGCCGTGGTGGATCGCATCCTGATGATCGTGTCCGACACCGTCCGCTGGGACATGCTCGGCTACAACGGCGGCGAGGTCAGAACGCCAAATCTCGACCGGCTTGCCGACCGATCGATGGTATTCGACCGTTATTATGCGTCGAGCTTCCCGACCGTTCCCGCTCGCTACGACTATCTCACCGGAAAGCCCGCTTTCGCCGGCGTCGGCTGGGGCGCATTGCCGCGCGCCGACCGCTCGATTGCGAGTGCATTGACGGATGCGGGCTACACCACGCTCGGCGTCGTCGACACACCTTTCTACCAGGTCAACGGCTATTCGTACGATCGCGGCTTCAACTACTTCTACGACATGAAGTCCCAGCTCCTGGGCACGCCGCACTACTCCTCCTACAGCGCGCCGGGCAAGACCAAGCGCCAGGGCGGCGGCAAGCTGCCGCAATGGCCGATCACCGGCAAGGTGCAGCCCGATCCGCGCACTGGAGAGATGGATTGCCCGGCGCCGCTCACCATGGTGCAGGCGGCAAAATGCCTGGAGGAAATCTACGAGGACAAGTTTTTTGCGCTGGTCGACACCTGGGATCCGCACGAGCCGTGGGACCCGCCGGCCTATTACGTCAGACACTATCTTCCCGACTATGCCGGCGAGCGCGTGCATCCGCCCTATGGCGAATGCAAGAAGCACGGCATGACCGAACGCGATATCGCGGTAGCGCGCGCGCTTTATAGCGGCGAGCTCGAGCTTGTCGATCGCTGGATCGGGCATCTGCTCGGCCAGCTCGCCTATCTCGGCATCGAGGAAACGACCGCGATCATCTTCGTTTCCGACCACGGCTTCCTCCTCGGTGAGCACGGGCTGATGGGCAAGATGGTCCGCCGCGCGCCCGGTGAAGCGACATGGATGCGCTCGCCGCTATACGAGGAAATTGCGCGCGTGCCGCTGTTGATCCACGTGCCCGGCGCCAAGCCCGGCCGGACGTCAAAGCTCGCCTGCGCGCTCGATATCGCGCCGACGATCTGTGATCTCGCCGGCCTGCCGCGACAAGCGGAGATGCAGGGCCTTTCGCTGCTTCCCGCCGTAACAGGTCAGGCGTTCGAGGGACGCGACCATGTGTTGACGGCGCTTCCGCTCGCCAATCCCGGCGAGACCGTCGAAGTGGTCGATGATCTCATGCGGACCGTCGTCGAGTGGCAGCCTGTCACCATCACCACGCAGGACTGGTCGCTGCTCTACGCCACCCCGAGCGAGCCGATCGAACTCTATGATCTGCGCGTCGACCCCCGGCAAACCGCCAATGTCGCGGCGAAACATCCGGAGATCGTCGCGATGCTGCTGGCGTTCTACGCCGAGGACCTGCGCCGCGCCGGCGTCGCGCGGAAATATAGCGATCCGCGCCTGGCAAGTTACCTCGCGACAAATCCCGGATTCTTCGAGCCAGCGTGAGAGCAGGTTGCGGTCGAGCACCGCGCGCACGTCCTCTCCACCGATCTTGACGGCGCGCGCCACCAACCCCGGCTCTCCCAGAGCATGCCGGGTTTCGTTCCGCCACGCCTTCAGACATCGAAAATGAAATCAGATTTGTGAAGCGCATAGGCACGAATGCCAACCAGTTCGATGCTGTCATCGCCGACCGACACGACGGCATTGCCATGCGCGGATGAAATGCAGACATCATGCCAGTCGAGATTTCCGGCATGCTTGAACTCGAGCTTGTCGATGCCGGGTTGGAAGTCGGTGATGACAGCCTTGGTCGCGCCCTTGTCGAAGACGAAATGGTCGGCCCCGCTCAATCCGGTGAGTGTTTGTTTTCCGGTACCGGCGAACAGGAAATCTCCCTGTGGCCCGCCGATGAGTGTGTCCTTGCCGTCCGAGCCGATGACGAGCTGCCGCGCTTCGGGATCCTCCGATTCGACGCCGCCTTTCAGCCCGGTGTGCCGTGTGTAGGAGATGAAGACATCATCCTGGATATGTTGGGTATCGGTGTTGCGGAGGATGATGTCGGCAAGCGTCGTCTGCTTGATCTGCTGCAGTGTCCTGGCGTCGAAGCCCTGATTTTCGAACCAGAACCGGTCGCCATCGCGCAAGGCCTCGAACTGCATCGCGATGACGGTCTGGAAAGTTTCGCCGATCAGCGCGCCGGGGGCATGATTCTCGGCCAGGCCCCCGGTCCAAAGGTCGATCAGATCGACGTTGTTCGAGAACGCTATCTTCAAAGCCGCCCGCGTTCCAGGATCGCTGGTGATCTGGTCGATATCCGTGTATCGGGCGAGGCCGAGAGATTCGCGCACGTCGTTGAGCGATCCGATACCGAAATCGCGTTCACGCTGGATATTGATCGCTGCAAGATCCATGCTCACGGGTGGGTCGAAGAGGAAATTGCGGAGATCCTCGACGATGCGAACATCCATCGCCTGCGACGGGTCGCCTGCCAGATGGCGCAACTGCCCATCGGCGCCGCCGGACGCGACAAAATCCGACGGCGGTGCGAAGAAGATGTCTCTGAGTTCGCGCTCCGATCCTTCGACGACCTCGCCGCTCTCCGTCAGACTCTCGGTTTCCGCTGAAACGATCGAATGCCCGAAGCGGAAGGCGATGTTGAACTCGAGCGAGAGGCGCGGATCGACGCTCGAATCGTAACCTTGGTAGGCCCCGATCGCGTCGCCGCCGATCAGGTTCGGCAGAAATTCCTTGTACGTGATGTTCGCGATCTCGGCCGTGACGATGGCGCGCGCGTAATTATAGAGCTGATCGCCGCTCCAGTTCGGATGCGCCTTATGCAGCTTGTCGACCTGGTAGTTGTGTTCGCGCACGAACAGCGCGTGCAGCGAGGTCAGCGCAAAGTTCTCCGCAGCGCGCGGATCGCCGGCGGCGAATAGGCCGTTGACGATCGGCAGATTGCCTCCCTCCGACGTCTTCATGTGCCCGTCGGGCAGGCGCAGGCTCGCGGCCGTCGCCGCGTCGGAGCCGTAGACCATGGAGGCGTCGAGCCAGCCGGTGCTGAAATTGAGGGGAGTGGCTGGATTGTCCGGGCCCGTTCCGCTCGACGGATCGATGATCGCGCGGGTCATGGGCATGATCGCGTCGTCGCCGAACACCGGGTCGCCGTCGGGCACCAGGATGCTGATGTCGTTGGTGCCGTCGCTGCGCGTCAGCGTCAGATCGTGATCGATAAACTGGCCCCAGGCGTACATGAATGCCGACACGCCTTGCTCATTCGGGACGTTCGCGTCGCCCTCGCCAACCACGACATTGCTGATGGTGCGTGGATTGGGGCCATCGAGCGGATCGGAAACACCGTCCGCGAAATGAGCGGGACCAATGCGGTCGACCGCCGTGCCGGCGGTATTGAGGCCGGGGCTGGAGAGATTGTTTCCCGAACCGTCAAAGCTGCGGAACTGGATCGTGACCGGCGTCGGCGGTTGCGGGCACCAGTCCCGAATCTGATGGTGGCCATGGATCGACCAGGGCGACCCGCTTGATTGGCCCCCACCGGACCAGTGCAAGCCGAACGGGAAGGGTCCATCGAATCCGTTGTCAAATTCGAATTGGCCATGCTGCGAGCCAAATTTGCTCGGCCAAGCCGCCCGCAATGCGTGCATCAAAACCTCCCCATTTTTTGCAAATGCGAATTACTTGCATCAATAGTGCAAATGCGAACTAATTGCAACAAGCCTTCAAGAGGTCCAGGAAGCGCTGGACGGGTGCTGAAGATGCAAGTGACTGTCCGGACATGCGGTGCCATGCTGAATGGCGAGTACGGGATTCATATTTCGGGGATCAGGGGCGGCGTTTTTGCTACCAACAAATCCGATCCCGCCTGCATTCACGCCACCCAGCACTTCCCACATCGACGGCAGCACTTGGCCTGAGACGAAAACTTCCAGGACCTGCGATCACTTCGAGGACGCGCGCGACTTCGTCGATGGTGACGATGCAATTCACGGGCGATGTCGTGGGATCGGAGCTGATCGGTGAGACAGGGAATGATGTCGGCCGCGGAAGCGCCTTGCGCTGGTCATGCGGTCGTACGCAACTGAATCCGCTTTGCAATCCGGGCGGGCTTCCATCATAAAGGCGCGCCTGAAATTAGCCGGATCGCTCGCCGTTCGGTGACCCACAACAAGACAGGGAGAAAGTCTCGTGGCATATTCGAATACCCAGCTCTTCATCAACGGCAAATGGCGTCCGAGCCAGTCGGGCAGGACCATCGCCGTGCTCAACCCGGCGACAGAGGAAACCATCGGCACCGTCGCGCATGCCGACCGCGCTGATCTCGACGAAGCGCTGGAAGCGGCCGCGAAGGGTTTCAAGATCTGGCGGGCGGTGGCGCCGTTCGAGCGCTGCAGGATCATGCGCAAGGCGGCTCAAATCATGCGCGAGCGCAATGACGAGATCGCGCCGCTGTTGACGATGGAGCAGGGCAAGACCTTGGCGGAAGCCAAGATGGAAGCCATGGCGGCCGCTGATGTCATCGAGTGGTTTGCGGAAGAAGCCAAGCGCGCCTATGGCCGGGTGATCCCCGCACGCGGCCCCGGCATCTACCAGATCGCCGTCAAGGAGCCGGTCGGCCCGGTCGCGGCCTTCACGCCGTGGAATTTCCCGATCAACCAGGTTGTCAGAAAGCTCTCCGCGGGTCTCGCGGCGGGCTGCTCGATCATCGTCAAGGCGCCCGAGGAAACGCCGGCGTCGCCTGCGCAACTGATCAAGGCATTTGTCGATGCGGGCGTGCCTGATGGCGTCATCAACCTAGTCTATGGCGTGCCGTCGGAGATTTCGGAATATCTCATTCCGCATCCGGTGATCCGCAAGATCTCGTTCACCGGATCGACCGTCGTGGGCAAGCAGCTCTCTGCGTTGGCAGGCCTGCACATGAAGCGCGCCACCATGGAACTGGGCGGCCACGCGCCGGCCATCGTGTTCAAGGACGCGGACGTCACGTCGGCGGCGAAGATTCTGGCGGCGGCGAAGTATCGCAATGCCGGCCAGGTCTGCATCTCGCCGACGCGAATGCTGGTGCAAGACGATGTGTTCCGCGAATTCGTCGACAAGTTCGTCGAAGGCGCCAAGTCGATGAAGGTCGGCAATGGCCTCGATCCTGACTCGAAAATGGGTTCGCTCGCCAATCCGCGCCGCGTCACCGCCATCGAAGGCATGGTGCAGGACGCCGTGGGCAAAGGAGCAAAACTCGAGACCGGCGGTCATCGGGTCGGCAACAAGGGCTACTTCTTCGAGCCGACGGTCGTCAGCGACGTGCCGAAGGATGCGCGCGCCATGAACGAGGAGCCGTTCGGGCCGCTGGCCTTGATCTCGCGCTTCTCGACCTTCGACGAGGTGGCCGAGGAAGCCAACCGCCTGCCGTTCGGTCTGGCGTCCTACGCCTTCACCAGTTCGACCAAGACGGCGACCGCGATCGGCGCTGCTATCGAAGCCGGCATGGTCTCGATCAACAGCTTTGGTCTCGCACTGCCCGAAGTGCCGTTCGGCGGTGTCAAGGATTCCGGCTACGGCTCGGAAGGCGGCATCGAGGCGATGGAAGGCTATTTCAACACCAAGTTCATCACCCAGACCGGGGTGTGAACCAAGCCGCGAAGCCAACGCAGTTTGCTTCGCTCACATGATATGGCCCGGCGTTCCACCGGAGCGTCGGGCTAATTTTTTACGATCCAGGCAAGCAGCAGGATGACGAGCACGATCAGTCCTGCGGACAGGCTCTTCCAGAACACCAGCGGATCGCGCTCATAGAGCGAGCGCCGCGACGTGACGGCCGGCTTCGCCCACATCGCGCCGTTTTCGAGCTCGTGCGAGAATTCGATGACGTCGCCATAGCGCTGCGCCGGATCGACGTTGAGCGCCTTGCCAATCACAGCATCCAGCCAGGCCGGCAGGTCGGGGCGATAGCGCGAGAGGTAGGCGGGCTTGCCGAAGCGGGGCCGCGAGAACGGCTCGATCTCGCCATAGGGATAGGCCGCGGTGAACATCCGGTACACGGTGACGCCGAGCGCATAGAGATCGGAAAGCTCGTCGCCAGGCCGTCCGCCGAACAGCTCGGGCGCCATGTAGCTCGCCGTGCCCGGAATATCCTCGGCCGGAAAATCCTCCAGCAGCGGCACGCGCGCAACGCCGAGATCGACCAGCCGCAACCCGCCGCCCTTCAGCAGGATCACGTTGTCCGGCTTGATGTCGCGATGGATGATGCCGGCCCGATGCAGGGTCGCAACCGCGCGTGCCAGCTTGGTCGCGATGCCGATGCCTTCGGCCAGCGAAAGCTGCGGCGAACGGTTGAGCCGCTGCTCCAGCGTCTCGCCTTCATAAAGCGGCATCACCGAATAGAGGCGGGTCTGCCGCTCGGCGGGCAGTTCGATGATCTCGCCAATCCACAGGCTGCGCACGCGCGCCGCGACCCAGGCTTCGCGCACGAAGGCGAGGCGATAGGAACCCTCGCTGGCGACGCGCGGATGCGGAAACTTCAGCACGAGCTCGCGGCCCTGCCGCTTGTCGATCGCCTTGAACAGCCGGCTGTAGCGTCCATCCGACAATATTTCGCCGAGCGTGAAATCGTCGACGACGTCGCCGGTCTCGGGTAGATCCAGGATCGGCAGCGTCGCGATGGAGTGGGTGAGCTCGTCGCGGTCGGCGGGCGGCAGGTCGACGACGTCGAGCACCAGCGCGGTCATGTTGTCGGTAGAGCCGGCATTCAGCGCCGCGTCGACGAGTGCGCGGGCGGATTCTTCCGGCGAGGTGCGTGCGCTCAATAGCACCTGCAGGCGGTGATCGGGCAGCACGCCATGAACGCCATCGCTGCAGATCAAGAGCCGGTCGTGCTGGCGCAGTCCGACAGTGGCGTAATCGAAGCGGGCAAAATCCTCGAAGCCGATCGCGCGGTTGAGCAGATGGGCGAGATCACCGCGACCGGCGATGTGGTCGGTGGTCAGCCGCTCCAGGCGTCCCTCGCTCAGGCGGTAGGCGCGGGTGTCGCCGATGTGAATGATGTGGCAGAGCCGGCGCGATAGGATGACCGAGGAGAAGGCGCAACTCATGCCGCTGAGCCGGGGATCGGTCCGGCCTTGGGTGTAGATCCAGCTATTGGCGGCTTCCAGCGAACGCGACGCCCGGCGACGCACGCCGAGCGTTTCGGGAAGGGAATAGTATGCGTCGATGAAACAACGAATGGCGAGCTCGGCGGCTTCACGTCCGCCCTTGTGTCCGCCGACGCCGTCGGCAACCGCGGCGACGATATCGCGATTGCTTACGCCGGACCGGCCGAGACAGGTTCCGACATAATCCTCATTGGCGGACCGCTTGCCGGTCTCGCTGACGAAGCCGACGCGTACCCCGAGATTTCGTTGCGAACCGATCGTCACCCGCGCGGCCTGTCGGACCTTTGTTAGGACGCGTTTTCTTTACGCGAACCGGTAACCACTTCGCTTGAAAACGCTACGGGCAGCGCGTGGTCAGACCCGCGCTCCCGATGCGGCGCCCCATGTGGTGCGCCAGCGGACCTTGACCATGGCAAGTCCCAGAAAGCCAAGCAACGCCAGCAAGCCGAAAAACAGGAAGCCTGCGCCGAATCCACCGGTCATTCCCTTGGCGACGCCGAGCGCCTTGGCAAGGAAGAAGCCGCCGATGCCGCCGGCGCAGCCGACCAGACCGGTCATCAGGCCGATCTCATGACGGAAGCGCAGGGGAATGAGCTGGAACACGGCGCCATTTCCCATGCCGAGCGCCAGAACTCCGATCGAGAACAGCAGCACCGAGATCCAGGCAATGCGCGGCATCTGCATGAACGTCCAGCCGGTAGATGTCGGTGCAGCCGGCCCCTCCGGCATGAAGGCGATGACGAGATAGGCCGCGACGACGACGCCAAACAATATCGACAATGAGCGGATGCCGCCGATGCGATCGGCGATCAGTCCGCCGACGGGGCGGAAGCCCGAGCCGAAAGCGACGATCAACCCCACCAGCAGGCCCGCCGCGACGCCGGACACGTGATACTGCACGGTGAAGTACAGCGGCAACGCGTTGGCCAGCCCGACGAAACCGCCGAAGGTGATGAAGTAGAAGAACATGAACCAGCGGCTGTCTGGATCGCGCAGCAGGGCGCCGTAACCTTTCAGCGAAACCGGCTTGCGCTCGCCGGGCGCATCCTTGGCGGCGAAGACATAGTAGGCAAGGATCAGCAGCATCGGAACCAGCAGCACGCCGAACACGGCCTGCCAGCCCCAATGCTCGGCGATCGTCGGGGCGAACAGCGTGTCGAGCACGACACCCATATTGCCGGCGCCAGCGATCCCCATCACCACGCCCTGATATTGCGGCGGATACCAGCGGCTCGCCTGCGGCAACGCTACCGCAAACGACGCGCCGCCGATGCCGAGCGCGAGACCGAATATCTCGATTGCGAGTTTGCTGTTGAGGCCGAAGTACCAAACCCACGCCGTTGCAAGGATGACGACGATCTGCGCGATGACTCCGGTTCGCTTGGCGCCGATGAGATCGGCGAGCAGACCCATTGGAACCCGCAACAGCGCGCCGGCCAGCACCGGGATGGCGACGAGGGTGAACTTCTCGTCGACGGCAAGGTTCATGTCGTGCGCGATGTAGACGATCAACGGACCGAGCGCGACCCAAGCCATGAAGCTTATGTCGAAATAGAGGAAGGCGGCGAGCAGCGTGGGCCAGTGGCCGGCCTTCTTGAATTCAGCAAACTTCATCGAGCAGCCTCGAACATTGGCGCGCGACACCGCGCGGCGCGCGGTGGTCTCGGCACAAGGGACGGAATGTTGGGAGCGAGTCGTCTCGTCGTTGAGACGCACTTCAGGTCTCAATGTCAGCAATTCGTGTGCCAGAAAAACAAGCGCGCCAGTTTGCGTGTATTTGCAGGGCCTTGGCAGGTAGATAAAGCGCTGCGAATGCGGTCGGTGCTCCGTTCGTTGGCAAAACCAGCCGCTCGAACGTGCAGTGTGGTGTTTTATTATGCTGTTCGAAATATTAACGGAAAAGCGCTGCTGAAATCCGCTTGTCCCTGTCGTGCCGTTTCCAGGAAGCCGGTTGCCGCCGGGGCACGGCGAAGGTTCGTGCGGTGCACAATGGATAGCCCGAGTGGGTGATTTTTTGGGCATTGGTGCACGCGCAAGTGCGCTCAATTAACGATTTATCGGCTGCAGCCCCGCATTGGGCCCGAAAAGTTACGGGTTCGGCGTTGGCACGTCTCTTGAATATGAAAGATCACGATCGTCAGAGTCGATGGTCCGCTGCCCGCCGATGGGCGATCCCAATCAATCGATACTTCTTGCCAATCGACGATGCAGAGTTGCGTCGGCGAGCGGGGCCATCGGAACCTGGATCGGAAGGCAGAGCATGCTCAATAAAGTGAACAAGCCAAAGTTGGTGGTGATCGGCAACGGCATGGCCGGCATTCGCACGGTGGAATTGCTGCTGGACCGTGCGCCGGATCTCTATGACATCACCGTGTTCGGATCCGAACCATACGGCAACTACAACCGAATTCTGCTGTCGCCCGTGCTTGCCGGCGAGAAGACCGTCGACGACATCATGCTCAACACGGAGCAGTGGTACGACGATAACGGGATCACGCTGCGCAAGGGTGAAATGATCGAGATGATCGATCGGCGTACCTGCGAAGTCGTGACGAGGGAAGGCGCGCGGGTACCCTACGATCGCCTGCTGATCGCCACGGGCTCGAACCCGATCATGCTGCCGCTTCCGGGCAAGGATCTTCCTGGTGTCATCGGCTTTCGCGACATCCAGGACGTCGAGCATATGGTCCATGCGTCGACGAGCTACAAGAATGCGGTGGTGATCGGCGGCGGCCTGCTCGGCCTCGAAGCCGCCAACGGCCTGATGAAGCGCGGCATGAACGTCACCGTCGTGCATCTGCTCGACACGCTGATGGAACGGCAGCTCGATCAGGTCGCGGGCGGATTGCTCCGCAAGTCGCTCGAAGAACGCGGCATGGTGTTCAAGATGCCCGCACAGACGGAGGCGATCCTCGGCACGGATCGCGTGACCGGCGTGCGCTTCGCTGATGGTGAGGAACTCCCCGCCGATCTGGTCGTGATGGCGGTCGGCATCCGTCCGAATGTCGAGCTGGCGCGCAAGGCGGGCCTGCATTGCGAGCGCGGCATCGTCGTTTCCGACACCATGCAGACCTACGACGGGCGAATCTATGCCGTGGGCGAATGCGTGCAGCACCGGCGCCAGACCTACGGTCTCGTGGCACCCTTGTTCGACCAGGCCAAGGTTTGCGCCAACCACCTCGCCATGAAGGGTTTTGCGACCTATGACGGGTCCGTGGTTTCGACCAAGCTGAAGGTCACGGGCATCGACCTGTTCTCCGCCGGCGACTTCGCACCGGGCGCGGACAAGGAAGAGATCGTGATGCAGGACGCCTCCCGCGGCGTCTACAAGCGGATCATCCTGCGCGACAAGAAGATCGTCGGCGCTGTGCTCTATGGCGATACCATCGACGGTCCGTGGTACTTCCAGCACCTGCGCGACGGCACCGACGTTTCGCACATGCGCGAGCGGCTGGTGTTCGGCGCCGCCAACCTCGGCGACGGCGGCCATAGCGGCAAGAACTCGGTCGCCGCCATGAGCGACGAGACGGAAATCTGCGGATGCAACGGCGTCTGCAAGGGCGCCATCGTCAAGGCGATCAGCGAAAAGAAGCTGTTCACGATCGACGACGTGCGGGCCCACACCAAGGCATCGTCGTCGTGTGGTTCGTGCACCGGTCTCGTCGAGCAGGTTCTGGCCTTCACGCTCGGCGGCGACTATTCGGCGGCGCCGAAGGTGAAGCCGATGTGCGCCTGCACCGATCACAGCCACGATGACGCGCGCCGCGTCATCGTCGAGAATGGATTGAAGACCATTCCCGACGTCATGAAGTTCATGGACTGGAAGACGCCGAACGGATGCCACTCCTGCCGGCCGGCCCTGAACTATTACCTGCTCGCGACCTGGCCCGGCGAGTATCGCGACGACCAACAGTCGCGCTACATCAACGAGCGCGTTCACGCCAATATCCAGAAGGACGGGACCTATTCGGTTGTGCCGCGGATGTGGGGCGGTGTCACGACGCCGGACGAACTGCGTGCCATCGCTGACGTTGCGGACAAGTTCAATATCGCGACCGTCAAGGTGACCGGCGGACAGCGCATCGATCTTCTCGGCGTGAAGAAGGAAGATCTGCCCGCGGTCTGGGCCGATCTCAATGCTGCCGGCATGGTGTCGGGCCATGCCTACGCCAAGGGACTGCGCACGGTGAAGACCTGCGTTGGCTCGGAATGGTGCCGTTTCGGCACGCAGGATTCCACCGGCCTCGGCGTCAAGCTCGAAAAGTTCATGTGGGGCTCGTGGACGCCGGCCAAGGTGAAGCTTGCGGTATCAGGTTGTCCGCGCAACTGCGCGGAGGCGACCTGCAAGGATGTCGGCGTCGTCTGCGTCGATTCCGGTTACGAGATCCATTTCGCCGGCGCCGCCGGCCTGCACATCAAGGGCACTGAATTCCTGACCAAGGTGGCGACGGAGGAGGAGACGCTCGAGATCATCGCTGCGCTGACGCAGCTCTATCGCGAGCAGGGCTGGTATCTGGAGCGCATGTACAAATGGTGCGACCGGATCGGTCTCGACGCGATCCGCAAGCAGGTGGTCGACGACGTCGCCAACCGCAAGGCGCTGTTCAGCCGTTTCGCCCATTCGCAGCAATTTTCGCAGAGCGATCCCTGGGCGGCGCGTGCCCAGCGCGGCGTCGACCGCAATGAATTCACCCCCCTGGCGGAGCTGGAACTCGCATGACCAAATGGATCGAAATCGGGGCGCTGAACGATATTCCGGTCCTCGGTTCGCGTGTCGTGCGGACGGCATCCGGAGACATCGCGGTATTCCGGACCAGCGACGACGAGGTGTTTGCGCTTGACGATCGCTGTCCGCACAAGGGCGGACCGTTGTCGCAAGGCATCGTTCACAACAAGCGCGTCACCTGTCCGCTGCACAATTTCGTCATCGAACTGAAGAGCGGCACGGCGGTCGCGCCCGATGAGGGATGCACACGCGCGCATCCGACCAAGGTGGAAAATGGCGTCGTCTGGCTTAGCGTCCAGACGGCGGCGGCCGTGCCTGCCGAGTGAGGGTGATCGCCCGTGCCGGTGAAAACAACCTGTCCGTATTGCGGGGTCGGCTGCGGCGTTATCGCTGACAGGGATGCCGCGGGCGCTGTGACCGTCCGCGGCGATCCGCTGCATCCCGCCAATTTCGGCCGGCTGTGCGGGAAAGGCTCGGCGCTCGCCGAGACCATCAGCCTCGAGGGACGGCTGCTCGCGCCCATGGTCAACGGGCAGGAGACGGACTGGGATACGGCGGTCGACTACGTCGCGGATGGATTTGGCAGAACCGTCCGCGAGCATGGTCCTGACGCGGTCGCCTTCTATGTCTCCGGCCAGATCCTCACCGAGGACTATTACGTCGTCAACAAGCTCGCCAAGGGTTTCATCGGCACCGCCAATATCGATACCAATTCGCGGCTGTGCATGGCCTCGAGCGTGGTGGGCCACAAGCGCGCGTTCGGCAGCGATACCGTCCCGGGCTGTTACGAGGATCTCGAGAGCGCCGATCTGCTGGTTCTCGTCGGCTCCAACGCCGCCTGGTGCCATCCGATCCTTTACCAGCGCATGATGGCCGCCAAGGCCAGCAACCCGGCGTGCCGTATCGTCGTCATCGATCCGCGGCGGACCGCGACATGCGACGGCGCCGATCTGCACCTGCCGCTTCGCTCGGGCAGCGATTCCGTGCTGTTCAACGGATTGCTCGCCTACCTTGCATCGCGCAACGCCATCGACGGCGCGTTCGTGGAGGGATTCACCACCGGGGCTGAAGCCGCGCTGCAGCAGGTCGCCGGCCAGTCGGTCGCGCAGACCGCCGATATCTGCGGCCTCTCCGAGGGTGCCGTGGCACTGTTCTTCGACTGGTTCGCCAGGACCGAACGCGTCGTCACGCTCTATTCGCAGGGCATCAACCAGTCGAGCAGCGGCGTCGACAAGGTCAATGCGATCATCAACTGTCATTTGTTGACCGGCCGCATCGGGCGTCCCGGCATGGGGCCGTTCTCGCTGACCGGACAACCCAACGCCATGGGCGGCCGGGAGGTCGGCGGGCTGGCCAACCAGCTTGCCGCCCATATGGAGATCGAAAACACTGGCCATCGCGACATCGTGCAGCGGTTCTGGCAATCGCCTGTGATCGCGGACAAGCAGGGCCTCAAGGCGATCGACATGTTCGACGCGATCGCCGACCGCCGCATCAAGGCGGTCTGGATCATGTCGACCAATCCGCTGGTCAGCCTGCCGGATGCCGACCGCGCGCGCCGCGCGCTCGATGCCTGCGAGCTCGTCGTCGTCTCCGATTGCATGCGTCATACCGACACCACGCGTCATGCTCACGTGTTGCTGCCCGCGCTGACCTGGGGCGAAAAGGACGGCACCGTCACCAACTCCGAGCGCCGGATCTCCCGGCAGCGGCCGTTCCTGCCGGCGCCCGGCGCCGCACGGGCGGATTGGCGGACCATCTGCGACGTCGCGCAACGCATGGGGTATTCGGGATTTGACTATGCAAGCGTAGCCGAGATCTTCCGCGAGCACGCAAGGCTTTCCAGTTTCGAGAATGAGGGCACGCGCGACTTCGATCTGTCCGCATTGAATACGCTCGACGATCGCGCCTACGATGCGCTGACCCCGATCCAGTGGCCGGTGACGCGGGAATATCCGACCGGCACGCCGCGGATGTTCGAGACGCGCGAATTCTTCACCGCCGACCGCAAGGCTCGTTTCGTGCCGGTGACGCCGCGCCCTGCCGTCAACGCGACCAGCCGCGACTATCCGCTGGTGCTCAATACCGGGCGCGTCCGCGATCAATGGCATACCATGACGCGAACCGGGAAATCCCCGCGGCTGCTAGCGCATATTTTCGAGCCCTATGCCGAATTCCATCCCGACGATGCACGCGCGGCCGGCGTCGAGAATGGCGGGCTCGTGCGGCTGACCAGTGCCTGGGGCGAGATGGTGGCGCGCGTTGTCGTCACCGCCGAGCAGCGGCGCGGCTGCGTGTTCGTACCGATGCACTGGAATGGCGAGTATGCCGGCGAAGGCCGGGTCAACGCGCTGGTCAATCCGGCCACCGATCCGATTTCCGGACAGCCTGAATCCAAGCACACGCCGGTTAAGGCGGCCGCTTACTCGCCGAAATGGCACGCCTTCATCCTCAGTCGCCAGGAGATCGAACGTCCCATAGCGGGTTACTGGGTCGGCGGGCTTTCGGGGACCTGCTGGCGAATGGAACTCGCCGGCGACGAGCGTCCGCCGAGCTGGCGCGACTGGGCGCGGGCGCAGCTTCGTGTCGGAGATCACGACATCGAGTGGATCGCCTATCGCGATCCGAAGGCTGGCCGCTTCCGCTACGCAGCCGTTCGCGACGGCCGGCTGGAAGGTTGTGTGTTCATCGCACCCGATCACAAGCTGGTATCGCGGTCGTGGCTGACCGGCCTGTTCGCGGAACAGGCATTGTCACCAAATGCGCGGATGTCGTTGCTGACGGGGCAGCCGCTCGATGCCGGTCAGGACGTCGGGCCGATCGTCTGCTCGTGCTTCGGTGTCGGGCAGCATCAGATCTCGGCCGAAATCAAAAAAGGGGCAGCCAGCGTCGAGGACGTCGGCCGGCGTCTGAAGGCTGGTACTAATTGCGGTGCGTGCAAGCCGGAGATCAGCAAGCTGCTGCACAGCGCGGCCGTGCGGGATTCGCAGCCGGCATGAGCTTGCGGCAATCTGGCCGCTAATTCTTGATCGCGTAGAGCGGCGTTCGCAGCGTTAGCTGGTACGACGGCTTCGGCGTCCAGGCGATCTGCGCGGTGATGCCGAACAGCCGATTGTCGTTGTCATCCATGCGGTCGAGGTCGAGCCGAAGGATCGGCTGCGTGAACGCGGGAAACGGCGTCAGGTTCAGAAGCTGCGCGCCGCCGAAGTGCTGCACGCCGAAGCGGCCGGTGAACTTCCAGTTGTTGTCCCACTGATAATAGCCGCCGAGATAGCCCATGACGTCAGGGCTGACGCGGGCAAGCGGGGTATCGATCAGGACCTTGGCGTACTGCATTCCCGCGAGCAGCCCTCGCGTCTCATCCGCATTCAGCGCGTAGCCGGCCTCCAGGATCGTGTTGTAGGTCGTCGAGGCCAGCGGAGAGTCCGAAGTCGATCGCGACACATTGGATTGAACGGTGATGGTCGGAAACATTCCGCCGTTCTGCTGATAGATGTCGGCCTGGAATCCGAGCGTAAAGCTGAAGATCGAGAAAGCGGTCCAGGGATCGGTGCCGGCCTGCGACGTAGCGCCACTGACGCCGCCATAGACCGAGAGCTGATCGTTGACATCGACCGTCAACGGCAGGTCGATCGAGACACTTTGGCTGGAGGGTGAGTTAAGGGTTCGGAGCGCGGAAAGGTTCGCCAGCGTCGCCAGCAAAGGCGGGGCGCTAAATCCGATCGACAGCGTGCCGGCAGGCAGCGTCGAGTAGATGGTTCGCATATCGAGGTAGAGGTTCGGCAGGGTCGGCTTGGTGGCGGCCGCATCCTCATCGTCGCCATCGTCCTTTCCAAGTGCCGCGCCGAAAATGCATAGCGAGGCCAAGGCGCCCAACGCGACGCTTCTCGCGGAGCAGGGTCGTGCGAGTTCCAGACGGAGATGCGCAGTGGATTTGGCAGAATTTGTGTTCAACCGGCGATGCCCATGAGCAGAAAAGCTGATCACCTGCCGGTCCAGAATTCAAGCAGCCGCCATGACGCATGCTGCGATCTCGTCGCCAGTGTGGCACGTTTGCGCCGCGAACGGCGAGTTTGCAACGGCAAGCGCCGCGATGGCGGCCAGACCGAGAATGGCGCCGCCATAGAGGCCCGTGTGTCGGGACCCTCGAATGCCGGAGCCTTGATTGTCATTGGCCGGCCTTGCCGCTGGCCTCTATTGCGACGGACAGCGCGAGCTTGGTTTCCTTCACGATGTCCTCGACCAGCTCTTCCCGGCTGACATGGGCAACCTGGCCGGTGAGCAGTCCCTGTTCGGCGAGCATGACCACGCCATGCAGCGAGGCCCAGATTTTCAGCGCGCTGCGCTCGCGCAACAGTCCCACGGCGGGTGCCTCCAGCGCTTCCACCAGGAGTTCGAACGTCTCCATGGCCGCGGTTTGCAGCTCGCTGCCTTTCGGCGCGCAGGCCATGGTTCGCGACGCGAACATCAGGCGATAGATGCCGTTGCGGCGCAGCCCGAAATCGAGCGTGAGCTGGGCGAAGCGCGACAGCTTCGACTGTCTTGACGGCTTTTCGATCGCCGCGCGCATCATGGCTGAGAACTGGCGGAATGCTTCGGCGGTGACGGCCGTCAGCAGCGTCTCGCGATCTGCAAAATGCTTGTAGGGCGCCGGCTGCGAGACGCCGAGCTTCTTGGCAAGCGCGCTGATGCTGATTGCTTCGGGGCCGCCGAGCTCGACCTCATGCAACGCGGCCTGAACCAGGGCATCACGGAGATCCCCATGGTGATAGGCATTGAGCGCTTTTCGTGCGGGTCGCGGCGGCATTCAGTTCCATGATCTATAACTTTTGCCTTGACAGCACAACGGCAACGCGAATGTAATATGATATAACTTCGCGGCACGCCGGCGAGTTTGTCTCGGCATGCCGCAAGAAGGCGGCGCGAGACAATGCGCACCAGAAAGAGGGGAACGCTGCGATGGCCGGAAAGCTGAAGATCCGCGTCGACCAGGACAAATGTCAGGGACACGCGCGCTGCAAATCACTGGCACCCGAACTGTTCGACCTCGACGAATTCGGCAACGCGCACGAAGTCGGCGACGGCTCGGTGCCGGAGGGTTTGGAAGACAAGGCCTGGCTTGCCCAGAGTAACTGTCCGGAAATTGCCATCGACGTGACCGAAGAATAATCCGGTCGCGAGATCTTTCATCCATCACGATCTGAACGAACCAAGCAGAGGAATTGCTCCGATGTCCGATTCCGCCAGCATCATGCCCGAACACCCGCCGGTCACCGACTGGGTCAACGATTTCGATCACACCGACCCGACCTGGACGGAAAATCCGTTTCCGATCTGGGAAAAACTGCGCGCGGCTTCGCCCGTCGTTCACACCGAGCGCTTTCTCGGCTGCTACATGCCGACCACCTACCAGGCGGTGAAGGAAATCGCCTACGATACCGAGCACTTTTCCTCCCGGCGCGTAATCGTGCGCGACGTACGGCCGGAGATCACGGCGCGGGCGCCGCCGATCACGTCCGATCCGCCGGAGCACAAGCCGGCCAAGCAATTGCTGCTGCCGCCGTTCACGCCGGACGCGATGAAGAAGCTGGAGCCGCGGGTGCGCGCGATCTGCAACGAGCTAATCGACGAGTTCATCGCCGACGGCAAATGCGACGCCGCCGCGCGCTACACCAAGCATGTTCCGGTTCGCGCGATCGCGCATATGCTCGGGATTCCGGAGAAGGACGGCGACCTCTTCATCAAGTGGATTCACGGCATCCTCGAACTCGGCATCAAGGATGACAACGCGCTGATGGAAGCGGTAAGGGAGATGACCGGCTATTTCGCCGCCCATCTCGAGCAGCGCAAGCAGAATCCGACCGACGACCTGATCTCGACGCTGATGAAGGCGAAGGACAAGGACGGCAATCCGCTGGCGGACGAGCACGTGCTGGGTTCGCTGCGGCTGCTGTTGATCGCTGGCATCGACACCACTTGGAGCGCGATCGGCTCCTCGCTGTGGCATCTGGCGAAAACGCCGGCGGACCGCGAGCGCCTCGTCAAGGAGCCGGAGCTCATGCCGCTCGCAGTCGAGGAACTGCTGCGGGCCTATTCGCCGGTGACGATGGCGCGCGAGGTGATGAAGGAGACGACCGTCAGCGGCTGCCCGGTCAAGTCCGGCAACATGGTGCTGCTGTCGTTCCCGGCCGCCAATCGCGATCCAGCGATGTTCCCCGATGCCGACAAGGTGGTGATCGACCGCAAGGAAAATCGCCACGCCGCGTTCGGTCTCGGCATTCACCGCTGCGTCGGCTCCAACCTCGCCCGCATGGAGATGACGGTCGCGATCGAGGAATGGCTGAAGCGGATTCCGGATTTCCGGCTCGATCCGGCCGGCAAGGTCACATGGTCGGAAGGCACCGTGCGCGGCCCGCGTCAATTGCCCTTCCTGTTCGGCAAGGCGAACTGAGGTTCGAGGGATAAAGCGGGAGGGCCGATTGGCTCGGCCCTCCTTTTGCATTTGGCCGCTACTTGACCTCGATCTTTGCGTCGCTGGCGAGCTTCTTCCAGGCCTCGATGTCACGCGTATTGATGTCGCGCTGCTGGTCTCCGGCGATGAAGTCCACGGAGATGCCGAGCGCCAGCAGCTTCTCGGCGATGTCGGCCTCCGCCAGCGATTCCTTCAAGGCGCCGGCAATTTTCTGCGCGATCGGAACGGGAAGGCCAGCCGGCGCATACATCACCCAGGACAGGCTGCGCTCAAAATCGACGCCTTGCTCCTTGTAGCTCGCAACTTCCGGGAGACTCGGCGATCGTCCCCCGCATACTGCAAGCGCCTTCAGCTTGCCGTCCTTCACCAGCGGCGTGCCGGTCGCCATGTCGACCAGCCCCACCGAGATATGCCCGCCCACCAGGTCGTTCGCGAGCTTGGCCGCGCCGCTGAACGGGACATGCTGCAGGCGAACGCCCGCTTTCTGGGAGAGAATCTCACCGCAGAAGTGCCCGGTCGAGCCGACGCCCCAGCTGCCATACTGGATCGGTTCTCCCTTTTGCGAGAGCTCGGTCAGCGCGCGCAGATCGCTGGCGGGAAAATCCTTCGTGGCGATGAGAAGGATGGATGACGTTCCGATCCGACCGATGGTCGTGAAATCCTTGATCGGATCATAGGGCAGGGCGGGATAGACCGCCGGCGCGAGCACGTGGGTAGTCATGCCGCCGATCGTGATGGTGTAACCGTCGGGCGGAGAGGTTGCCGCCTGCTGCGCGCCGATGGTGCCAGCGGCGCCGGTGCGGTTTTCAACATAGAAGGTCTGGCCGAGGCGCTTGCCTATCCGGTCGGCAAGCAGCCGGCCGAGCACGTCGCCCCCGCCACCGGCCCCGAACGGCAACAGCATTTTGATCTTCTTGGAGGGGTAGTCGGCAGTTTCCTCGGCGTGCGCTGAAACTGTCATCCATGACAGCGCAAGCAGCGACAGCACGATCGCGCGTAACTTCATTTTACTCACTCCCTGGGTTTTATTTTTTGTTCTGGTCGTTCGTCGCCGGCGTTGTTCGCCGGGCGTAGAGATGAAGCCCGTCGCGCCATCAGGGCGCGCGAGGCGCGGCACCGGAGTGCCGCAGGATGAACCGCGTCGGCAGGTAGACCGGCCGTATTTTCCTGGCCTCGTCACCGCCGCTGATACGGTCGAGCAGGATGTTGGCGGCGACCCGGCCCATCTGGTCCAGATCCCAGGTCAACGCAGAAATGCCCGGCGTTGCATGCCGGGCGAGGTCGGTGTCGCCGATGCATACCAGCGACACGTCGTCGGGATAACGCAGGCCGCTGCTGGCGAGTGCGTCCATCACGCCGGCCAGCATGTGCGTGCCCAGCGTAATGATCGCCGTCGGACGGTTGGGGTCCCGCAGCAATTGGCAGACGTCGCTGAACGCAATGCTCGAGCCCTGCGTCTGCGGCCGGATCAAATCAGGATCGACCTCGATCTTGGCTTCGGCATGGGCCTGACGATAGCCGGCAAGCCGCTCCGAACTCGGCAGCAGCGCCGCGCGTCCGGTGAGAAGGGCGATGCGGCGATGGCCAAGCCCGATCAGATAGCGGGTGATTTCGAGGCCGCCGCCGCGATGGTCCGCGCGCACGGACGGCACGCCGGGCACCTCGCGATCGATCGCCACGCAGGGCAGGTCGAGGTTTGCGAGCGCACCGGTGAAATCGGTGTGGGCATTGTCGCCGGCAAACAGCAGCAATCCGTCCATCCGCCGCCGGCGCACCGCTGAGACGAACGCGGTCTCGCGGCCTTCCTCGTGGCGGGTCGCGGCGAGCATCAGCACATAGCCGGCGCGCTGCAATTCTTCCTCCGCGCCGTTGATCATCTCGCTGTAGAGAGGATTGGAGAGGTCGGAGACCATGCAGCCGATTGTCTTGCTCTCGCGCGAACGCAGGGCCTGCGCCGCCGAATGCGGCTCGAAGCGTAGCCGGTTCACCGCCCGCATGATCCGCGCGTGCAACTCGGGGCTGGTATGCGGCTCGCCGTTCATGACCCGGCTGACGCTGCTGACGGATACGCCGGCCTGGGCCGCGACATCACGAATGGTGGCACGTGCAGGCCTGATCCGCCGGCCCTTTGCCGCTGGTCCTTCTTGCACCCTGTTCATCGCTACATCTCGATCGGCCGAAGATTGCGGCGCTAGGCCGCGCAACGCTGAAATCTAGCGTAATCTGAAAACGATATACAAGATGATATGTCCTAAAATACTGACCTTGCGCGGCTTAGATAGATAAAGTATGGAAACGTTTCCAGAAACCTGACCATTATTCCTGCAGGGCAACAACACGGCCGAACGGCCTGAAAAGCGGGGAAACGGACCCAGCCATGACGCGGCGTGTCGAAGGAAAGGTCGTTCTGGTGACCGGCGCTGCCAATGGCATCGGGCGGGGCGCCGTTTTGGTGCTGGCCCGCGAGGGCGCGAAGATTGTCGCGACCGATCTGCAGGATGAGAAGGGCGAAGGCCTGCTGCGCGAATTGCGCGCCGGTGGCTGCGAGTGCGAATACTACCACCACGACGTGACGCGCGAAGAAGACTGGCAGTCGGTCGTGACCGCGATCAAGGCGCGGTTTGGCCGGCTCGATGTCCTCGTCAACAACGCCGGTATCGGCCTTTCGGGCCCTGTCGTCGATATGGCTTTCGCCGACTGGAAGCGGCAGGTGGCCGTCAATCTCGACGGCGTCTTCCTCGGCGTGAAGCATTCGCTGCCGCTGATGCGGGCAGGTGGCGGCGGCAGCATCATCAACGTTTCCTCGATCGCGGGGATCAAGGCGTCGCCGAACGTCTCGGGCTATTGCGCGACCAAGGGCGGCGTGCGGCTGTTCACGAAATCGGTCGCGCTGGAATGCGCCGCCGCCAGGGACGGTGTACGCGTCAACTCACTGCATCCCGGCATCACCGAAACCGCGATCTGGGACACGCTGATCGGCACCGTCGAGGACGGCGCGAACGGCGGACGGGAGCGCGGCCCGACGCTGGATAAGCTCACCGAACGCGCCGTCCCGCTCGGGTACAAGGCGGCACCTGAAGATATCGCCAACGGCATTCTGTGGCTCGCCAGCGATGAAAGCCGCTACGTCACCGGCACCGAACTCGTGATCGACGGAGGCAGGTCGATCGGCTGAACTGCGGGATCAAGAAGAACACGAGGCGGCAAGCATGTACCGCCGGCAAGCAGACGGGAGGTTTCAATGAGCCGTATCTTTGGCGCGGTCTGCCAGAACGGATATGTGGTGCGTGATATCCGCGCCGCGATGGATCACTGGGTCAATGTGATGGGCGTCGGGCCCTGGTACTACATCGACAAGGTCAAGACCGATTACTTCCGCCACCGCGGCCAGTACTCCGCCATGGAGATGAGCGTGGCGCTCGCCAATTCCGGCGATCTCCAGATCGAGCTGATCCAGCAGCGCAACGATGCGCCCTCGATGTACAAGGAGTTTCTCGATTCCGGCCGCGAAGGCTTGCAACACATGTCGTATTGGACCCGCGACTATCAGGCCGTCTACGACCGCGCGCTGTCGCTTGGCTATAACGTGGGTCACGAGGGCCAGATCGGCGGCGAAAAGGGCCGCTTTGCATATTTCGATACGCAGGCCCATCCCGGGACCGTGGTGGAAATTTCAGACATCAGCGGCAGCAAGGGGAGCTTCTTCGAGCACATCCGCAAGGTCGCCGCCGGCTGGGACGGCTCCGATCCCATCCGCGAGGTGGGCGGCCGTTGAGCGGCGCAGCGTCGCCAACGATTCAACAACAAGAACAGCAACATAAGGAAAAAGCGGATGGCAAGACTTCCTCTGATCGACCCGGCGGCAACCGGCGGCGACATACGCACCTCCTTCGACAGGATGCCGGTCGTCCTTAATATCTTCCGGATGATGGCGCATGCCGAGGCCAATTTCATTCCGGCGATGCGGTTCGCCAATTCGATCCTGCACCGCCAGAAGCTCAGCCACGTCAATCGCGAGTTGCTGATCCTCCAGGTCGCGCAGTGGGAGCATGGGGAATATGAGTGGCGGCAGCATGTTCCGATCGCGCTCGGCGTCGGCGTCACGCAACGGCAGATCGACTGCATCGAGCAGGGCAAATACGAGGACGCCGCCTTCAATGAGGCCGAAAAGGCGCTATTGGCGTTCGGCCGTGAAGTGATCGAGAACGTGCGCGTTGCAGCACCGGTCTTTGCCGCGATGCGCCAGCACTTCAGCGAGCAGGAGATCGTCGAATCGATCCTTGCGATCGGATTCTACATGACGATGGCGCGCCTGACGGAAGCAACCGAGGTCGACCTCGACGCCGCCGCCGGCATGACCGTCTTCGAGAGCAGCAAGAAGCGGTTGGGCTGACACCTGCACATTGACCACGCCCCCGGTTGCAGCGATCATCGACCGGTCCAAAGCAGCGATGGCGTGGAGCAAAGGCCATGACGGGTGAGCCGGGAGCGGGCGGGCCGCGACCACTGGGCGAGATCGCCAGCTATCACGCCCATATCTATTACGATCCAGCGACCACACGGGCCGAAGCCGAGCAACTGCGCAGCTGGATCGGCGAGCGCTTCTCGGTCACGCTCGGGCGCTGGCACGATGTCAAGGTCGGGCCGCACGATCAGGCCATGTACCAGGTCGCCTTTGCCCGCGAGATATTCCCCGAACTGGTGCCCTGGCTGATGCTCAACCATGGCAAATTGAGCGTTCTGGTCCATCCGAACACGACCAATCCGCGCCGGGACCATCTGGCCGATCCGATCTGGATCGGGCCGGCGCTCGCGGTGCATGCGGACAAGCTGCCGGAGCACGCTGAAATGGAGCAGGCGCCGGTACCAAATACCAATCCGGTCCTGAGGCCCTGAGAGCCGCCGACCCGCCGGTGCGGCCTTGTCAGAAGGCTTGAACCTGCGGATTGCGCAGGTCATGATGGCGGCAAACATTGTCTCGATTATGCCTTACTTTGGTTTGCATTATGGTGGGGACTTATTCGGTGAATCCTTTAGGAATCAGACGTGATTCCGAAGCGCCGAGCCGGGGATAGATGGGTAATCGTACGACCAGCGCAGCCGAGCTTGCTTCGCGCCCGCGTACCCGATTGTACCGCGAAGCGGCATTCGGGGTCGCGGCGTTCGCCATGGCATTGGGGCTGGCTGCCTGGGCGACCGATTTCGATCTGTCCCGCTGGGTCGATCCCGCATCCGCGAATTTTGCCAGCACAACCTCGTTCGACGAGCGGTTCGGTCCGTCCTCCGTGCGCCGTTCGCTGGCCATCAATTACCCCTCGCGTCCCGCCGTACGCCCGCAACGCTCTGACTTCGAGGCTGAGTTCGGGCATATCGAAAGCCAGTTGGGCGGACCATCGCGAGAGCAGATTGTCCAGCCCGAGCCCGAGCAGCCTGCGCCAACGGTTGAGGCTGCGATTCCCTTGCCAAGATCCCGGCCGGTCCTGGCCAATCTTCAGTCGATGAGGAACGATCCGCCGACGGTCTCGGCCGATAATCGCACCATGTTCGAGAAGCTCGCCGACCTGGTGCCGATGCGCTTCTCGTTGGCGTCGCTGACGCCGGGAGACGGGCTGCTCAGCGAGCGCAAGGATCTGGCCGCGCTTGGCTACGACAGTCAGACCGCCGTCTACGATATTTCGGCCCGCACGGTGTACTTGCCGAATGGCGTCAAGCTTGAGGCACACTCCGGGCTCGGCAGCCTGATGGACAATCCGGCACATGTCGACCAGCGCATGGTCGGCGCGACGCCGCCGAACGTCTACGATCTGAAACCGCGCGAGAAACTGTTTCATGGCGTCGCGGCGCTGCGCATGACGCCGGTCGGCGAAAACGAAATGCATGGGCGAAACGGCTTGCTCGTCCACAGCTACCTGCTCGGTCCCAACGGCGATTCCAACGGCTGCGTCTCGATCAAGGATTATGACAGGTTCCTGCAGGCCTACCGGAACGGCGAGGTGAAGCGGCTCGTCGTTGTGCCGAGCCTTCGCGAAGGCCTGACCGCATCGCGGCGTTCACCGTCTCCGTCATGACTTCGGTCGCCGGCGACGTCGCCGATTCCGATACGCCGTTGCGAGCGGTCTTCAAGATCAACCTGAACGGCAGGACGGTGTCGATCGCCACCGTCGGTCAGGCCTATCGCTTCATCACTAATCTCTCTTCGATCGAATGGATCGAATTCCGCGCGCTGCACGCCGATGCTGTCAGTGCACTGCAAGGTGCCGCCGATAACGCGATGCTGGCCGTGCAGGCGACCAACGCGCTGCGCGCGCTGTTCGTTCGCGCCAGGCTGTTATGAGCCCGGCTTGTCAGCTTATGCCTGGCGCGGCTATGTCTCATGAACACTTGAGAACTAAGTCCTAAGGGAAACGTCCGCATGCCCAGACGTGACGCCGAGATTGAAGACGATCGCCTGATCCGGGAATTGTTGCAGAACTGGGCGATCTGGCGCGATGCCGGCGACTGGGAGCGCTTCCGCACGGTCTGGCATCCGGACGGCCGCATGATGGCGACCTGGACGCAGGGCACCGGCGACGAATTCATCGAAATCAGCAAGCAGGCCTGGGCCAAGGGCATCAGCATCCTGCACTTCCTGGGTGGTGTTTCGGTCGATCTCGCCGGAAACCGGGCGATCTCGCAGACCAAGATGACGATTTCGCAGCGCGCCGAGGTAGAAGGCGTGCTGTGCGACGTGCTTTGCACCGGGCGGTTCTACGACTTCCTCGAAAAGCGGGAAGGGCGATGGGGAATCGTGCTGCGCCAGCCGATCTATGAGAAGGACCGGATGGACCCCGTTACCCCCGGCACAGCGCCTGTTCTGGATAGGGCGTTGCTTGAGCAGTTTCCACAGGGCTACCGGCACCTCGCTTATCTGCAGACCCGCATCGGTTATACCGTCAAGCGCGACATGCCCGGTCTGAAGGGGCCCGAAGTCGAGGCATTATACGCGCGGGGCGCGGCGTGGTTGAAAGGTAATCCGATCTAGCGCAGCGTCCTAAATCGTCGCGACGCTTGACGTAGATCAAGGAACCCGTCCAGTCCCCGGGACCAGCATGAAGCATCACCCATGGCAGGGGATGCGCATGGCAAGTCGCCTGGAGTTGAGTTGGCGGGCGGCACTTTGCAGGCAGCTCGCACGGCGCGAACCACACAGCAAGGTGTATTGGCTGGCCGAAGCAGAGAGTTGGCTGCGTCTTTCCAGTGCACCGATCCATCTGGTACGGGCCCGCGAGCGGGATCCGTTCGAACAGCTCCTCAGCCTGATAGATGAAGCGGCCGGACCTAGCTCAGCTCCTTGCGGACGGTCGCGGCCGCATCGCACATTGCCTTGAGCTTTCCGAACGCGACATGGCGCGGCATGTATTTCATGCCGCAATCGGGCGCGACAACCAGCCGATCGGCCGCGACATGCTTCAGGCCGTTGCGAATTCGGCCGGCCACCACATCGGCGGTTTCGATCTCGGGATTGCCGAGGTCGAGCACGCCGAGCATGATCTTTTTCGACGACAGATCCTTGAGCACGCCGAGATCGAGTTTTGGCTGCGCCGCCTCGATCGAAATCTGCTCGGCACTGGTGTCGGCGAGCTCGGCGAGGAAGGAGTAGCCGGCTGGCTTGGTCGAGCCGGGGACGACCGCGGCATAACCGAAGCACAGATGCACCACGGTCGGCACGGTGATGCCCTGCAAGGCGCGGTTGATCGCCTTGACGGCGTACTGCCGGGCAAGATCGGGATTGTTGCGCACCCAGGGCTCGTCAAGCTGGATCACGTCGGCGCCGGCCTTTTGCAGGTCGAGCGCTTCGGCGTTGACGGCTTCGGCGAACGCCATCGCCAGCTCTTCGTCGTCCTTATAGTATTCGTTCTTGGCCTGCTGGCTCATCGTGAACGGGCCGGGCAGAGTGATCTTGGCCGCGCGGTCGGTGTTCTTGCGCAGGAATTCCATGTCGTGCCGCTCGACCGGGCCGCGGCGTTTCACCGGGCCGACCACGCGCGGGACCGGCGTCGCGTGCCCGCTGCGCGAGGTGATCATCGCCGGATTTTCGTCGTCGATGCCCTCGAGCGCGGTGGCAAAGCGGTTCGAATAGCTTTCGCGGCGGATTTCGCCGTCGGTCACGATATCGATGCCGGCGCGCTCCATGTCGCGGATGGCGACGATGGTGGCGTCGTCCTGCGCCTCCTCCAGATGTTCGGCCGGCAGCCGCCACATCGCATGCAAACGCGTGCGCGGCACCACTTTGGACAGCATCGCGCGATCGACCAGCCATTCCGGCTGCGGGTAGCTGCCGACGACCGTGGTCGGCAGCAGATGCTTGGGCAGGTTCATGATTACCTCCTTGTTCTTGGTATTCGCATAGCGTTTTCAAGCGAAGTGGGTACCGGTTCGCGTGAAGAAAGCGCGTCAACAAAAAAGAGAATCAGGCCGCGCGCGTTGCAGTCGCAGCAACCTCGTCCTTGACCGGATTGCGCAGCACGCCGATGCCGGACACTTCGACTTCGACCACGTCGCCATCCTTCATCCAGAGCGGCGGTGTGCGATAGGCGCCGACGCCGCCGGTGGTGCCGGTGACAATGACGTCGCCGGGTACGAGTTCGGTGAAGGTCGAGCAGTAGGCAATCAGGGCCGGAACATCGAACACGAGGTCCGAGATCGGCGCGGCCTGCACCTCGACGCCGTTGAGGCGGGTCGCAATGGTCTGCTTGCTGATATCAGGGATTTCATCCGTCGTGACCATCCAGGGGCCGAACGCGCCGGTGCCGACGAAATTCTTGCCCGGCGCGAATTGCGAGGTGTGACGCTGCCAGTCGCGGATACTGCCGTCATTGTAGCAGGCATAACCTGCGACATGCGCGAGCGCCTTTTCGCGCGCAATGCGGCGGCCGGCCTTGCCGATGATGACGGCCATCTCGCCTTCAAAGTCGAAACGTTCTGATTCCAGCGGCCGGATCATCGGCTGGCCGCCGCCGACCTGGCTGTTGGCAAAGCGGGTGAAGATCATCGGATGCGGCGGGGTGGGGTGGCCGCTTTCGGCCAGATGCGTGGCGTAGTTGACGCCGATGCAGAAAATCTTGTCCGGGTCGGGCACGGTCGGCAGCAATTCGATTTCGGCCAGCGCGTAATCGGGCCGTTCGCCTTGCAGCGCTTTCAGTTCGTCGAGCGATCCCTTTGCGAGCAGCGACTTCAGTGTCGGATGCGCTTTCAGCCGCTTCCCGGCATCGATGATGCCGGTGTTCGTGATCAGGCCGTAGGTTACGGTCGGGCCGGCCTTGAAACTCGCGATCTTCATGGTGTGACACTCTCTTCGATGTTGGAAACGTAGGGTTGGATCGGCAGCACGATCTCGCCCGACCGGATCGGGACGCAGTCAGGCGGAAAGTCCTGGTGGAAATGTGCGCCGGCTTTCGTGGCGCGGTCGATAAAGCGTTCGAGATGATCCATGGCGCCGCCGGGTAGATCGTGCAGCACCATCAGGCTCCACGGCTGCGTCTGACATTGCTCGATGGCCCGGTCGGCCCAGCCGTCCGGATCATCCCAGTCTCGCGGGATTGCGTTCCAGAGCACGCAGCTATGCTTGTTGCGGATGAGGTAATCGACGACCGAAGGCTTCAACAGCCGCCGATCGAGATTGCCGCCGCCGCCGAACGGCCGGAACCAGCGCTCTGAATGGGCGAGGTCGCCGATCGCGTCTTGCGTCCGGCCGATCTCGTTGTGTGCCGTTTCCGGATCGTGCTGCCGCCCAAGCGGCACCGAATGCGTAAAGGTGTGATTGCCGATCCAGTGGCCCTCGTCGTGCGCGCGCCCTGCCAGCCGACGGCGCTCGGGGTCGCCAAGCTTTTCGCCGATCACGAAGAAGGTCGTCTTGATGCCGCGTTCGCGCAAGGTATCGAGCACGCGCGGCGTGACGCCGGGCTCGGGACCATTGTCGAAAGTCAGCGTCAGGTCGAACACGCAGCTTCTCCGTCAGGTAGCAGGCTGCAGCGCCGTGGGCGCTATTTCTTCCGACGCAGTTTGTCCGGCGCGGGTGCCGGTCTGCCAGATCGCGGCCTTGCGCTCGATCCATTTGATCGCGGCGTTGAACGCGATCGCCATCGCCAGCACCAGCAGCACGCCGGCGAAGACATGCGGGCTGTCGAGAATGGTGCGATAGCGTGAGATCAGGTAGCCAATGCCGGCGGAGGAAATCAGCATTTCCGAGACGACGACTCCGACGATGACCAGCGCGCCACCGACGCGCAGCCCCGAAAGCACGGTCGGGATCGCCGCCGGGATAATCACCCACACCAGGCGCTGGCTCAGCGTCGCGCCCATGCTGCGCGCGGCGAGCAATAGCTGCGGATCGATGGTCTGGATGCCGGCGGCGGTCGCCAGCATCGTCGGCAGGAAGCCATAGATCGAGGCAAAGGCGATCTTGGATTCCGAGCCGATGCCGAGCCAGACTGTGAAGACAGGATAGAGGATGACGAGCGGCACCGCATAGAGGCTCGAGACCATCGGCATGATCAGGATGCGCGGCCGCGGCAGGCTGCCGACGATGGCGCCGAGCAGGATGCCGCCGCCGCAGGCGAATGCCATCGAGATTGCGACCTCATAGAGCGTCACGGCCAGCGCGTGGCCGTACTCGCCGGCCTCGTTCCAGCCGGCCGCGAGCGTCGAGGACAGCGATGGCAGGAACAACTCGGGAATGAGGCCTGCGCGCGGCAGGATTTCCCACAGCGCGATCAGGGCCACCACGATCAATCTGCGAAGCGTTGCCGCGCTCATGCTCGCCTCATGCCGATTTGCGTATATGCCGCCAGATGCGGTCGCGCAGGCTGCCGAACGCGTCGCCGCTCAGCATCTCATAGGTGCGCGGCCGCGGCAGCGAGACCTGCAGATGATCGACGATGCGGCCGGGCCGCGGCGACATCACGATCACCTCGTCGGCGAGGTAGACCGCTTCCGTCAGGCTGTGGGTGACGAACACCACGGTCTTGCCGGTCGCTGCCCAGATCCGCAGCAGCTCATCGCCCATGGTCATGCGGGTCTGCTCGTCGAGCGCCGCGAACGGCTCGTCCATCAGCAATACCGGCGGATCCTGCACCAGGCCGCGCGCGATCGAGACGCGCTGCTTCATGCCGCCGGACAGTTCATGTGGATGGCGCTTGCCGAAACCGTCGAGGCCGACGAGCTTTAACGCATCCTGCGCTCGGGTGCGGCGATCGCTTTTCGTGACTCCCCGCAACGCCAGCGGGAATTCGACATTCTCTTCTGCGGTGAGCCAGGGAAAAAGGCTGGCTTCCTGAAATACCACGCCGACGCGATTCGGGTCGGGCACGGGGATCGGCGCGCCGCTGATGGTGATGGTACCTGATGTCTGCTGGCGCAGCCCGGCCATCATCATCAAAAGCGTTGACTTGCCGCAGCCGCTCGGGCCGACCAGCACGACGAAGCGGCCGGGTTTGACGTCCAGCGAAACATCCTCCAGCGCCACGACATCCTGCGTCGTGGTCTTAAAGACCTGCCCGACATTGCGGACCTCGATCGCGCCGGCCGGCTTCAACGGGGTTATGTTCGCCAATGGCTGCATCGTGTTTCCACCCATCTGACCAGTTCGTTGAAGGCAATTGCGATGGCCGCGATCATCACCACGCCGGCGAGCAACTGCTTCATCTGAAAATTCTCGCCCCAGGTCGCGATCTGATGGCCGATGCCGTCGCGCGAGGCGTACATTTCGGCGAGAATGACGCCGGTGAGATTGAAGATCATCGATATCCGCAGCGCCTCCAGCAGAACGGGGAGCATGCTCGGCAAATAGACGCGAAATGCGGTCTGCATCGGCGTCGCGCCATAGGAGCGGGCGACCGTCAGGTGTTCGACCTTGACCGACTCCACCGCTGTCGTGGTCGACATGATCACGATGAAGATGGTCGAGAAGAATCCGAAGCCGACCTTCTGCGAAAAGCCGACCCCGAACACCAGGATGAACATCGGCAGGAAGATCGATTTCGGGATGCTGAAGGCAAAGAACAGCAGCGGTTTCGCGACATCGGCGAAGTAACGGTTCTCCGCGATCAGGAAGCCGATCAGGGCACCGACGGGAACGGCGAGTGCGAACGCGGTCGCCACCTCGCTCGCGGTGACTACGAGATCCCTACGCACGCTCGCCCGCTGCAGGAGATCGCCCAGCGTGACAAGCGTGTCGGAGGCGGAAGGGAGCAGGCGCGGATTGACGATGCCGGTCCGCGACAGGATCTCCCATATCGCAAACAGCGCCACTACAATGGCGATCCGCGCCGCCTTTACGCCAATGCCTGCTCGCATTGCGTCTGCCTCAGAACTTGGTCGGAACCGGCTTGAACTGCGTCGAGATGATCTCCGCCGCTGGCCCAAGGTCCTTCATGCCGCCGGCCTTGGCCATGTCGAGTGCGAGCTGAAGCTGCTCGGTGATCTTCGGCCCGTCCATGCTGCCGTCGGTTTCAAGCTTCATGATCGTGTTTTCGTATTCCAGCGCCGCGATCTCGGCGGGTATTTCATAAAGCTCGGTGATCAGCTTGACGGAGGCGTCCTTGTTGGCGCGCATGAACATCAGCGCACCATAGAGCGCGTTCAGCGTCTTCTGCACCAGTTGCGGCTTGTCCTGTACGTATTTGTCGAGCGCGATCCACCCCGCAGCGAGGTTCGGCGGTACTTCCTTGGAGAAGTCGAGAATGCTGCGCGCTTCGCCCGATTTGGAGATCTGGAAGCTTAGCGGCGAATAAACCACCGCTGCGTCGACGTTTCCTGCGAGCAGGTTCGGCACCAGCCCACCGCCGCCGACGGGAACGCGGGTGAACTCGATCTTCTTGTCCTGTTGGGTCCACAGCGCCAGCAGGTCGGAGCCGGAGCCCGCGGAGGTGATGGCGACCTTCTTGCCTTTCAGATCGTTGACGCCGAGCGTCGATTTCGAAAGCGTCATCAACTGCCAGCCGTAATAGCCCATGGCGGCGTTCGCGAGCACCTTGGAGTTGACCCCCTTCTTGCGCCCGGCCGATACCAGCGAAGTCGCGTCGAGAATGACATCGGCGGCACCTGCCGCCATCGCCTCGAACGTCTCGGCTCCGCCACGATAGATCGTCAGTTCGGCCTTGATGCCTTCCTTCTCGAACAGTTTCTGGCGCACCGCGGTTTCCGCGATCGTGGTCGGCCAGTAGGTTTTGGTCGGAAGTCCGATGCGAACGGTGTCGGCGGCTTGCGCCATGGCCGATGCGCCCAGCACGGTGGCGGCTGATATCGTTGCCAGTATGTGGCGTCGCGTGATCTTCATTGTGACGTTTCCCTTTTGCTTTTCTTGATTTGATGTTCGAGCGCTCGATCAGGCGGTGTCGCCACCTCCGGAAATTTTCGGTGCTGCGAGCTCGACGAGACGCATGGTGGTCTGGAAATGTGTCGCGAGCGCCGCGACCGCGGCATCGGCATCGCGCTTGAGCACGGCGCGCACGATCGCGGCGTGTTCGGACTCAACGTTGCGGGACTTTTCGGTGTTGCGCCGGATCGCTAATCGTCGATAGCGCTCGCTCTGCTCGTGCAGCACGTCGCGAAAGCCCAGCAGCCATTGCGAGCCGCAGGCATTCACCAGCGTACGGTGGAAGACGCGGTGCCGGACCACCCATTCCTCATAGTGATGCGTCGGATCATCAGGATAGGTGTGGGGAACGGCGCACAGCGCCGCGAACGACTTCTCCACCGACGCAAGCCAGGCCGCATCGCCGCGCTCGATCGAGCGGCGCAGCGCCAGGCCCTCGATGTCGACACGGGTTTGCGTCACGTCGCGCAGGTCGGCCGGCGATACCGGGCTGACGCGAAAGCCGCGCTGGTCGGACGCCTGCACCAGCCCGTCCGCGACCAGCCGCGACAGCGCTTCGCGCACCGCGGCGAGGCTGACCGAAAACTGTTTGGCGAGACCGGCGATATGCAGCTTCTGGCCGGGCAACAACCGGGTCGAGAGAATGTCCGCGCGCAGCCGTTCTTGAACGGCGGACGTCAGGCTGCGAGGCCGTTCGTGGGCAAGGCTGTCGCCAAAACTCAACCCGATACTGCTCATGCGGCCCAGAGTGGCGAGGAGAGGCGAGATCGTCAATCGAAAATCGATTTTTTTAATAAGCTGCTGATCGAGCGGCGTTTTCTTTCAAACCAGCTCGCTGTGGGCGGATTAGCCCCAGAAATGTCCTCGTGGCATCGGCTCAAAATCATCGTGACAACCTCCCCGCACTCACCTAGATAGTTCGCGTGCGAAATAAATTGACCTCAGCGATGAGCCCCCGTCGCGAGCACCGGCTGGTGTTCCTGCTCAACGTCGCGCAGCGCCGGCTGCAGCGCTGGATGACGGCGCGCAGGCAGGACAGCGGCGTAACCGCTACACAGGTCGGCCTGCTGTTCATTCTGGGCCAGCGTGACGGCGTGCTGATGGGCGAGGCGGGGGCAGCGCTCGATCTCGGGCCGCCCGGCATCAGCGGCCTGGTGGACCGGATGACGGCGGCAAACCTGATCAAGCGGCGCCCCGATCCCGATGACGGGCGCGCATGGCGTCTGTGGCTGACACCGGCCGGCCGCGAGGCGATGGCGCAGTCGAAAGCCGGGCTCGTCGAGGTCAACGCGCGCCTCACTGATGGATTTACCGACGCCGAGATCGACGTCGTCGCGCGCTGGCTGACCACGATGCAAACGAGATTTCCCAGAGGAGAAGACGAATGACAGAGCATATCAAGATCGAGAAGAGCGACGGGATCCTGACGCTGACGATGGCCCGTCCCGACAAGAAGAACGCACTCACCAACGCGATGTATGGCGCGCTGGCGGATGCGATCCAAGCCGCCGAGACGGATGCATCTGTGCGCGTGCTGCTGATTCGCGGCGAGGGCGATATGTTCACTGCCGGCAATGATGTCGGCGAGTTCGCCGCTATCGCGACCGGCGCCGTCCAGGGCGAGCGGCATGTCGGCCGCTTCCTGCAGGCGCTCGCACATTCGAGCCGCCCGCTGGTCGCAGCCGTTCAGGGTCGCGCCGTCGGCATCGGCACCACGATGCTGTTGCATTGCGACCTCGTTGTGCTGGCCGAGAATGCGCTGTTGTCGACGCCGTTCGTCAATCTGGCGCTGGTGCCGGAAGCCTCTTCCAGCATCTTGATGCCGGCTCGCATCGGTTATGCCCGCGCGTTTGAGATGTTCGCGCTCGGTGAAGCCGTCGATGCCAAATCCGCCTTCGCCTGGGGTCTCGCCAACCGCGTAGTGCCGCTCGACAAGCTCGACGCAGAGGCGAGGGCATTCGCATCGCGTTTGGCGAAACAGCCGGCGGGCGCCGTCAGCACCACCAAGCGGCTGATGCGCAACCCGGAACTTCTGATGGCGCAGATCAAGACGGAAAGCGAGCAGTTCGCGGCTCGCCTGAAGACCGCCGAGGCGCGAGAGGCTTTCGTGGCATTCGCCGAGCGCCGGCCGCCGGACTTCCTGAAGCTCGCCGCCAGCTAGTCGAACGAATTTCAGTAATCTTCCGCAGGTGAAAAATGCATCCTGGGATATGACGGACGAGCGCGTCGTCATTCCGGGATGCGGCAGATTGTCCGGCGAAGTTGCCGCACCACGATTGGAAATCGTCTATTTCCACGCCTGCGACCGGGAGGGAATTGACCGGCTGTGGCCGCCCCGCTACCTCTTCTGTCCGCCCGCGGGGGAAACAAAATGAACAAGAACAATGAAGCTTCCGAATTCGATTACGTTATCGTCGGCGCCGGCTCGGCTGGATGCGTGCTTGCCAATCGCCTGAGCGCCGACGGCAAACATTCCGTGTTGCTGTTGGAGGCGGGGCCGAAGGATACCAATCTCTGGATCCACGTGCCACTCGGGTACGGCAAACTGTTCAAGGAAAAATCTGTCAACTGGATGTACCAGACCGAGCCGGAACCGGGCCTGAACGGTCGTCAGGTGTTCCAGCCGCGCGGAAAAGTGCTCGGCGGCTCCAGTTCGATCAACGGCCTGCTCTACGTGCGCGGCCAGCATGAGGATTACGATCGCTGGCGCCAGCGCGGCAATGCCGGCTGGGGCTATGACGACGTGCTACCCTATTTCAAGAAGGCCGAGAACCAGCAGCGCGGCGCGGACAAATATCACGGCAGCGATGGCCCGCTCCCGGTATCCGACTGGCGGCACCACGATCCGTTATCGGAAGCGTTTGTCGTTGCCGCCGCCGAGGCCGGCATTCCGACCAATCCCGATTTCAACGGCGCCACGCAGGAAGGGGCGGGGTTCTTCCAGACCACGACCCGGCGCGGGCGCCGCGCCAGCACGGCGTTCTCTTATCTTCGTCCCGCCAGGACGCGGCCCAACCTCCACATCGAAACTTCAGCGCTGGCGCAGCGCATCCTGTTCGAAGGACGTCGCGCGAAAGCGGTCGAGTACAAGCAGGAAGGCCGCGTGCGCACGGCGCGGGCGCGCAAGGAGATTTTGGTCTCCAGCGGCGCGTATAATTCGCCGCAACTGCTGCAGCTCTCCGGTGTCGGGCCGGCAGATCTGTTGAAGCAACACGGCATCGAGATCGTGCTCGACGCGCCAGGCGTCGGCAACGATCTGCAGGACCACTTGCAGGTGCGACTGATCACGCGCTGCGCGCAAAAGGTCACCCTGAATGACGTGGTCAATCATCCGATCCGCAAGATGATGGCGGGCATTCAGTACGCCGCGTTGCGCAAGGGGCCGCTGACGATTGCCGCCGGCACGTCGGGCGCGTTCTTCAAGACCAGCCCGCGGCTGGCCTCGCCCGATATCCAGATTCATTTCCTGCCGTTCTCGACCGACAAGATGGGCGAGAAACTTCACGCGCTTTCCGGCTTCACCGCTTCGGTCTGTCAGTTGCGTCCCGAGAGCCGCGGCTCGCTCCGCATCAAGAGCGCAGATCCCGCCGTGCCGCCGGAAATCCGCATCAACTATCTCGCGACCGAAACCGATCGCCGCGCCTTCATCGACGGCATCCGTATCCTGCGCAGGATTCTTGCAGCACCCGCGCTGAAGGCCTACGCGGTCGCGGAAGTCGATCCCGGTCCGAAAGTGCAGAGCGACGATGAACTGCTCGATTTCTGCCGCCGTACCGGCAGCACGGTCTATCACCCGACCTCGACCTGCCGGATGGGGAGCGATGCGCTCGCCGTCGTCGACCAGCGCTTGCGCGTGCGCGGCATCGAAGGATTGCGCGTCGTCGATGCGTCGATCATGCCGGATTTGATGTCAGGCAACACCAACGCGCCAACCATCATGATTGCCGAGAAGGCGTCGGACATGATCTTGGAGGACGCGCGGTAGGCGCTGAACCTCAGCCCTTATATGCCCTTACCCGCTTCAGCATCTGCTCGACATGAGCGATCGGGGTTTCCGGCTGGATGCCGTGGCCGAGGTTGAAGATCAGCCGCCCCTGCGCGTAGTTCGCCAGCACATCGTCGACGGCGCGGTCGAGCGCGGCGCCGCCTGCGATCAATACCAGCGGATCGAGATTGCCTTGCACGGCGACGCGGTTCTGCACGCGCTCGCGGATCATGGAAGGCTCCGCCGCCCAGTCGATGCTGACTGCGTCGACGCCGGTCGCCTCGACGTAAGCCGGCAGCAGCGCGCCGGCGCCGCGGGGAAAGCCGATGATCTTCGCATCGGGCGCTTGCGCGCGCACGCCGGCGACGATGCGTTTCACCGGTTCGATCGACCAGCGCTGAAATTCGCGCGGCGGCAACACGCCGGCCCAGGTATCGAAGATCTGCAGGCAATCGGCGCCGGCCTTGAGCTGGCCGAGCAGGTACTCGATCGAATTCTCCACCAGTACGTCGATGATCTTGGCGAACGCATCGGGATGGCGATAGGCCATCATGCGCGCCGGCGCCTGGTCCGGGGTGCCCTGTCCTGCGACCATATAGGTCGCGACGGTCCACGGCGCGCCGCAGAAGCCGATCAGCGCGATCTCAGGCGCGAGTTCGCGCTTCACGCGGCGCAGCGCCTCGTAGACCGGCTCGAGCTTGCCGAAATCGGCCTCGCGCGCCAGCGTCGTCACCTGCTCCGGCGTATCCAGCGGATCGAGCCGCGGTCCTTCACCGGCCTCGAAGCGCACGGAGCGGCCGAGCGCGTAGGGGATCACGAGAATGTCGGAGAAGATGATCGCGGCATCGAAGTTGAAGCGGCGGATCGGCTGCAGCGTCACCTCGGCGGCATATTCGGGCGTAAAGCACAGATCGAGGAAGCCGCCGGCTTTCGCGCGCAGTTCGCGGTATTCCGGCAGATAGCGACCGGCCTGCCGCATCATCCAGACGGGCGGCACCTTCTGCCTGTGGCCGGACAGCACCTCGAGAAATGGTTTTTCGGCGGACTTCTGGGACAAAACGAAAGGTTCCTGCGACAACACTGCTCTGGCGCCTCTGATACACGCAGGTTCCCGATTGGCCAAGGAATGATGCGAGACACGTTGGTGGAACCGGCGCAAAACCGAGCCGTTATCTCAGCCATGGAGGTACCTATGGCCGAGAAATTCAATCCTGCGGCGCATGACAAACACGCCGACGATCCCCGTGAAGCGGCCAAGGCTGATCGGGAAACCCACGAAAAGCTTCAGGCCGGGCTAGTCGACACGTTCCCGGCATCTGACCCCGTGAGCGCCGCGCAACCGGCGCCGTCGAAAGCCGATCGCGAACATGAGAATCCATCGCTGTGGGACAAAGTCCGCGCGGTCTTCCGCTAGCGCACTCACCGTTGAATACCCGCGCATGATCGCGCGGCAGGAGCGGCTCCTTCCCTAAGGAGCCGCTTTTGTTTGGGCGAGCAAGCGTTAGTAATGCGGTGGCCGTTCGTTTGTTGGGCCCGGCATGTTGTTCTCGGCTTCTCGCAAGCGCTCTTTCAGTTCCGCGACCTTCCGCGTCAGCCTGTCGATCTCGGCCCACTGCGCCGTGACCGTTTGATTCAATGTTTCGATGGTCACGTCTTGATAGGTCAGCCGCATCTCCAGCGCGTCGAGGCGATCGTTCAAGCTGTCGATGCTATCGCTCAATCTATTGACTTCACTCATGCGAGCCATCGCTGCGCTCCCGCAGGCCGTGACCCAGTGCCACGCGTTCGTCGAACACGAAACATTCGCCGCGCCAACGGCTCTCTTCCTCCGGTACCCCTTCGAGATAGCGGAGGATGCCGCCCTTGAGGTGATAGACCTCGGAAAATCCACGGGCCAAAAGGTAGGCGCTGGCCTTCTCGCAGCGGATGCCTCCGGTGCAGAACATCGCGATCTTCCTGTGCTTCGCCGGGTCGAGTTTCTCCGCGGCGAAATCCTTGAACTGCCCAAAGCTCTTGATGCCGGGATCGACGGCGCCCTCGAACGTGCCCATCGCCACCTCGAAGGCGTTGCGGGTGTCGATCACCAGCGTGTCGGGAGCGGCGATCAACTCATTCCATTCCGACGGTTCGACATAGGTGCCGACCTGCCGCGTCGGGTCGACCGTGGCATCTCCGAGCGTAACGATTTCCTTCTTCAACCGGATCTTCAGCCTTTGAAATGGCATGTCGCCAGCGGTCGAAAATTTCAGTTCGAGGTTGTCGAGCCGGCCGCCGAAAAGGGCGCCATGCTGCAACTCGTGGACGAGCGCGTCGATGCCCTCGTCGCTGCCCGCAACCGTGCCGTTGATGCCCTCTTGCGCCAACAGCACGCTGCCCTTGATCCCGAGGCCGGCGCCTATCGCGCGCAGCGGCTCGCGCAACTCCCGGAAGTCCGGCAGCGCGGCGAATTGATAGAAGGCGGCGACCTTGAACGGCATGGCGCCCGTTTATCAGGCAGGTCGGGCCGGGGAAACCCCGTAAAGCCCTGCATACTCCGCACATTGGCCCTGACGCCCCGCTGGCATGCCAACCATTGCCCTGCCGGGGATGAATATGCCAAAGAACCGTCTGTAAACCCGCCCCGATGGTCCCCGCGGGATGCTCAAGAACGCTGAAAAGAAAGCACTCGCGATGAGGAATTTCCATTTCGCCGGCCGCTCGACGGTCCATGCCCAGAACGCGATGGTGGCAACGTCGCATCCGGACGCCGCGCTGGTCGCCATCGACGTGATGCGGGCCGGAGGCACGGCCGCGGACGCTGCGGTCGCGGCCTGTGCGCTGCTCGGCGTCATCGAGCCGCAATCGACCGGCATCGGCGGCGATTGCTTCGCGCTGATCCAGCCGAGGGGCGAGGGCAAGATCGTCGCCTATAACGGCTCCGGCCGCGCGCCGATGGCGGCGACCGCCGAATGGTACCTGGAGCGCAAGATCCATTCGGTGCCCCTGACATCGGCCCATTCGGTGAGCATTCCCGGCGCGATCGACGCCTGGGACACGATCCTGCGCGACCACGGCAAGATGGGGCTCGACACGCTGCTGCAACCCGCCATCAAGGCCGCCGAGGAAGGCTATGTCGTTGCGCCTCGCATCGCCTTCGACTGGAAGAACCAGTTCGAGAAGCTGAAGAACGGCACCAACACCGAGCGCTATCTGCTGCCGCACGGCAAGCCGGCGGTCGCCGGCGACGTGATCCGCCAGCCCGAACTGGGCAAGACGCTGCGCGCCATTGCCAAGAACGGCCGCGACGCCTTCTATGCCGGCGAGATCGCCGCCGACATGGTGGAAACCTTGCGCGGCATCGGGGGCCTGCACACGCTGGAAGATTTTGCCGCGCATTCGACCGAAACGACAGCGCCGATCGGCACGATGTACAAGGGCCACGACGTCTGGCAGTGCCCGCCGAACGGTCCTGGCATCACCATGCTGGTGATGCTGAACATCCTTTCCCGCTTCGACCTGACCAAGTTCGCGCCGCTCAGCATCGAGCGCTTCCATCTGGAGGCGGAGGCCGCGCGCATCGCCTACATGATGCGCGAGCAGTACATCGGCGATCCCCAGCAAGTGCATGTCGACGTCGCCGGCATCCTCGCCAAGGAGTTTGCCGAAGAGCACATCAACAACATCAAGATGGATCGGCTGCTCGATCTGCCGAACGTCGCGCCGCCGATGAATCCGTCGACCGTCTACATCACCGTGGTCGACAAAGACCGCAACGTCTGCTCGTTCATCAACTCAATCGCGCATTCGTTCGGCTCGGCGATCGTGTCCAATAAGACCGGCATCCTCTTGCAGAACCGCGCCGGCGGTTTCCGGATTCAACCCGGCCACCCCAACTGCATCGCGCCGGGCAAGCGCCCGCTGCACACCATCATTCCCTCACTCGCCACGAAGAACGGCCGCGCGGTGATGCCGTTCGGCGTGATGGGCGGTCAGTACCAGCCGGTGGGGCAGAGCCATGTGCTGACCAACATTCTCGACTATGGTTGCGACGTGCAGGAAGCCATCGATATGCCGCGTGGCCTGCACTACGAGGGCGTCTATCAGCTCGAGGACAGCGTGCCGCCCGAGATCGTCGAAGGCCTGAAGAAGATCGGGCACAAGACCACCAGCGTGGTCGGTCCGCTCGGCGGTGGCCAGGCGATCTGGATCGACTGGGAGAAGGGCACGCTGACCGGCGGCTCCGATCCCCGCAAGGACGGCTGCGCGCTGGGCTACTGAGCCCAGCGGGGTCTTCGTCGCCGGAACCGCAAGCCCCTCGCATTCGTTAGGACGATGCGGCGGGCCGTCCTCTTTGCCAGGAGATGGCCGCCTGTTTTCAGGGGGCGATCATCAGCTCACTCGGTCCCGAGGATTTCGATCAGGCCGACCTGCACGGCGGTCGTTCGCCCTGGTTTGCGAGGGCGGGACAGCACGCGCGTCTCGAACTCAGCGAAAATATAAAATGCGACGCACTGATCGTCGGCGCCGGCATCACCGGCTCGATGGTCGCCGAACGCCTGACGCGTCGGGGCCTGGATGTCGTGATCATCGATCGCGAGCTGCCTGGCCGCGGCAGCACCGCGGCCTCGACCTCGATGCTGCTGTGGGAAATCGACCAGCCGCTGCGGGACCTGAGCGAGGCTTGCGGCTTCGAGCGCGCCGCGCGGGTCTATCGCGCCAGCTTCGAGGCCGTCGCCGGCCTGAAATCGCTGGTGGCCGAGCTCGGCATTGTCTGCGGCATGCGGGAGAAGAACTCGCTCTATCTCGCGGCGAACGAGAACAGCGTTGATCTGATGGAGGAGCACCGCCGGCGGATGCGCGCCGGCCTGCCGGGCGAGTTTCTGGATCACGGCAGACTGCGCGACAGCTTTGGCATTGTGCGTGCCGGTGCGATCATCTCCTCGGGTGCGGCCGATGCGGATCCCGTGCAACTGGCGCATGGGATGCTCGAGGCTGCGATGGCGCGCGGGGCGCGGCGGTTCGAAGCGGAGGCCGTTGTGTTCGATGCCGCCGGGCGCACGGTCAACGTCCGTCTTTCCAACGACCGCGAGATTGAGGCGTCATCTGTCGTTCTCGCCACCGGTTACGTCATGCCCGACATCGTGCAGTCTTCCGTGCACGCGGTGTCGTCGAGCTGGGCGATCGCGACCGTTCCGCAGCCGCAAAGCGTCTGGAACGGTGGCACGCTGATCTGGGAGGACGCGAAGGATTATCTCTATGCGCGAACGACGCGGGCCGGACGCATTATCATCGGCGGCGAAGACAGCACGGAGATTGTCGAGCCGGAAGCGCGTGACCGCCTGATTTCCGAAAAATCAGTCATCCTCGCAAGAAGGCTAGCCGCGCTCTGGCCGGCGGCAAAGACCGAGGTCGAAATCCGCTGGGCGGGCACGTTCGGCACCACGCATGATGGATTGCCGCTGGTCGGTCCGGTCCCCGACGCCAAGGGCATCTATGCGGCCTACGGCTATGGCGGCAACGGCATCACGTTCAGTTTTCTCGCTGCACGATTGATCGGCGATCTGATCGCCGGAAAAACCTCGCCGCTGCTGCACGAATTCGCCATCGATCGCGATGACAGCATGGCTGGCCGCTGAAAAATGGCTAGGGAAACCGCCCGCTCTGCGCTAGAGACGTCGGTCTCTCGAACGAGGTATACTGAGATGCGCTTCTCCCGACTCACGATTATCCGGACCGCATGTGCCGCCGTGGCAGCGGCGGTTTCCACGCCCGCTGCCATTAGGATGGCATCGGCCCAGACCGCAGGAAAACCCATGACCACAGCTTCAGGCTTGCAGATCATCGACAGCAAGGAAGGCACCGGCGCCTCGCCGAAGACCGGCCAGACTTGCGTCATGCACTATACCGGATGGCTTTACGAAAATGGCCAGAAGGGCAAGAAATTCGACTCTTCGGTCGACCGCAACGAGCCGTTCGAGTTCAAGATCGGCCAGCGCCAGGTGATCGGCGGTTGGGATGAGGGCGTCGCCTCGATGAAGGTTGGCGGCAAGCGCACGCTGATCATTCCGCCCGCGCTCGGCTACGGCGCGCGCGGCGCCGGCGGCGTCATTCCGCCGAATGCGACGCTGATGTTCGACGTCGAATTGCTGGCGGTGAAATAGCTGCGCATTGATGGGAGCGCATCGTGAAGATCTCGATCCTCGACGATTATTTCGACACGGTGCGCACCCTCGACTGTTTTCGTAAGCTCGCCGGGCACGACGTCACGATCTGGAACGATCACGTCCAGGATGTGGGTCTGCTGGCGGAGCGCCTGAAGGATACCGAAGCGCTGGTCTTGATCCGCGAGCGGACACAGATCCGCACGCCGCTACTGGAGCGGCTGCCGAAGCTGAAGCTGATCAGCCAGCGTAGCGTCTATCCGCATATCGACATCGATACCTGCACCGGGCTCGGCATTATCGTGTCGTCGAGCCAGCACGCCGATACACCCTCCTATGCCACCGCCGAATTCACCTGGGGCTTGATCCTGGCGGCGATGCGCGCCATTCCGCAGCAGATGGCGGCGCTGAAGGCCGGCAAATGGCAGATCGGCGTCGGCCATACGCTGCGCGGCAGGACGCTGGGCATCTATGGTTACGGCCGGATCGGCGCCGTCGTTGCTGGCTACGGCAAGGCGTTCGGCATGAACGTGCTGGTATGGGCGCGCGAGCCGGCCATGGCGAAGGCCCGCGCCGACGGATACGCGACCGCCGCCAGCAAGGCTGATTTCTTTGAGCGCTGCGACGTGCTGTCGCTGCACATGCGCCTCGTCGATGCCACGCGCGGCATCGTCAAGGCCGAAGATCTCGCACGCATGAAGCCGACGGCGCTGCTGGTCAACACCAGCCGCGCGCCACTGATCGAGCCGAACGCACTGGTCAATGCGCTACGCGCCGGGCGTCCCGGCATGGCGGCGGTCGACGTCTACGAGAAGGAACCGCTGCGCGACGTCAGCGATCCCCTGCTGACCATGGACAACGTGGTCTGCACGCCGCATCTCGGCTACGTCTCGCGCGACGAATACGAAATCCAGTTCACGGATATCTTTGACCAGATCACAGCCTACGCCGCCGGTTCACCCATCAACGTGGTCAACCCGAATGTGGTGGGGAGGGCGCGGCGGTAGTCTCTGCGCTCCCTCGCCCCGCTCTTGCGGGGTCGAGACGAGCGAAGCTCGCTCTTGGAGGGTTGGGGTGAGGGGCTCTCTCCGCCCGATGAGATTTTTCCGATAGACCTGTACCCCTCGCCCGGATTGCACTGCGTGCAATCCGACCTCTCCCGGCAGGCGGGGGGAGGTAAGAAGAACGCGCATACAAGACCGGCTCAAAAGTTCCTCGATTTGGCTGGTTTGCCATCGAGGATTTATGTACCGTTCGGGCAATCAGGCCATTGAGAAAGCAACAAGATGAGCGGCACTCGCGATCACACCCATTCCCACGATCATTCTCATGACGATGCCGAGCGCTGGAAGCATGACGGCGTCCGCGTCATTCCCGGCAATCAGCTCGATCCCAATGTGCCCTCGACCGCCGGCATGGACCGCAAGGCCGCGATCAATTTCGCCCGCGTCGGCGCGCAGAAATTGTGGGCGGGCACGGTTACCATTAAGCCCGACGCCAAGACCGGAGCGCATCATCACGGCCATCTCGAAAGCATCATCTATGTCGTGAAGGGCAAGGCGCGGATGCGCTGGGGCGAGCATCTGCAGTTCACCGCGGAAGCCGGTCCCGGCGACTTCATCTTCGTGCCGCCTTACGTGCCGCATCAGGAGATCAACGCCAGCCCCGACGAGGTGCTGGAATGCGTGCTGGTGCGCTCGGACGGCGAGGCGGTGGCGATCAACCTCGACATCGAGCCGGTGGAAAAGCCGGAGACCGTGCTGTGGGTCGACCCGGTGCACCGCGATCCCGCTGAGAAGAAATAAGAAACAACAAACGCCGCCCTGGTGCGGATCGCGCGGGGAAATCCCATGAAGCTTGTTCGCTACGAGAGCGCGGGCCACGTCGCCACCATCACCATGGATCGCGCCTCGGCGCACAACGCGCTCAATAATGCGTTGTGTGATGAACTGCGCGAAGCCTGGCTCCGCTTTCACGAAAGCGACGACCGCGTTGTCGTGCTCGCATCGTCCGAAGAGAAATATTTTTCGGTCGGCGCCGACGTCAGGGATCTTCCCGTCAACATGTGGCACGCCGTGCCGGGCTTGGGAGTCGAACTGGACAAGCCTGTCATCGCCGCGACATCTGGCTGGGTCGTCGGCGGTGCCTTCGTGCTGGTCCAGATGGCCGACATGTGCGTGGCGTCGGAGACGACGCGCTTCATCTACCCCGAGGGCAAGATCGGCACCACCGCCGGCGGCGTCTCCTCGGTGATGGCGCGCATGCCGCACAAGATCGCGATGGAGTTTTTGCTGGTCGGCGAGGAAATGTCGGCAGAACGAGCTTACCAGATCGGCTTCGTCAACAAGGTTGCCCCGAAGGGACAGCATGTCGCGCTCGCCCAGGAAATGGCGGCCAAGATCGCCGCCAATGCGCCGCTGGTGGTGCGGGCGTTGAAAAAGCTCGCCCGCGAGTCCATGCCGAAGGGCCCGCTGGAAACGGTCGCCGACGCGCGCCGGCTGCTCGATGTCATCAGGGACAGCGATGACCTCAAGGAAGGCGTCAAGGCGTTCGCCGAAAAGCGCAAGCCCGAATTCAAGGGCAGGTAGCGGCCGTTCGCGGCCGGCTTCCGGTGATCGCGCGTCAGTTCGCCGCCTGAAAAAATAATTTGAAAGGGATGTCGGACCCGTCCCCGTCCGTTCGTCCTATGCCCGAACCCCGCGAAAAGGAGCCCACTTATGGCCAAAATGATCTTCGTCAACCTGCCGGTCAGCGATCTCGCCCGTTCGACCGCCTTCTATCAGGCGATCGGCGGCGAAAAGAACCCGCAGTTCTCCGACGATACGGCGTCCTGCATGGTTTTCTCCGAAACGATCTACGTCATGCTGCTGACGCACGACAAATACCGCCAGTTCACCTCGAAGAAGATCGCCGACGCCAAGGCCACCAGCCAGGTTCTGATCTGCCTTTCAGCCGACAGCCGTGATGCGGTGGACGACATGGTCCGCAAGGCGCAAAGCGCGGGCGGCGGTGCCGATCCGGGTCCGAAGCAGGATTATGGCTTCATGTACGGCCGCAGCTTCGAAGATCCCGATGGCCACCATTGGGAAGTGATGTGGATGGATGTTGCGGCTGCAACCGCTGCGCAGTCCGCAACCGCCTGACAATCGAATCAGCAACCGGAGTTTATCCATGTCCAAGATTTCTCCCTGCTTGTGGTTCAACGGCGAGGCTGAGGAGGCTGCGAACCTCTATGTTTCACTGGTGCCGGATTCCCGGATCACGAAGATCCAGCGCAATCCGATCGACGGCCCTCCCGGACAGGCCGGCACGGTGCTGGTGGTCGAATTCACGCTGGCCGGCCAGAGCTTCATGGCGCTGAACGGCGGCATGAAGCTGGAACATACGCACGCGGTCTCTTTCAAGATCGACTGTGCCGACCAGGCCGAGGTCGACCGGCTTTGGGATGCGCTGCTGGCGAATGGCGGCGAGCCCAGCAAATGTGGCTGGCTGAAGGATCGCTTCGGTGTCTCGTGGCAGATCGTGCCAAGTGCGCTGCCGACATATCTCGGTGGTTCGGATTCCGCCGGCGCGAAGCGGGCCATGCAGGCGCTGCTCGGGATGGTCAAGCTCGATGTTGAAGGCCTGAAGCGCGCATATGAGGGCAAGAGCGCGGCGTAGGAGGATCGTAGGGTGGGTTAACCGAAGGCGTAACCCACCGACGCGCGAAGAAAGACGGTGGGTTACGCTGCGCTAACCCACCCTACAGGCCTACACGTTTTCTAATAACTGATCCGCAACCCTATGCCGCCGTGAAGCGTGTTGCCGATCGGCTGCGGGCCGGCGGTGCCGTTGAGGAAGAGATCGGCGACCCAGCCCTTGGTGATGCGGAAGCCGAGCCGGCCGCCATATTCGAACCAGCCCTGGTTGCCGATTGTAGGCACGATGGTGCCGTCGCCGGTCACGGTGGCGACGATGCCGGATCGCGTCCCAAAGGATTGCACCCATCCACCGTTGATGTTGGCCTCGACGCTCGAGCCGAACAGGTGCGTCCATTGTCCGCCGATCTTGATGAGGCTAGTGCGGTCGGTGCCCGTGGCGATCGAGGCGTCGAACGGATTGTACGCGGCCGCAGGGTCGGTATAGCCCTTCACCCGTTGCCACAGCTGCCAGACCTCGACGTAAGCTGCGGCCTCATCGCGCGGCGAAAACCGGCTCATCCAGCCGGCGCGGCCGTACACGGCGTAGTTTTCGCTCGATGTCGAGCTTTCCAGCGATACTGCGCCGAGGCTGGTCGCATAGCTGCGCGAGTAGCGCACCTTCTGGAACGGCGACAGGATGGTGCCGATATCGAAGAATGGCCGCGATGATCCCCAGTCGACAAAATCGTAGCGCAGCGCGAACGCGCCGATCGGCGCGCCGGTGACGTGATACCCGCCCTCATTGAATTGGGCGTAGGCGATACCGGCCAGCAGCGACAGATTGGGCGTCAGGTTCTTGCGACCGTGAATGCCGGCCGAGAACGAACCAGCCGAACCGAACGCGCTGATGCAATCATTGCAATTGACCTGCTCGTTGATCCCGAGCAGCACGTTGCCGAGCACGCGGTTGGTGATCATCTGGTTGAAGCGCTGCCCGGCGAGGTCGTTGATCGATCCGGCGCTCGAGCCGGGCGTGGCCAACGGCGGCGCGTTGGCGCTTGGCGTCGAGGTCGGGCTTGGCGTCGGTGTAGGCGAAGCCGAAGGGCTCGGCGAGGGAGAGGGGCTCGGCGTAGGCGTCGGCGTGTAGCACTCGACGCATTCCTCCACCGGAGTGGGCGACGGCGACGGCGACTGTGCCCGCGCAGACGATGATGGCGCCGCGAGCAGCGACAGAAAGAGCGCTGCGGACAGCAGAAGACCGCGGGGGAAGTTCGCCATTGTCAGCGCCCGCACAGCATGCCGGTGGGATCGCTGCCGTCGTCGACAATGGCCGGCGACGCATCCGCATATTGCGTGGTGCTGCAGAGTCCGGCCGCGGCGCCGCAGGTCGCGGCGAAGGTCCATGGCGGGCTGTTGGTCTTCTTGATAGTCGACCTGCCGCCGGCACCGCTGGAGGTGATGATGGCGGTGTCGCCGGGTCGGGTAAGCTGGATGCACTCAAAGCTGACCGTGCAGACCGAAGCCGCGCCGTCCCGCAAATTGACGATGGTCTGGCCGCGCTGCGAGAGAATATCGAGCGTAGTGCCGCGCACGCCGATGGTCGCCAGCGGCGTCGTGATCTTGTAGGCGGCCTTGTCCGATTGACCGGTGACGAATCGGAACGCGCCCGAGGTCATGCGTATCGCGACCTCGCGGTAGTGATGCTCGTCGTCGAAAACGGTGCGATCCAGCTTGAGCGTCGCATTGGGGCCGAGCGAGAGGTTGGTGCTGTCGGCCATCACCAGCCGCGTTGCGCTGTCGATCCCGGTGCGCACGGTCTCGTCGCGCAGCACCCCATCGCCAACCTTGATCTGGGTGGTCGAGGGGCCGGCCACGCGGAGCACTTCATTCTTGACGACGGCTGCTTCGCCGACGCGCGTTTGCGCGCACGCGGGAGCCGTCATCAACGCAGTCACCAGGCCAATTGCAGATAGCGAAGAAAAGCAGTTACAGAAATTCATTTCAAAAAACCGATCGATTTATCCCGACATCGTACCGGATCGCGCGCGCATGCGATGTGGCAGAATTATCACTTGTGCGGCTTACGCGCCGATCGGTTAGTAATTGCGAAATCGAAATGCGTTCAATGCGATGGACATAAAAATCTGGAGTCGTCACACTCATTTTTGCCGCAATCTCTTTTAGTCCCTGATTCCAGCCCGATCGCCCGTGAAGCCAGCAACCCAATCACTTTCCATTCTGCCAAATTCGATGATGCGCACGGGCGTCATCGCGGGAGTCCTTTTTGTTCTTGCGCACTTCGCGATGCTGATTGGCGTCACTGCGCCGGAAAAATTCTACTTCGACGAAGTGCATTACGTTCCGGCGGCGCGGCAGATGCTCGAGCCTGTCATGCGAGAGCCGATGCTCAATCCGATGCATCCGCCGTTCGCCAAGCAGCTCATCGCGCTGTCGATCCATTCGTTCGGCGACGGGCCGTTGGGCTGGCGCTATCCAGCCGTGCTGTTCGGATCGCTCGCCATCGTCGCGGTGTATTTATGCGGCCTGGCGCTGTTCGCAGCGCAGGGGCCGGCCATCGCAGCGAGCCTGCTCGCCTTCTTCAACCAGATGCTGTTCGTGCAATCGCGGATCGCGATGCTGGATATTTTCGCGCTTACCTTCAGCCTGTTCGCGATCGCCGCGTTCATGCGTGGATTTCGAACAGAGCGGCCGCATCTGTGGTTCGCGCTTGCCGGGATCGGCTTCGGCTTGTCGGTCGGCTGCAAGTGGAGCGGGCTGTTCGTGCTCGCGGTCTGCATCGTCATCGTCGCCGCGATCCGCCTGATGCAAAGCTGGCGCACCCAGTTCGCCGACGCCCGGCCGGATGACTGGTACCGGCCCGATCTGTGGCCCGATTTCAGGTGGTGGCATTTCGCAATCTGCTTCGTGCTGCTTCCGATCGCCGTCTATCTCGCAACCTTCATTCCGCTTTACGGATTATCGGTTGCGAACATCATGGAAGCGCAACGGCGGATCTTTGGCGATAACACCACGACCGCGATCGCGGGTCACACCTATATGAGTTCGTGGCCGTCCTGGCCGTTCCTGGTGCGGCCGGTCTGGTACCTCTTCGACAAAGTAGATGACGACCGGATTGCCGCCGTGGTCTTCCTCGGCAATCCGCTGATCCTGTGGCCGGCGCTGATCGCGGTCGCGATCTGTCTGCGCGACTGGATCGTGACGCGGCGGGTTGATGCCTTTCTGGTCCTGGCATTCTATTTCGGCCCGTACCTCGCATGGGCACTGCTGCCGCGAACGCTCGGCTTCATCTATTACTATCTGCCGGCGGGGACCACCGCGAGTCTTGCGCTGGTCTATGCCTTGAAACGCGGCAGCACGCCGGCATGGCTGCTATGGGCCTATGTCGGAATCGGTTTTGTTGGATTCGCCGCAATGTTGCCGATATCGGCCGCGTTCATAGGCACGTCGATGGCGACGTTCAGTCGCCTGATGATCTTCCAGAACTGGATTTGAGACTGTCGTTCGGCGCAAACGCTTAACGATTGGTTACCCGAGTAGTCCACTTGTACGGGTCATGGGCTCGCCGTAGATTCGTCGCTGTATGAATCGCTCGAATCCCCGTTTAAAGGAACGAACGGCATGTGGGCCTTCTTTGAACGTCTGCTCGATTCATCGATGTTTGCGCCGCATGGAATATGCCTGCTGTGGGAACCCCAGCTGATCTGGCTCCATGTTGCCTCTGACGTCATCATCGCCGCTGCGTATTTCTCGATCCCAATCGCGCTTTCGATCTTCGTCTCGAAGCGCCGCGATGTCGATTTCGGCTGGGTCTTCTGGGCATTCGCGCTCTTCATCATGGCTTGCGGCGTCGGCCATGTGATGTCGATCATCACGCTCTGGTATCCGGTCTATGGCATCGAAGGCATCGTCAAGGCGATGACCGCCGCAGCGTCGATCGTGACGGCGGCGATGCTGTGGCCGCTGTTGCCGAAAGTGCTCGCGTTGCCTTCGCCGTCGCAGTTGCGGGCGGCCGAAATCGCGCTGGCTCAGGAAGGCATGTACCGCCGCGAAGCCGAGGACATGCTTCGGCAGTCGCAGAAGATGGAGGCGATCGGGCATCTGACCGGCGGTGTGGCGCACGATTTCAACAATCTGCTCACGATCATCAGCGGCAATCTCGAGATCGCCGATCGCTGCTTGCATTCATGGAGCGATGCCACGCGCGAACGGCTGACACGGGTGATCGCCAACGCCGCGAACGGCGCGCAGCGCGCGGCGATGTTGACGCAGCGGTTGCTCGCATTCGCGCGCCGGCAGCCGCTCGATCCGAAACGGACCAACGTCAACCAGCTGATCGCCGGCATGTCGGATTTCTTCAGGCGGACGTTAGGTGAGACGATCGACCTTGAAGTCATCGGCGGCGCCGACCTCTGGCAGGTCGAGGTCGATCCCAGCCAGTTGGAGGCGGCGATTCTCAATCTCGTCGTGAATGCCAAGGACGCCATGAACGCCAAGATCTCGGGCGCGATGGCGGGCAGCGGCAGGCTGACGATCGAGACCAGCAATGTCTCCGTTGACGAGGGCTATCCGCAACGGAACGCAGGCGTGCCGCCGGGCGAATATGTGCTGATCGCGGTGAGCGATACCGGCGCAGGAATGCCGCGAGAAGTCCAGGAGAAGGCGTTCGATCCGTTCTTTACGACCAAGCAGCCGGGGCATGGCACCGGCCTCGGATTGAGTCAGGTCTACGGCTTCGTCAAGCAATCCGGCGGCGAGATCAAGATCTACAGCGAGGTTGGACATGGAACGGCAATCAGGATCTACCTGCCCCGTGCCGCTGCCGCACCCGAGATCGCCGGACAGGGCGAGGGCCCTCTTGTCGGCAGTTCGGGAAGCGAAACCGTCCTGGTGGTCGAGGACGAGTGCGATGTGAGATCGTATCTGGTCGAGACGCTGAAAGACCTGAACTACCGGGTTCGCGAGGCGGCGAACGGCGCGGCCGCGCTCGCCTTGTTCGATGCCAATCCGTTCCGGATCGATCTGTTACTGACCGACATCGTGATGCCCGGCCTCAATGGCCGCGAACTGGCCGACCAACTGCATCATCGCCAAGCCGGCCTGCGGGTCTTGTTCATGACCGGCTATTCGCGGGATGCGATCGTGCATCAGGGGCGGCTGGACCCCGGCGTGTCGCTGCTGCAGAAGCCGGTCACCCAGGCCTTGCTGGCGGCAAGGATCAGGGAAATCCTCGACAAGTCGTAGATCGACGGGTCGGAGCGTTGCGCCTTGGCGATTTGTATCCGCCAATAGAAAATCCGCCTGCCGCAGGTGGCAGGCGGATCGATTTTACAAGACCTCACTTCGCGGCGGTCTTGGTGTCCATGTTGACGACCTGAACGCGGCGGTTGGTCGGGTCCATCGGCGCATTCGCATCCTTCGGCTTGGTCTTGCCATAGCCGACGGTCACGAGATTGGCGCCAGCGATGCCGTACTTCTCGGTCAGGTATCGCTTGATCGTATCGGCCCGGCGCTCGGAAAGATCCTGGTTATACGCCTCGCCGCCGATCGCATCGGTATGACCGGCGACCACGAAGGTCGAACCCTTCAGGGTCGAATCGGACAGCGCCTTGCCGAGTTCCTGCACGGCGGAAACCGAATTCTTGCTGATATCGGCCGAGTTGTAGTCGAACTGGATTTCGAGATCGATCTTCGGCTTGCTCGCGGCAAGTTCCGCGATTTCCTGGCGCTCGCCGAGTGACAGCGACCGGGTCTTGCGGTTGCGGAGCGAGTCGACGAAGTTGGTTTCCTTGGCCTTTGCGGCAACGTCCACCGGCTGCTGCGGGCCGGTCGAGAGGCCGCGGGTCACGCCGGCCTTCGGCTTCAGGGCGTCGAGAATTTTGTCAGCCGAGACGGTGTCGCCGGCGACAGCGACGCCCGCCGTCATCGATAGCGCGGCGCCGATGGTCATGATGGAAACAAAGCGGGTCATTGTCTTAATCCTCAGTTGTTAACGCCTGCAAACCGGCGTGCATGACGTTTTGATGCTGCGAGGATAGGACGGGTTCAAAGCGGGCAATGTGACTCAGATCACATTGGCTAACGCCGGCTTTCTGTAGGGAGCGTACTTTTCAATAGGCGCTGCAAGGCGTTGAAGGCCGCGCAAGGTCGCCTTGCTTGCCGTCGTGTTGTCTGCGGATCGATTCATCCGACGTTGCTTGAGTGATTTGAGTCACGCGTCGATCGGCGGAACGGGTCGCTGATTTTTCCAAAGACACTACTCCGGCAAAGCTTCCGGCAAGTCGAGACCACGCGTGCTCGAAGCATGGCGGTCCCAACGCCCTGCAGCACGTAGTTCTACGGTGCGCGGCGTGTCATCCAGCCAGTTGAGTCAATTGCGCTGTCGATTTCAGCAAAGAAAAAAGATGGACCGTCGCGTCAGCGCCGATCTGTGGACAACAAAACGGCCAGATGCGCTTCTAGCAGAACGACTCACAAAAAATCCGAATACAAATCGTTCGGCGCAACCAAACGGACGGGGCGGGTGTTACAGTCAGTCAAGCGTCAGCGTGAGTATCAGGGTTATCGCACCAGCGCGTCGGAGCCTGCCGGTTCCGGAAGTTCAATGCCAACACTGATCGGCGCGGCGATGATCGCCGCTGCAATTTTGCTGTCGACGCTGATCAACGCGCTCGGCGGCCGCTATGTCGGGTTCGAAAGCCCGACGGAGGAAAGCGCGTGGCTGGTCGATCGTCTCACCGGCCAGGTCTACAAATGCCATGCGCCCCAGCCGGGTCGCGCCTCCTGCGAGGCCGAGATCGCAACCGGCAGCGTGGGAGAGCGGCAGAAGCGGTGAGGTGAGTTCGCACCGCGAGGCGGCGATCGGGGAACCCGGGACTCCCAAGGCGCGCGAATCCCGATACATTGCCGCGCGATGCTCCGCGCGACCGAACCCCGTTCCCTGACCAAGCTTGAGGCCCGGCGAATCTGGCTGCAGGCTCAGCGGCTCGATACCAGCGAGCCGTTCGGCGCCGGACCGGCCGCGGTTGCGGCGGCGGTGGATCATCTCGGCTACGTGCAGATCGACACCATCCACGTCATCGAGCGTTCTCATCATCACATTCTCTATAGCCGCATCCCGGCTTACACCCGCGCCGACCTGCGCCAGGCGCAGAGCGTCGACAAAAGCGTGTTCGAGTACTGGACGCACGCGCTGTCCTATGTGCCGGCGAAGGATTTTCGCTTTTTCGTTCCGGCGATGCGGGAGCACCGGCGCGAGGGTCACCGCTGGTTTGCGTCCGTCAAGCCTGAGGACACCCGCAAGGTGATGCGGCTGTTGCGGCGCGACGGCCCGCTGACCATCCGCGACATCGAGGACGACGTTCTGACCGAGAAGGAACATCTGTGGCAGAGCCGCAAACCCTCGAAGCGGGCGCTGCAGCTTGCCTTCTACACCGGCGAGGTGACGATTTCCGAACGCAACGGTATGCTCAAGACCTATGAGCTGATGGCGCGGCACTTCGGCTGGGACAAGCCGCCGAAGCCGGCAAGGTCGGCGGAAATCACCGCCTATCTGCTCGAGCGCGCGTTGCGCTCCCAAGGCGTCGTCAGCCTGGATTCCATCTGCCATCTCGACGCGCCGAGCAAGCCCGCGGTGCGGCGGCTGATCGAGGCGCGGGTGCGGCGCAAGGAACTGGTGCCGGTCGCGCTCGAAGGCGCCGGCAAGCAGGAACATTGGGCCCGGCCGGAAGTGCTGGAGGCGAAGCTGTCAGTGGAGGCCGGTAATGGCCCGGTGCACATTCTCTCGCCGTTCGATCCGCTTGTTATCCAGCGCAAGCGTACCGAATTGTTCTTCGACTACGGCCACCGCTTCGAAGCCTATGTGCCGAAAGAGAAACGCCTGTTCGGCTATTTCGCGCTTCCCGTGCTGGTCGGCGAAGACATCGTCGCCGCGATCGATATCAAGACCGATCGCCAGAACAAGAAGCTGCTGATGCAGAAATGGAGCTGGGTCGGCAAGGGCGCGGCGAGGGCGGCACGCAAGGACTACAAGCGCCGCATCGAGGAAGAGCTGCACCGCTTCCAGCGGTTTCAGTTAGCGGACTAGGGTTTCCGTTTAGGAACCCGCCGCTGCCGGGTTTGTTAGTTCCATGCTGCAAAGCCGCCGGGGAGGCGACATGGACAAGGACAAGTCAATTCTGGAAAAATTCACCGACACGGTGAAGGAAATCGCCAGCACCGCGACGGAAGCCGCGAGCCAGGCGTTGAAGACCGATGAGGCGGGCTTGAAGCCTGACGAACGCGCGGCGGTCTATGTCCCCCTCGCTGCCGATGGCCTCGTTTCCGATCCCCTGATGGCGCCGCCGGTTGCAGCCGCGCCCGAGCGTCGGAAGCGCACGGCGAAGAAGCGGAGCAGTGCGCCGGCAGCTAGGGCGAGGAAAGCCGGCGCTGCCAAGGCACGAACTGCCAAGGTTCGAAATGCGAAGGCTTCCTCTGCCAAGACTCGAACCGCAAAAAAGGCGACGAAAAGGTCGGCCGCCGGGAAATCGAGCAACCAAAAATCAAGGCCTGCGAGCAAGACCGCGAGAGGCCCGAAGAAGACCACAGCAAAGAAGAAGCGCCAGAAAGCTCGACGTGCCTGATGCGGGCGGGTCGAGGGTAGCGAAAGCCGTGGAGTGCAGCGATCCGGGGAGCCTCGCGCGGGCTGAGGGCTCCGTCCCCCGAGATTTATTGGGCAGATCTGGACTAAGCATCGAGCCGGCCCGGGAGGCATCTCTCCGGAAAGCAATTACCTCTTAACTTAACTTTCCTTCACGAATTCATGATCAGTGACGAATGTTGACAATCGTCAGTGAGCATTCGATACTCTTCACCAGATCCTGCGATGGAGAGTCCGATGTTCGCCCGTTCCGTTTTCTCTAGCTATTACAGGCTGTTGACGGGAGCTTCGTTGGCGTTTGCGGTATTCGCGTTGGCCGGCTGCAATGAAAAGGCGGCGGAAACGGCCGCTCCGGGCCGTCCGGTTCTGGTCGCGACCGTGAAATACGCGGCTGAGACCCCGGAACGCAGCTTCGTCGGCACCATCCGGCCCAGGATCGAAACCGACATGGGTTTCCGCGTCCCCGGCAAGGTCGCCCGGCGCTTGGTCGAGGTCGGTCAGACCGTGGATGTCGGCCAGCCGCTCGCCACCCTCGATGAAGTCGATCTGAAGCTGCAGGCCGAGCAGGCCGAGGCTGAATTCCGCGCCGCGACCGGTGTGCTGGCGCAGGCGAGCGCCTCCGAACAGCGCGCCAAGGATCTGCGCGCCAAGGGCTGGACGACGGATGCGCAGATGGACCAGAGCCGCGCGGCCGCCGATGAGGCGAGAGCGCGCTATAACCGCGCCGAGCGGCAGGTCGAACTTACCAAGAACTCACTCTCTTACGCGACGCTCCTCGCCGATACCCGCGGCGTCGTCACCGCAACCTTGATCGAACCCGGCCAGGTCGTGGCTTCCGGCCAGACCGCGATCCGCGTCGCCCGCTTTGCCGAGAAGGAAGCCGTGGTCGCGATCCCCGAAACGCTGGTCGGCCGCGCCAAGTCCGGCACCGCCAGCGTGACGCTGTGGTCAGACTCGGAAAAGAAATACACCGCGAAATTGCGCGAGATCGCGCCATCGGCCGATCCGGCAACCCGGACCTATCTCGCCAAGTTCTCGCTGCCTGAGGCCGACGACAAGGTCTCGCTCGGCATGACCGCGACGCTGACGCTGGCGGATGCGGCCACCGAGCGCGTCGCAAAACTGCCGCTGTCGGCGCTGTTCAGCCAAGGCAGCAATCCCTCGCTCTATACCGTCGACGATGCCGGCGCGGTGAAGCTGCAGCCGGTCATTGTGAAATCCTACGAGAGCAATTCGGTCGTGATCTCCGGCGGCGTCAGCGATGGCGCCAAGGTGGTCGCGCTCGGCGTGCAGAAGCTCGATCCGGCCCAGAAGGTCCGGGTGGTGTCGTCGCTGTCGTTCTGAGTTTTCCGCCGTCATTGCGAGCGCAGCGAAGCAATCCATTTCGCCGCGTGGAAGCATGGATTGCTTCGTCGCTTCGCTCCTCGCAATGACGGTACCGTATTTGGCAATTGGGTTATCGTCGGAGAGTGACATGAAGCGCTTCAATCTCTCGGGCTGGGCGGTGAGCCATCCGACCCTGATCCTGTTCTTGATGATCGTGCTGGGTGCTGCCGGTTTCTTCTCCTATGAGCGGCTCGGCCGCGCCGAGGATCCGTTCTTCACGGTCAAGGTGGTCAACGTCTCGGCGATCTGGCCGGGCGCGACCGCGCAGGAGATGCAGACCCAGGTCGCCGATCCCATCGAGAAGAAGCTGCAGGAACTGCCGTTCTTCGAGAAGGTGCAGACCTATTCGAAGCCCTCGTTCACGGCGATGCAGGTCACGTTCAAGGATTCGACCCCGCCGAAGGACGTGCCCTACCTGTTCTATCTGTTGCGCAAGAAGCTTGCCGACGTGCAGGGCCAGTTGCCCGCAGGCCTGCTCGGCCCGAACGTCAACGACGAATTCTCCGACGTCGATTCCATTCTCTATATGATGACCGGCGACGGCGCCGACTATGCGCAGTTGAAGAAAACGGCTGAGGGCATGCGCCAGCGGCTGTTGAAGGTCACGGGTGTCACCAAGGTCAATCTCTACGGCACCCAGGACGAGCGCATCTTCGTCGAGTTCTCGCATGCCAAGCTGGCAACCCTCGGCATCACGCCGCAGGCGCTATTCGATTCTCTGGCCAAGCAGAACAACGTCACGCCGGCAGGCACGGTGGAAACCTCCTCGCAGCGCGTGCCGCTGCGCGTCACCGGCGCGCTCGACGGCGCCAAGGCGGTCGCGGAAACTCCGGTCGAAAGCAACGGCCGCGTGTTCCGGCTCGGCGATATCGCCACCGTCACCCACGGCTTCGTCGATCCGCCGACCTTCGTCGCGCGGCAGGAAGGCAAGCCCGCGATCGGCATCGGCGTGGTCACCGCCAAGGGCGCCAACATCCTCGAGCTCGGCAAGGACGTCGAGAAGGCGACCAACGAATTCATGAAGGCCGTGCCGCAGGGCATCGAGGTCGAGCAGATTGCCGATCAGCCGAAGGTTGTCGAACGCGCGGTCGGCGAGTTCGTGCATTCCTTCGTCGAAGCGCTGGCGATCGTGCTGTTCGTCTCCTTCGTGGCGCTCGGCTGGCGCACCGGCATCGTGGTTGCCATGTCGGTGCCGCTGGTGCTCGCCATCGTCTTCATCGTGATGAACGCGATGTCGATCGACCTGCACCGAATCACGCTCGGCGCGCTGATCATCGCGCTCGGCCTTCTGGTCGACGACGCCATCATCGCGGTGGAGATGATGGTGGTGAAAATGGAACAGGGCTGGGACCGCGTCCGCGCGGCGTCCTTTGCCTGGGAATCAACTGCGTTTCCGATGCTCACGGGGACGCTGGTCACGGCCGCTGGCTTCCTCCCCATCGGCTTTGCCAATTCGGCGGTCGGCGAATATGCCGGCGGCATCTTCTGGATCGTGGCGATCTCGCTGGTCGCTTCCTGGTTCGTCGCGGTGATCTTCACGCCCTATATCGGCGTCAAGCTCTTGCCCAACATCGCCGTGCATCACAACCACGATCCGCACGCGATCTACGAGACGCGGATGTATCGCGGCCTGCGCGCTGTGGTGCAGTGGTGCGTCGATCACCGGATCAAAGTGGTTGCGGCCACCGTTGGCGTGTTCGCTCTTTCGATCGTCGGCTTCGGTCAGGTCCAGCAGCAGTTCTTCCCGCTGTCGGAGCGGCCTGAGCTGTTCCTGCAGTTACGTCTGCCCGAGGGCACGGCCTTCAACGTCACGGAGAAGTCCGTGAAGAAGGCCGAGACGCTGCTCAAGGACGACAAGGATATCGCGACCTATACCTCCTATGTTGGTCAGGGTTCACCGCGCTTCTGGCTCGGCCTCAATCCGCAACTGCCGAACGAGGCCTTTGCGGAGATCGTCATCGTCTCGAAGGACGTCGAGGCCCGCGAGCGCATCAAGGCGCGGCTGGAGAAGGCGGTTTCCGAAGGCGAATTGAGCGAAGCGCGCGTGCGCATCGATCGCTTCAACTTCGGCCCGCCGGTCGGCTTCCCCGTGCAGTTCCGCGTCATCGGCCCCGACGCCAATACCGTTCGCGACATCGCCTACAAGGTGCGCGACGTGATGAAGCAGAATCCCAACGTCGTGGAGCCGCAGCTCGACTGGAACGAGCAGTCGCCCTACCTCAAGCTCGTGGTCGATCAGGACCGCGCCCGCGCGCTCGGTCTCACGCCGCAGGACGTCTCGCAGGCGCTTGCCATGCTGATCTCGGGCGCGCAGGTCACGACCATCCGCGACGGCATCGAGAAGGTCGGCGTGGTCGCCCGCGCGATCCCGTCCGAACGGCTCGATCTCAAGAGCGTCGGCGACCTCACCGTGACCTCACGCAACGGCGTCGCCGTGCCGCTGCAGCAGATCGCCAAGATCGAGTATTCCCATGAGGAGCCGATCATGTGGCGGCGTAACCGCGACATGGCGATCACGGTGCGCACCGACGTCGTCGACGGTGTCCAGGCACCCGACGTCACCAACCAGATCTGGCCGAAGCTGAAGGAAATCCGCGACCATCTCGAGCCGGCCTACCGGATCGAGCCGGGCGGCGCGTTCGAGGAATCCGCCAAGGGCAATGCCTCGATCTTCGTGCTGTTTCCGCTGATGGTCATGGTGATGCTGACGCTGCTGATGATCCAGTTGCAGAGCTTCTCGCGCCTGATCCTGGTGTTCCTGACCGCGCCGCTCGGCATCGTCGGCGCTTCGCTCGGCCTCAATGTCGCCAACCAGCCGTTTGGCTTCGTGGCGCTGCTTGGCCTGATCGCGCTGGCCGGTATGATCATGCGCAACGCCGTGATCCTGGTCGATCAGATCGAGGCGGATGTTTCTCAGGGCTTGACACGCAAGGAAGCCATCGTCGAAGCCACCGTCCGCCGTGCCCGCCCGGTGGTGCTGACCGCGCTGGCAGCGATTCTGGCCATGATTCCGCTGTCCCGCTCCGCTTTCTGGGGGCCGATGGCGATCACCATCATGGGCGGGTTGTTTGTTGCAACCTTCCTGACCTTGCTGTACCTGCCGGGTCTTTACGCACTCTGGTTCAGGAAGAGCCTGGAGGAAAGCGGCCAGGCCGAGCAACCTGATCTTGCGGCGCAGCATGAGGCCAAGTTGCATCCGAAAGGACCACACGCGATTCCGCTTGCCGACGCCGCAGAATAATTGAACATTGAGAGCTGACATGACGCTTATTTCTGAACACGTCGAGACGGATACCCGGGAAAAGATTCTCGTGGTGGCGGAGCGTCTGTTCAGGCAGATGGGCTACCAGAAGACGACGGTCGCCGACATCGCCAAGGAACTGCGGATGAGCCCCGCCAACGTCTATCGCTTCTTCGATTCGAAGAAGTCGATCCACGAGGGCGTGGCTCGCACGCTGATGGGCGAGGTCGAGGTCGAGGCGCGGCGGATCGCAGCCCAGCCCGGTCCGGCGAAACCTCGCTTGCGCGAGTTGCTCAAGACCATCAATCGGATGAACACCGAGCGCTATGTCGGCGATTCCAAGCTGCACGAGATGGTCGAGATCGCGATGGAGGAGGATTGGGACGTCTGTGTCGCCCATATTGAATGCGTTACAGATATCATCGGCCAGGTGATCGCACAGGGCGTGGCGTCCGGCGAGTTTGAGGCGCCTGATCTGCCTTTGGCAGCGCTGTGCACCTGCACCGGCATGGTCCGCTTCTTCCACCCGCAGATGATCGCGCAGGCCGTCAACAAGCCCAGCGCAACGATCGACCAGATGATCGATTTCCTTTTCCGGGCTCTTGAGCCGCGCAAGGCGAATTGAGCTCTTCGCCACTTGACTCCGTCGTCATTGCGAGCGAAGCGAAGCAATCCACTGGCTCCGCGCGACGCGGCCTGGATTGCTTCGTCGCTTTCGCTCCTCGCAATGACGGAAGAGTCCCGGCGTGACGACCAAAGACCTGCACTTTTACGAGCCGAAGAACGGCCACGGCCTCAAGCACGATCCCTTCAACGCCATCATCGCCCCGCGCCCGATCGGCTGGATTTCCTCGCGCGACGGCAGCGGCAACGTCAATCTGGCGCCCTACAGCTTCTTCAACGCCTTCTGCTACGTGCCGCCGATCATCGGCTTCTCCTCGACCAATTGGAAGGACAGCGCGGGCAATATCCAGGACACCGGCGAGTTCGTCTGGAATCTCGCCACCATGGATCTGGCGAAGCAGATGAACGCGACGGCGGCGCACGTTGCCCGCGACGTCGATGAGTTCAAGATCGCAGGGCTCACGGCCGCGCCCTGCAAGCTCGTCAACGTGCCCCGAGTGGCGGAAAGCCCTGTGGCCTTCGAGTGCAAGCTGACGCAGATACTCCAGTTGCAGGGCAAGGACGGCGAGAAGGCGCAGGCCTGGGTGACGTTCGGCGAAGTCGTCGCGGTCCACATCGACAAGACCTTCATCAAGGACGGCGTCTACCAGACCGGGCTGGCCCATCCGATCGTCCGCGCCGGCCGCCGGGGCGATTATTTCGAGATCAAGCCGGAAAACATGTTCGAGATGATCCGGCCGGATTGATCTTTCTTCTCCCTTACCCGGGTTACGCTTCGCTACACCCGGGCTACGCTTCTGAACCGACGGCTGCAGGGAACTCCGGCCCGTCGAAATCTTTATCGTCCGTATTTGGGAGATTGCCGATGATCCGCTGGTTTGCCGGGCTGTTTCTGCTCGCCTGCTTCGCCGCGCCGGCCGTTGCCGGCCCCGACGCGGCAGCGATCAACAATGCTGAATTCAAGGGCAAGCTGCCGGCCAACGGCAAGATCGATCCCGTCATCGTCAAGGCTCAGGTGCTGCTTGACCGCGCCAATTTCTCCCCGGGCGAGATCGACGGCAAGCTTGGCGAGAATGCCCAGAAAGCCCTGAAGGCGTTTGCCGAATCCAAAGGCTTGGCCGTAAACAAGCAGCCCCTGACTTCCGAAATCTGGGCCGCTTTGCTTGCCACCGGTTCGGATCCGGTCGTCGTCGATTACAAGATCGCGGACAAGGACGTCAAAGGCCCGTTCCTGAAGAAGCTTCCTGAGAAGATGGAAGACCTGAAAGACCTCAAGTCGCTGGACTACACCAGCCCGCGGGAAGCCCTCGCCGAAAAGTTTCACATGAGCGAAGCGCTGCTCGCAGCTCTTAATCCCGGCAAGAAATTCGACGAGGCCGGACAAACCATCGCGGTGGTCAACGTCCCGGCCAAGGAGGGCAAGCCGGCCGTGACGCGTGTCGAGGTCGACAAGGCGTCTCAAACCGTCAGAGCCTTCGCGAACTCCGAACTGATCGCATTTTTTCCCGCGACCGTGGGCAGCGAGGAGAAGCCGAGCCCCGGCGGCGTCCTCAAGGTGATCTCGATCGATGCAAATCCGTATTACCGGTACAATCCAGATTACAAGTTCAAGGGAGTCAAATCCAAGCGAGCCTTCAAGATCAGGCCCGGCCCCAATAATCCCGTCGGGTCGCAATGGATCGGACTTTCAGAGGAAGGATATGGCATTCACGGGACGCCCAACCCGTCTAAAGTCAGCAAGTCAGAGTCCAATGGCTGCGTGCGCCTCACCAACTGGGACGCCGACAGGCTGGCAATGCTCCTGAAGAAGGGCACCGAGGTGGCGTTCATCGAACGCGAAGCGGCCAACAGGAAGTGATTTCTCGTCGCCACCAACCATCATTTGCAATAGCACGTGCGAATGGTGAAGATGCCGCCATGTCGTTCGCTTCCATAAGACGGAGCACTCGCAGCCTCTACGAGGGCGCGACGCCGGAGGGCGTCCGTTTTCGCTATGCGCTGCTGGTGTTTGATATCGTAACTGTCCTGTTCATCATCGCGACGTCGTTTCTGCCTTCGAATGAAATCACCGAAACGCTCGACGTTCTGTTCGGGGTCGTTATCCTTGCGGATTTTTCCGCGCGATTGCTGGTCAGCCGGCATCGGCTGCGCGAATTCACCCGCTTCTCGACCTGGACGGACATCGTCGCGATCATATCATTCCTGGCGCCGCTGGCGGGAGAAGCCGGCGGCTTTCTTCGCGTGCTCAGGACGCTGCGATTGTTGCGCGACTACCAGATGCTGGCGCGTCTGCGCGAAGACAGCAATTTCTTCCGGCGCAATGAGGAAGTCATCTTTGCGGTCACCAACCTCGCGGTATTCATCTTCGTGATGACTGCGATCGTTTACGAGACGCAGAAGTTTCGCAATCCACAGATTGCGAACTATGCGGACGCGCTGTACTTCACGGTGACCGCGCTGACGACGACCGGCTTTGGCGACATTACCCTGTCGGGCACGACCGGCCGCATGATTACGGTCGTCATCATGATTTTTGGCGTGACCCTGTTTTTCAATCTCGCCCGCGCGCTGCTGACCCCGCACAAGGTGCGGTTTTCCTGCCCCACCTGCGGATTGCAGCGTCACGACAGCGATGCGGTCCACTGCAAGGCATGCGGCAACGTGCTGAATATTCCCGACGAAGGTTTGACGTAGCGCAGCGACCGGATCAATTGTCCGTGGCGAATGCGTCGTAAACCAGCTTCTTGAAGGCGGGCAGGATGCGGCCCCGTTCGTTCTGGGTCTGCTCCAGCATGATGTAGATCATGTTCAGGTGAGGATCGACCCCGAAATAGGTGCCGCTGCCGCTATCCCATTTGAGTTCGCCGATCGAACCCGGCGGCGGCTTGGCGTTTCCCGGATCGGTGCGTACGGCAAGGCCATAACCATAGCCGAAGCCATCGCCGGGAAAGTAGAAATAATCCCGCGCAACGCCGGATGTCGGCCCGACATGGTCAGATGTCATCGCCCTGAACGCCGCCGGGCTGAGGTAGCGTTTGCCGTCGAACTCCCCGCCGTTGAGGATCATCTGGGCAAAGCGCGCATAGTCGTTCAAGGTCGAGACCAACCCGCCGCCGCCTGACTCCCATTCGGGATGGGCGCGCCGTTCAGCCTCTGAATCCTTCAGGATGGTGTCGTTCGGCAGCGGCTCCGCCATCCGGGCGTGTTCGCCGGCGCTTTCGAGAGCGTATTTGGTGCTGGTCATGCCGAGCGGATCGAAGATGTGCTGCTTCTCGAATTGATAGAGCGTCTGTCCGGAGACAATCTCGATGATGCGGCCGAGCACATCGGTCGAATGGCCGTAGCGCCAAAGCGTGCCGGGCTGTCTTGCCAGCGGCAACCTGGCCATGCGCTCGGCAAACACCTTGTTGTTGTACCTGCCGTCGAAAAGGCCGGAGCCCTTATACGCTTTATCGATCAGCTTGCCGCCGATGTAGTCGTAGATGATGCCCGAGGTATGGCGCAGCAGGTCCTCGATCGTCACCGGCCGGTCCGGTGGGACAAGTTTCAGAAAGGGCGTCCCGTCAGCCGCGGCAAACGCCACTCCTACCTTGACGTCGGCAAATGCCGGAATGAATTTTGAGGCGGAGTCGGCGAGCGAGAGCTTGCCTGCGTCGATCAGCATCATGGCCGCGACGCTGGTGATCGGCTTCGTCATCGAATGAAGCGCAAAGATCGTGTCTGATGACATCGGAGTTTTGGTCTCGACATCCTGGACGCCGAAACATTTCAGATAGGCCAGCCTGCCGTGCTGCTGGATCAATATAACGGCGCCCGGCAGCTTTCCGGTCGCGACCTCATTATTGAAAAATTCAGTGATGCGCTCGAGCTTGTCTGGAGATGGCGCGGGGATGCTGGCCGCCTGGTTGGCTGCGGCCGTGCTGGTCCACATCGCCAACGACAAGACCGCGGCAAGAAGCCGTCCGGCGCGCGATCCTGCGGTGCAATGCAATATCCGTCGCATCGGCATTTTCATTTTGTTGTCCCGCGGACAGAGGACTTGCCGGAGGAGTTCGACGAGCCGTCGAATGATTAGCATGTCGCCTGCCTGATCGCCACGTGGGCAATTGCCCCAAGTGATGACGGCGGAGCCCCCACGACAGACATTCGTTTGGACGAGGTATTGCCATGATCGACTGCGAGCTTGATTAGGCGAGTGCGAATCCAAAGCGGGCTCTCGCAACCGGACGCGGTCCGGACTAACCTCAAGTTGCCAGGCCGGATCAACGGCCGGCAAACACATTTGGGAGGACGCGATGACGCGCCATGAGGAGTGCGATTCAGAAGCCACCATATCGCGACGAACGCTTGTCCAGGGTTTGGCGGCATGTGCAGGCGCCGCCGCCACCGGGATAGGCAGCGCATTGGCCCAGACCGGCCCCGTGGCGCCGCCGTCGACAGTCACCAGCCCGCCGCGCGATTTCAGTCCGCGCGGCGCCCCCCGACCACCTACTTCTGGGATCCCGACATCATCGCCGTCGACCCGTCCTTCAACGACCTCGCCCAGCCCAACACCGCGATCAAGCGTCTCATACCGGACTGTTGTGGGCGGAAGGCCCGGCCTGGAGCTCGCAGGGGCGCTATCTGCTGTGGAGCGACATCCCCAATAACCGGCAGATGCGATGGTCGGAGGACGACGGTCACGTCAGCGTCTTCCGCACGCCGTCCAACAACAGTAACGGCAACTCGTTCGACTTCCAGGGGCGGCAGCTCTCCTGCGAGCATCTGACCCGGCGCGTTGTGCGCTACGAGCACGACGGCACCGCGACCGTGCTGGCCGATTCCTACAATGGCAAGAAGCTGAATTCGCCGAACGACGTCGTCGCGCATCCGGATGGCAGCTACTGGTTCACCGATCCGCCCTATGGCGGCCAGCTCTACGAGGGCGAGCCCGACGTTGCTGGAGGACCGAGCAATTCCGCCGGCAAGCTCAATCCAAGGATCGGCCAGCCAGCCGGTTTCGTGCCGGGCAAGCGCGAGCTGCCGACCAATTGCTATCGCATCGATCCGTCCGGCCGCATCGATCTCGTCGTCACCGAGGAGCAGGTGCCGGATCCCAACGGCCTTTGCTTCTCGCCCGACTATAAGAAGCTCTATGTCGCAAGCACCGGCAAAGGCCCAGGCGATACCGGTCCGGGCGGCAAGGGCGACATGTTCGTGTTCGATGTCGGCACCGACAACAAGCTCACCAACCACAAGCGGTTCAGCGACTTCATGGTCGACGGTGTGAAATGCGGACCGGATGGCGTGCGCTGCGACGTCAACGGCAATGTCTGGTGCTCCAGCAATGCCGGCCGCGCCGTCGGCTACAGCGGCGTCACGGTGTGGTCGCCGGATGGCAAGCTGATCGGTCGCATCCGCCTGCCCGAAGTGTGCGGCAACATCTGCTTCGGCGGACCGAAACGCAATCGCCTGTTCATGGCTGCGAGCCAGTCGCTCTACGCGGTGTACACTGCAACGCAGGGGGCGGGACCGGGCTGAGCGGTTCTTGGTTCAATTTTGCGATCGGGCACCGGCGCGAGCCGGAGGCCCGATCGTTCGAAGCGATTGCTCGCAACGGCGGGGTGGAGCAGCTGCCGCGGGGTTGTCTCGCTAGTCGATCCGCGGCGATTCATTAAGATTTGTCACAAATAGGCAACTGGCAGCCAACCGTTTGGGCAAAAGCTGGGCGCCCTTAAACCTCGCTTTGATGACGCGCGATGCACCTTCCCTCCAAAGAAGGGGAAGGCTCGTATACCAATGCCCATATTCAAATATTTTACCGTCGTCGGATCGACGCTGCTCGTATTCCTGTTTGCTTCGAACGCTTACCTCACTGACGACGAAAGCAATTTGCGGTTCGACGGATCGCTCTATGGCAGCGCTCTCTATGCACCTCGCGTCGAAGAAACCCGGACGACGGCGGAGCTTCGCTTTACCCGCGACGTGACGCCGGCCGTTCGCGTTAGGGAAGTGTTTGCCGTGTTCGTCCCCAACGAACGACGACGCCACAAGCGCGACTCGTAAGAAGTTCGCCCGCTGGTCGGGCCGGCAGCGCCGCGGGACCATCCTGCAACGTCCGTCTTCAACCGCCGGATAATGCAAGTCGTGCTGGAACGGGTCCGGGACATCAGCCGTTAATCTCCCGGTTTATCAATTTCGCTTCATTCCGGCCGCTAACGGCCCCGAATTCCGAGCTTTTCAGCTAGAATGAACTGACGTTTGGCCAGGTGAGGCGCGGTGTCGCGCCCCGATCATGAGGAGGTCGCCATGAGCTTCCGCCGCGATTTCATCAGCAAGCCGATCTTCGCTTTCGCGCGCGGCGCCATGCCCGCGATGTCCGATACCGAACGCGAGGCGCTGGAGGCGGGCGATGTCTGGTGGGATGCCGACCTCTTCACCGGCAATCCCGACTGGTCGAAATTGCTGGCGACTGCACCGGCCACTTTGACCGAAGAGGAGCGGACGTTCCTGAACGGCCCCGTCGACGAGCTCTGCGCCATGCTCGACGAGTGGAAGATCAATTGGGAATGGCGCGATCTGCCGCCGGCGGCGTGGGCCTTCATCAAGCGCCACAAATTCTTCGGCATGATCATTCCGAAAGAATTTGGTGGACTCGGCTTCTCGCCCTATGCGCATTCGGAAGTGGTGCGCAAGCTCTCCTCGCGATCACTGACCGCAGCGGTCACCGTAATGGTGCCGAACTCGCTCGGGCCCGGCGAACTATTGATGCGCTTCGGCACCACGGAGCAGCAGCAGCGATGGCTGCCGCGCCTTGCCGAAGGCACCGACATTCCCTGCTTCGGGCTGACCAGCCCGGAAGCCGGCTCCGATGCGGCCTCGATGGTCGACACCGGCATCATCTGCAAGGGCAATTTCGAGGGGCGTGAAGTGCTGGGCCTGCGGCTCAACTGGCACAAGCGTTACATCACGCTCGGTCCCGTCGCGACGCTGCTCGGTCTCGCCTTCAAGGCCTATGACCCCGATCATCTCGTAGGCACCGAGGAAGAACTCGGCATTACCGTCGCGCTGATCCCGACCGATCTGCCCGGCGTCGACATTGGCCGCCGCCATCTGCCGGCGATGCAGGTGTTCCAGAACGGCCCGAACTGGGGCCGCGATGTCTTCATTCCCATGGACTACATCATCGGCGGGCAGGAGCGGCTCGGGCAGGGCTGGAAGATGCTGATGACGGCGCTCGCCGCCGGCCGCGGCATCTCGCTGCCGTCGCTCTCGGCGGCAGGCGCGGCCTATGCGGCGCGCACCACCGGCGCCTATGCCCGCATCCGCGAGCAGTTCGGCATTTCCATCGGCAAGTTCGAAGGCATCGAGGAGCCGCTCGCCCGCATCGCCGGCACCGCCTACCTGCTCGACGCCGCGCGTCGGTTGACCTGTGCGGCGCTCAACCAGGGGCATCACCCAGCGGTCATTTCCGGCATCATGAAGTTGCATGCCACCGATCGGATGCGGATCGTGATCGACGACGCCATGGACATCCATGGCGGCAAGGCCGTCATCGACGGCCCGCAGAACTATATGGGCAGCCTCTATCGTGCGGTGCCGGTCGGCATCACCGTCGAGGGCGCCAATATCCTCACGCGAAATCTCATCGTGTTTGGCCAAGGCGCGATCCGCGCACATCCATTCCTGCTCGACGAGATGAATGCACTGGGTGAGGCCGACCGTGCCAAGGGCCTGGAAGCCTTCGACAAGGCGTTCTGGAGCCATGTCGGCCACAGTTTCAAAACCATGTTCCGCGCCTGGGGCCGGAGCTGGACCGGCGGCATGTTGGCGCCGGCGCCCGATGCCGGCGAGGCGACGCGGTTCTATCGCCAGCTCTCGCGCTATTCGTCGGCGTTCGCGTTGTGCGCCGACATGGCGCTGTTGACGTTGGGCGGCGCGCTCAAGCGTAAGGAAATGCTCTCGGCGCGGTTCGGCGATATCCTCTCCGAGCTCTATCTGCTGTCGGCCGCGTTGAAGCGCTGGCAGGACGAGGGACGCCAGCAGGCCGATTTCGCCGCACTCGAATGGTGCATGGCGAGCGGCTTCCGCACAATCGAAAACCGCTTCGCCGAAATCCTCGCCAACCTGCCGAACCGGTTCGTCGCTGTGATCCTGAAATTCCTGATCCAGCCGTTCGGCGCAAAGGTGACCGGGCCGTCCGACCGTGTCGTGCATGAATGTGCACAGCTCGTGCTGGAGCCGTCGGCAGCACGCGACCGGCTCACCGCCGACCTGTCAGCCGTCGATGATGACGGCGGTATCGCGCGGCTGGAAAAGGCGTTCCGTCTGGTCACGGCGGTGGAGGACGTCGCAAAGCAGATGCGCGCGGCGCGCCTTCATGACTGGAAGGAGGCGGTGAAGAAGGGCGTCATCACCCAGGCGCAGGGCGAGAAGCTGGCCGCCGCGCATGAGGCGGTTGCCAAAGTGATCGAGGTTGATGATTTCGCACCTGAGGCATTGTCGCCGATTTACAGGAAGGGCGCCGACGTGCATCAGTTCTTCCAGGAACTGGGTGAACAGAGGGCGGCAAGCTGATGGCGCGACCGGTTTTTATCGTCGACGGCAGCCGGACGCCGTTCCTGAAAGCACGCTCCGGCCCCGGGCCGTTCACCCCGGTCGATCTCGCAGTACAGTGCGGCCGGCCGCTACTGGCGCGGCAGCCCTTTGCGCCTGACGCCTTCGACCAGGTCATCCTCGGCTGCGTCAATGTCATTGCCGACGAGATGAACCCCGCGCGCGTCGCTGCGCTGCGGCTCGGCATGGGCGAGAAGATGGTCGCCTTCACCGTGCAGATCAATTGCGGCTCCGGCATGCAGTCGATCGATACCGCTTACCGCTACATCCGCGAGGGCGTCTCGGACCTCATTCTTGCCGGCGGCGCCGAAGCGCTGAGCCACGCCCCGCTGGTCTGGCCGCAACAGGGCGTGCGCTGGTTCGCAGGCCTTGCCGGAGCCAAGGGCATCGGCGCCAAGATCATGGCCGCGCTCAAGGTGAAGCCGAGCTATTTCAAGCCGATCATCGGCCTCGAGCGTGGGCTCACCGACCCTATCACCGAACTGAATATGGGCCAGACCGCCGAAGTGGTCGGGCATTTGTTCGGCGTGACCCGCGCGCAGTCGGACGCCTATGCCGCCGAAAGCCACCGGCGGCTGGCGAAGGCGCAATCGGAAGGCTGGCTCAAGGGCGAGGTCGAAACCGCATTTGCGCGCGACGGCAAGTTCTACGATCATGACGATGGCGTGCGGCCGGACTCGACGCCGGAGTCGCTGGCAAAGCTGAGGCCGGTGTTCGAACGTCCCTGGGGCAAGGTCACCGCCGGCAATTCCTCGCAAATCACCGACGGCGCCTCCTGGGTGATCCTCGCGTCCGAAGAGGCGGTGGCGAAACACGGACTGGTGCCGAAGGCGGTTATTCTCGACAGCCAGTGGTCGGCGCTCGATCCCGGCATCATGGGCCTTGGCCCGGTGCTGTCGGCGACCGAGCTTCTCAAGCGCAACGAGCTGACGCTTTCCGATATCGAGACCTGGGAATTGAACGAGGCGTTTGCGACGCAGGTGCTGGGCTGTCTTGCTGCCTGGAACGACGAGAAGTTCTGCAAGGAGATTCTGGGTCTCGACGGCGCGGCGGGTCAACTCGACCAGACCAGATTGAACGTCGATGGCGGCGCGATCAGCCTCGGCCATCCGGTGGGGTGTAGCGGCAACCGCATCGTGCTGCATCTCGTCAATGCCATGAAACGGTTGGGCACCAGGCGCGGCATCGCCACCGAATGTATCGGCGGCGGGCAGGGCGGCGCAATGCTGATAGAGACGGTGTGAGCATGGATAGCCAGATCATGAACGTTCTCGGCGATCGCGTGCTCGAACTCGGGCCGACGCCCAGCGCTGACAGCCCGTACAGGAATTTCAAGCTGACGCGCGATGCCGATGGCGTCGCTTGGCTGTTGTTCGATCGCGAGGGCACCAGCGCCAATACACTGTCGGCTGACCTGCTCGAAGAGTTGGACAAGATATTGTCCGAGCTGGAAGGCCAGCGTCCCACAGGTCTCGTGATCCGCTCCGCCAAGAAATCCGGCTTCATCGCCGGCGCCGACGTCAACGCGTTTCGCGGCGCGACCGACGTAACCGCAGTCGAAACCGAGATCGGCCGCGCGCACGCGGTGATCGACCGCCTCGAAGCCTTGCGGGTTCCGAGCGTGGCCGTGATTCACGGCTTCTGCCTCGGCGGCGGCTTGGAGGTGGCATTGGCTTGCCAGATGCGGATTGCGATCGAGGACGCGCGGTTCGGTTTCCCCGAGGTGATGCTCGGCCTGCATCCCGGCCTCGGCGGCACTGTGCGCTTCACCCAGCTCGTCAATCCGATGCAGGCGATGCCGCTGATGCTGACCGGCAAGACCATCGATGCGCGCCGGGCAAAGTCGCTCGGGTTGGTCGACGCCGTGACGCAGGAGCGGCATGTTCGCAATGCGGTGAAGGACGCCGTGTCCGGCCGCCTGAAGCGCGCGCAGCCGGGGCCGCTCAACACTATTCTGAGCCTCGGCCCCGTCAGGGGATTCCTCGCCGGACGGATGCGCCGCGAGGCCGCCAAGGCTGCGCCGGAAGCGAACTATCCCGCGCCTTATGCGCTGATCGATCTCTGGGAGAAGCACGGCGGCGACCGGCGGGCGATGCTGAGCGCGGAGAAGACGTCGTTCGCCAGATTGATGGGGACGCCGACCGCGCAGAACTTGATCCGCGTATTCTTCCTGCGCGAGCAGATGAAGAAGCTTGCCGGCAGCGGCAATAAGATCGAGCACGTTCACGTCATCGGCGCCGGTGCCATGGGCGGCGACATCGCCGCCTGGTGCGCCGGGCAGGATTTGCGGGTGACGCTAGCCGACATGAAGCCGGAACCGATCGCGGGCGCGATCAAGCGCGCCGCCGATCTCTACGGCAAGATCCTGCGCAAGCGCACGGCCGTGCGCGATGCACTGGACCGGCTGATGCCGGACATGCAGGCCGAAGGCGTGCGGAACGCCGATCTCATCATCGAGGCGGTGCCGGAAAAGCTTGAATTGAAGCAGAAGGTCTACGCCGGCCTCGAGCCGAGAATGAAAGCGGGCGCGATCCTCGCCACCAACACCTCGAGCATCCCGTTGCAGGACCTGCGCACCACGCTGCAAAGGCCCGAGCGGCTGCTGGGCTTGCACTTCTTCAATCCGGTCTCGCGGCTGCAGCTCGTCGAAGTCGTCAGCCATGACGGCACCGATGCGCAACTCCTGAAGGAGGCGCTGGCTTTTGTCGGCGCCATCGACCGCCTGCCGCTGCCGGTGAAGTCTTCGCCCGGTTTCCTCGTCAACCGCGCGCTGACGCCCTACATGCTGGAAGCGATGGTGATGCTGGACGAAAAGATCGACAAGACGGTGATCGACGCCGCCGCCAAGAAGTTCGGGATGCCGATGGGGCCGATCGAACTGGCCGATCAGGTCGGCCTCGACATCTGCCTCGACGTCGGCGATATGCTGCGCTCGAAATTCGGCGACATGCTGCCGCCGACGCCGGCATGGCTGCGCGAAAAGGTCGCCAAGGGCGAACTCGGCCGCAAGACCGGCAAGGGCTTTTATACCTGGAAGGACGGCAAGGCCGACACCGGCGGCATGTCCGTGATCTCGGAGCCGTCGGCGGAAATGATCGATAGGCTGATCCTGCCGATGTCGAATGTCTGCGTCGCCTGCTTGCGCGAGGGCATCGTCGACAACGCCGACGTCGTCGACGGCGCGGTCATCTTCGGCACCGGCTACGCGCCGTTCCGCGGCGGTCCCTTGAACTATGCGCGAACCCGGGGCGTGGAGAACGTGGTCTCGACGCTGGAAGCGCTGACCGACAAATTCGGCGGCCGGTTTACGCCCGATGCCGGCTGGGAGACGTTCAAGTGACGGAGACGCATGTGCACGCGCCGGCCGACACCGAAACCGAGCCGCGCGGCGAGCTCTGCATCCGCACGCTGGCGATGCCGGCTGACACCAATGCGAATGGCGATATCTTCGGCGGCTGGCTGCTCAGCCAGATGGATATCGGCGGCGGCGTAGCTGCTTCCAAAATCGCCAAATCCCGCACCGTGACGGTGGCGATCGAGGCGATGAATTTTCGCAAAGCCGTCTATGTCGGCGATCTCGTTTCGGTCTACGCCAATCTGGTGCGGGTCGGGCGCACCTCGCTCACGATCCATCTCGAAGCGTGGGTCGTGCGCCGCAAGGAGTTGCAACAGATCCTGGTGACCGACGGCAATTTCACTTACGTCTCGATCGACGACAACGGCCGTCCGCAGCCGGTTGGAGCGGACGGCGTGATTAAGACCTAAAATCTTACGGGCAGGGACGCTCGTAGCCGTCGCGGCCGATGAACGTGCCGCGGCGCGGATCGTAGGTCGACGAGCGCATGCAGCGCGGCGTGTCGTCGTAATAGCGGGGCGGCGGCGGTGCGTATTGTGCCTGGACGCCGCAATAGCGCGGCGAAACTGCCTGCCAGCCGCCGGGCTGCTCCACATAGCAGCCGCCCTGATACCAGCGATAACCGCCGGGCCGTGGCTCGCCCTGGGCGCCGATTGCGGCCCCCGTCGTGGCACCCACGATCGCGCCGACCGCTGCGCCTCGGCCACCGCCGAGCGCGCCGCCGACGATCGCGCCCGCGGCGCCGCCGAACAGTGCGCCGCCGAGCGTGCTTTCCTGCGCCGCCGCCTCCTGGAGCGGCGCGCAAACCGCCAGAGCGACCAGCATCGAGAGCGCGAATTTCGGCATCATGTCAGTTCTCCGGCCATTTTGGCGATTCGCCAGCGTATTCCACGCCCAGCTTTGACATAAACCGACCTCACGACGCAACGGTGAAGGGGAACAATTAGCCCTGCAACCCGTTGTAAGCCCGGAAGAAATCAGAGGCTGGGTCATGTCGGACACCTATATCATCGAAGTCGGTTCGCAGCCGGCGGGGATCATCGTGCGCGCGCCGGAAGGCTATCGGTTCTTTGCCGCCTCGCACCGCTTCAACCAGTTGGAAGGTCAGATTTTTCGCAACGCGCGGGAGGCCGAGCGCGCGGCCTGCCGTCTCGCCAGCGGGATGATGCTGGCGGCTTAGCCGCCAGCGCCGGTCGTGTGCAGGTCAGAGTTTGGTGGCCGCCCGCGATAGCAGTTTCCAGTCGTTGCCCTGCTTCTGCCAGTTCATCAGGATGTGCAGGTTCTGCGGCGTCTTCTTGCCGTCGGTGAACTCCTGCTCGCCGACGAAGTTGAAGCGCACGATGGCGGTCGGGCCGACGACGCGGATCGTGGGATCCTTGTATTCGAGCGACGTCCATTTGTAGTTGGCCTTGGCGACGCCGTCGAGAAGCGCCGCCTTGGTGTCGACCTTGGCGTTCGAGTGGCTGTAGCTAAGTTCTTCGGCGCAGAGTGAGGCGATCCCTTCGGCATTGCCAGCGGCCTGCGCCGCACGGAAGGCTTCGACGTTCTTCGCAATGGCATCCTCGTCCGCACCGGCAAACGCGGGGACGACGCTCATGAGCCCAAGTGTCAGCCCAAGTGCGAGTACGGGCAGGGCGAGCTGACGCCGATCGATCTTCATGGTTTCCTCCATTTTTTGAGTTGTGCGGCACTCTTTCAGCCATCTGTCGTTTTGTCGAGCGCCGCGTACTACTTCGCTTGCCTTAACCAGTTTCCCTGTTTCGGCCCGTCGGCTGCCCGTGCGGCCGATCTCCCTCGTTGACCGCGACGCCAATCAGCCGCACCATGACGGCAACTTTGTGCCCCAAACTGTCCTCGTGCCCCAAAGTATCTCAAGGGTGCCGCCATGGCCGGACTGTCCCACCGCCAGACTGAGATCCTGAACATCGCCCGCGCCTTTGGTCGGGTGATGGTGGAAGACCTCGCCAAGCGCTTCGAGGTCTCGGCGCAGACCATCCGCAAGGACCTCAACGACCTCTGCGACCAGCGCTCGCTGACCCGTATCCACGGCGGCGCGATCATCGCCTCCGGCGTCGAAAACCTCGCCTATGAGGCGCGGCGGTTCGTGGCAGCGGAGGAGAAGCGGGCGATCGGCATCGCCGCGGCGTCGCGGATTCCGAACGGCTGCTCGCTGTTCATCAACATCGGCACCACGACCGAAGAAGTTGCGAGCGCGCTGACCTCGCATGAGGACCTGCTTGTCATCACCAACAATCTCAACGTCGCGATGCTGCTCTATCGGCATCCGCGCATCGAGGTGATCGTGGCGGGCGGTGCGGTGCGCCGCGCCGACGGCGCGGTGATCGGCTCGACCGCGATCAGCCTGATCGGCCAGTTCAAGGTCGATTACGCCATCATCGGCGCATCCGCGATCGACGAAGAGGGCGCGCTCTTGGACTTCGACTATCGCGAGGTGCAGGCGGCGCAGGCCATCATCGCCAACGCCCGCAGCGTCATGCTGGTCGCGGACTCGACAAAACTCCGCCGCAGCGCGCCGGTGCGCATCGCCCATCTCAGTCAGATCCAGACTTTTGTGACCGACGCGCCGTTGCCGGCAGGACTTGCCAACATCTGCCACCATCGCGGCATCGAGGTGATCGAGGCGATGGAGAAACCGGCGGCGGATATCGATGAGCCAGGCGAGTCAGCCGCGGTGGTGCGGTTGAAGTAGTGCAGCGCGCCCGTCCGGGCCTCATGGTTCGCGACGCGTGGTTTCACCGCGCTCCTCACCATGAAGGTCTAAGGTCTTCCATTCAGGAAGGCTGTGCCTCCTGCTTGGCACCAGGGAAGTCTAAGACCTCATCCTGAGGAGCCGCGCAGCGACGTCTCGAAGGGTGCAGCGCGGCCTATCCAACTCTCTCGAAGCGGATTCTCCACGCCTGGTTCCACTTAACTTCGCTTTCGTCTTGCTTTCGTTTTTGTTTGTGATTAACTCAGATCCGAAAGTAAAATCGCCGAAGTGAAGAGGCGATCGCCGGGGAAGCGCCTGTTGGATCGGATATTCGACCTCGCCATTATCGGAGGCGGTATTAATGGCTGCGGCATCGCGCGCGACGCGGTGGGCCGGGGCAATTCCGTTTTCCTTTGTGAAATGAATGACTTGGCGAGTGGAACGTCGTCCTGGTCGACCAAATTGGTGCACGGCGGGCTGCGCTATCTCGAATATTACGAATTCCGTCTGGTTCGCGAAGCGCTGATCGAGCGCGAAGTTCTCTGGCAGATCGCGCCCCACATCATCAGGCCGTTGCGTTTCGTTTTGCCGCACCATTCCGGCTTGCGCCCGGCATGGCTGCTCAGGCTAGGGTTGTTCCTGTACGACCATATTGGCGGCCGCCATCTGCTGCCGCCGACACGCTCGGTCGATCTCGTCCATGACGAAGTGGGCAAACCCTTGATCGCCAACCGCTACAGGCGCGGTTTCGAATATTCCGACTGCTTCGTCGATGACGCGCGTCTCGTCGTGCTCACTGCGCGGGATGCGGCGGACCGCGGCGCAGAAATCCACACCCGCTCGCGCGCGGTCGAGATCAGGCAAATCGACGGCATCTGGCACCTCACCGTCGAGAACACGATCAGCGGTATGCGCACCACGATCCAGGCGCGCGCGCTGGTCAACGCCGGCGGTCCATGGGTCGAACAGGTGCTCTCGTCGGGCTCAGGCGTCAACGCGCGCGCGAAGGTGCGGCTGGTGCAGGGCTCCCACATCGTGGTGCGCAAGCTCTACGATCACGACCGCGCTTACATGTTCCAGAATGCGGATGGCCGCATCATCTTCGTCATTCCTTATCAGGACGACTTCACGCTGATCGGCACCACCGATCGGGACTATGACGGCGATCCGGGCAAGGTGAAGGCGAGTCCCGAGGAGATTCAATATCTCTGTGCGTCGGCCAGCGAGTACCTGAAAAAGCCGGTGCTGCCTGCCGACGTCGTGTGGACCTATTCTGGCGTGCGCCCGCTCTACGACGACGGCGCCAGCGAAGCGAAGGCGGCGACGCGCGACTATGTGTTCGAACTCGACACGCCGGGCGGCGCGCCGCTGCTGTCGATCTATGGCGGCAAGATCACGACCTATCGGCGCCTGGCGGAAGAAGCGCTGGAGCGGCTCGCGCCCTACCTGCACAGTGCGAAAGACAAAGAAGGTTGGACCGGCAAGGCGCCGCTGCCCGGCGGCGACATGGATGGTTCGGCGGTCGCTGCGCTGACCGCGGAACTGACACGGAAATATCCGTTCCTCGAACCGGCGCACGCCAATCGGCTCGCGCATGCCTATGGCACGCGTGCGACAAAATTGCTCGGCAACGCGAAATCATTCGCCGACCTCGGCCAGTCGTTTGGCGCTACGCTGACCGAAAGCGAGGTCCGCTATCTGATTTCGAACGAATGGGCCTGCAGCGCCGAAGACGTGGTGTGGCGGAGGTCCAAGCTCGGCTTGAGGCTGTCGGCCGACGAAATCGCAGCCCTCGACGAATGGATCAAGGCCAACAGCGGCTCCGACGAACGTCCCTTGCGTGAGGCGGGAGGACGGCCATGAGCGTCACGCTCGAACATGTCACGCGAACCGTGGATGGCATGGCGACCATTCGCGACGTCTCGCTAACGCTGGAACGCGGCACGCTGAGCGTGCTGCTCGGACCGACGCTGTCGGGCAAGACTTCGATCATGCGGCTGCTCGCCGGTCTGGATAAGCCTGCGACCGGCCGCGTGCTGGTCGACGGCAACGATGTCACCGGCGCCGATGTGCGGCAGCGCTCGGTCGCGATGGTCTATCAGCAATTCATCAACTATCCCTCGCTGACGGTTTACGAGAACATCGCTTCCCCCCTGCGGGTGCAGGGCAGGCCGCGTGAGGAAATCGACCGGCGGGTCCAGGAGGCAGCGAAACTGCTGCGGCTCGAGCCCTATCTGAAGCGCACGCCGCTGCAGCTTTCCGGCGGCCAGCAGCAGCGCACGGCGATCGCGCGCGCGCTGGTCAAGGGCGCCGACCTCGTCCTGCTCGACGAGCCGCTTGCCAATCTCGATTACAAGCTGCGCGAGGAATTACGCGCTGAGCTACCGCGCATCTTCGAAGCGTCGGGCTCGATCTTCGTCTATGCGACAACCGAACCGTCGGAGGCGCTGCTGCTCGGCGGCAACACCGTCTGCATGTGGGAAGGCAAGGTTCTGCAGGCCGGCGATACCTCAAGAGTTTATCGCCAGCCTGATACGCTGCGGGTGGCGCAGGTGTTCTCCGATCCGCCGCTCAATATCGTCGGCATCGAGAAGAAGAACGGGTCCGTGCAATATGCCGGCGGCATCCAGGCGCCGGCCACCGGGCTTTACGCATCGCTCGCCGACGGTCCGTATCGCGTCGGCTTTCGCGCCCATCAGCTCGAAGTGGCAAACGGCGTCGCCGGCCGCCATGCCTTTCACGCCACCGTCACCGTGACCGAGATCACCGGTTCGGAAAGTTTTGTGCATCTCAACCGCGGTGCCTCCAACTGGGTCGCGGTGCTGCCGGGCGTGCATGAATACGAGCCCGGCCATGTGCTCGATGCCGTGCTCAATCCCGACAATGTCTTCGTGTTCGACGCCGCCGACCGCCTGGTCGCCGCGCCATCACAAAACATGAGCATGTGAGGAAGATGCGACATGGCACGCATTGACCTCGTCGATCTCGCACATTCCTACGGCGGAAATGACGCGCCGGCGGAGTCGTTTGCGCTGAAGCCGGTGACTATGACCTGGCGGCAGGGCGGCGCCTACGCGCTGCTCGGCCCGTCCGGCTGCGGCAAGACCACGCTGCTCAACCTGATCTCCGGCATCGTCGTACCCTCGCGGGGAAAAATCCTGTTCGACGGCACCGATATCACACCGCTGTCAACCCAGAAGCGCAACATCGCTCAGGTGTTCCAGTTTCCGGTGATCTACGACACCATGACGGTTGGGCAGAACCTTGCATTTCCGCTGCAGAACCGCGGCGTGGCGAAGGTCGAGGTCGAGAAGCGGGTGAAGCAGATCGCCGATCTCCTGGATCTCACGCCCTATCTCGGCCGCAAGGCGACGCGCCTGACCGCCGACGCCAAGCAGAAGATTTCGCTTGGGCGTGGCCTCGTCCGCTCCGACGTCGCTGCCGTTCTGTTCGACGAGCCGCTGACGGTGATCGATCCCGAACTGAAGTGGCAGTTACGCTCGAAGCTGAAGGCGCTGCACCGCGAACTCGATCTCACGATGATCTACGTCACCCATGACCAGACCGAGGCGCTGACCTTTGCCGATACGGTGGTCGTCATGCATGACGGCCGTGTGGTGCAGAGCGGCACGCCCGCCGAGCTGTTCGACAAGCCAGCTCATACCTTTGTCGGCTACTTCATCGGTTCGCCCGGCATGAACATCGTGCCGGCTGTCGTGGGCGGGCATGAGGCGCGGATCGACGGCCACGTCATCGGCCTGCACCGCAATTACGGCGTGCTGCCGGCAGGTGCGAAGATCGAGATCGGCGTGCGGCCGGAATTCGTCAATATCGCCGCTCCCGCATCGGGCCTGCTGTCGGCCACGATCGAGCGCATCGACGATCTCGGCCGCGCGCGTTTCGCCCGCGTGCGGATCGGCGATGCCAAGTTCGCCGCGCGGGTACCGCCGGGATTCTCCGTGTCCGACAATACGGTCGGCCTCGTGTTCGATCCCGCCCATGTTCACGTCTATGCCGACAGCCGTCTGGTCGAGGGGGTTGCCTGATGGACAAGACCATCAACCAAAAGGCCTGGTTCCTGGTGCTGCCGGTATTCGCGGTGGTCGCGTTCTCCGCGATCCTGCCGCTGATGACAGTCGTGAACTATTCGATGCAGGACACGTTCGGCAACAACCAGTTCTTCTGGAACGGCGTCGGCTGGTTCAAGGAACTGCTCGATCCCTCGACCGATCTCGGCGGTCGCTTTCTGGCTTCGCTCGGCCGTAACCTGCTGTTCTCCGCCATCATCCTGGCGATCGAGGTACCGCTCGGCATCGTGGTGGCGCTATCGATGCCGCGCGAGGGTTGGACGGTCGCCGTATGCCTCGTCATCCTGGCGCTGCCGTTGCTGATTCCGTGGAATGTGGTCGGTACGATCTGGCAGATTTTTGGCCGGCCCGACATCGGTCTGCTCGGCTACACGCTGAACAGTCTCGGCTTCGACTATAATTATGTTTCCAACGAGTTCGATGCCTGGGCCACCGTGATCGTGATGGACGTCTGGCACTGGACCAGCCTCGTCGCGCTGCTATGCTACGCCGGGCTGAAGTCGATCCCCGACGCCTATTACCAGGCGGCGCAGATCGACGGCGCTTCGCGCTGGGCGGTGTTCAAGGCGATCCAACTGCCGAAGATGAACCGCGTGCTGCTGATCGCGGTGCTGTTGCGCTTCATGGACAGTTTTATGATCTACACCGAGCCGTTCGTCGTCACCGGCGGCGGCCCAGGCAATTCCACCACCTTTGTCTCGATCGAACTGGTCAAGATCGCGCTTGGGCAGTTCGACCTCGGCAAGGCCGCAGCACTTTCGCTGGTCTACAACCTGATCATCCTGATCGTGTGCTGGGTGTTCTACACCGTCATGACCAATGCCGGGACTGAGCGTCCCGCCAAGCCGGGAGGCGTCTGATGAATTCGATTCCCGGCCGCCGCATCATCATGGTGCTGTTCCTGATCTTCCTGCTGTTGCCGATCTACTGGCTCGTCAACATGAGCTTCAAGACCAACACCGAGATCGTCACGACGATGACGCTGTGGCCGCACCAGCCCACGCTGGAGAACTACAAGCGCATCTTCACCGACGAGAGCTGGTACTCCGGCTACATCAACTCGCTGACTTACGTCCTGATCAACACCGTGATCTCGATTGCGGTGGCGCTGCCGGCGGCCTATGCCTTCTCGCGCTACCGCTTCCTCGGCGACAAGCATCTGTTCTTCTGGCTGTTGTCGAACCGCATGGCGCCGGCGGCGGTGTTTGCGCTGCCGTTCTTCAACCTCTATTCGGCGATCAACCTGTTCGATACGCCCTGGGCGGTCGCGCTCGCGCACTGCATCTTCAATGTGCCGCTCGCGGTGTGGATTCTCGAAGGCTTCGTCTCGGGCGTGCCGCGCGAGATCGACGAAACTGCATTTCTCGACGGCTATTCGTTCCCGCGCTTCTTCGCCAAGATCCTGGTGCCCTTGATCGCCAGCGGCATCGGCGTCGCGGCATTCTTCTGCTTCATGTTCTCCTGGGTCGAATTGCTGCTGGCGCGAACGCTGACGTCGGTTAACGCCAAGCCGATCTCGGCCATTATGACGCGTACGGTCTCGGCCGCCGGCATGGACTGGGGCCTGCTCGCCGCCGCCGGTGTGCTCACCATCATTCCTGGCGCGCTGGTGATCTGGTTCGTCCGCAACTACATCGCGCGCGGGTTCGCGCTGGGACGGGTGTAGCCATGGAACACATCGCATGGATGGCTTGGACGCTGCCGACCGCGATCTTTTTCGTGATGCTGGCGCTGACGCTCGGCGCCATGACCTGGCTTGCGGCTGTCTATCCCGAAGCCGAGCGCGTCGGTGTTTTGCGCATTCCGACCACACGCGGCGACCGGCTTTTCATTTCGCTGGTGTTGTCAGCCGTCATTCACCTTTTGTGGATCGCCTTTGTTGGCACCGATCCGATCGCCACGCTGCCGATCGGGGAGGGCGTTGAGATTTCGAGCCTGTGGCTCGCAACCCTGATTTCGCTGGTCTCGGCCGTTGCGATCTTCCGCACCGTCTGAGGAGCGAAGAAGAGCAGATCCGGGATCAACCCGGGCCTGAGTTTGTGTTTGTCGCTGCAACCGGAGGATCCAACATGCGACGCTTGAGAGGAAGGAATGGTCCGTTGACCAAGGAGAGCTTTCTGACGATGACCAGCGCGGCTGCGCTGATCGCCGCTTCCATGACCATTGCCGCACCCGCGCGTGCGGACGACGCCACTAACCAGAGGTGGATCGACAGCGAGTTCCAGCCGTCGACGCTGTCGAAGGCCGACCAGCTGAAGGAGCTGCAGTGGTTCGAAAAGGCCGCCGCCCCCTTCAAGGGCATGGAAATCAACATCGTGTCGGAAACGATTACGACGCATGAGTATGAAGCGCGGACGCTGGCGAAGGCTTTCACCGAGATCACCGGCATCAAGGTCAAGCACGACCTGATCCAGGAAGGTGACGTCGTTGAAAAGCTGCAGACCCAGATGCAGTCCGGCAAGAACGTCTATGACGGCTGGATCAATGACTCCGACCTGATCGGCACCCACTTCCGTTACGGCCAGACCGTGATCCTGTCGGATTACATGACCGGCGAGGGCAAAGACGTCACCAATCCGCAGCTCGACGTCAACGACTTCATCGGCAAATCCTTCACCACGGGTCCGGACGGCAAGCTCTATCAGCTTCCCGACCAGCAGTTCGCGAACCTCTATTGGTTCCGCTACGACTGGTTCTCCAATCCGGAGTACAAGGCCAAGTTCAAGGCCAAGTATGGCTACGAGCTCGGCGTGCCCGTGAACTGGTCGGCGTATGAGGACATCGCCGAGTTCTTCACCAACGACATCAAGGAGATCAACGGCGTCAAGGTCTATGGCCACATGGACTATGGCAAGAAGGATCCTTCGCTCGGCTGGCGGTTCACCGACGCCTGGCTGTCGATGGCTGGCAACGGCGACAAAGGCATCCCGAACGGCAAGCCGGTCGACGAATGGGGTATCCGCATGGAAGGCTGCCGTCCCGTCGGTTCATCCGTCGAGCGCGGCGGTGACACCAACGGCCCGGCGGCGGTCTATTCGATCGTCAAATATCTCGACTGGATGAAGAAGTATGCCCCGCCGCAGGCGCTAGGCATGACCTTCTCCGAATCGGGACCGGTGCCGGCACAAGGTGCGATCGCGCAGCAGATCTTCTGGTACACCGCCTTCACCGCCGACATGGTGAAGCCCGGTATCCCGGTCGTGAATGCCGACGGCACGCCGAAGTGGCGCATGGCGCCTTCGCCGCACGGCTCGTACTGGAAAGAGGGCATGAAGCTCGGCTATCAGGACGCCGGCTCCGCCACGCTCCTGAAGTCGACCCCGCCGGATCGCCGCAAGGCGGCCTGGCTCTATCTGCAGTTCATCAACTCGAAGACGGTGTCCTTGAAGAAGAGCCATGTCGGTCTCACCTTCGTTCGTGAATCCGACATCTGGGACAAGTCGTTCACCGAGCGTGCGCCGAAGCTCGGCGGCCTCATCGAGTTCTACCGCTCGCCCGCGCGCGTGCAGTGGACCCCGACCGGCAACAACGTGCCTGACTATCCGAAGCTTGCTCAATTGTGGTGGCAGAACATCGGCGATGCGTCGTCCGGTGCGAAGACGCCGCAACAGGCGATGGATGCGCTGGCCGCAGCCCAGGACTCGGTGCTCGAGCGTCTTGAGAAGTCCGGCGTGCAGAAGGAGTGCGGGCCGAAGCTGAACAAGAAGGAAACGGCCGAATTCTGGTTCGCCAAGTCCGAAAAGGACGGCAACGTCGCTCCCCAGCGCAAGCTGGCGAACGAAAAGCCGAAGGGCGAAACCGTCGACTACGACACGCTGGTGAAGTCGTGGCCGGCCACCCCGCCGAAGCGGGCCGAGGCGAAGTAAGCTTCGCAAGCTGCGAGTGATGCAAACAGGAGAAGGCCGGGAGCGATCCCGGCCTTTTTTCTTTTCTTACCTCGCCAGAGGGAGGGGTCACTCCGCCGCCTGCGCCGCTCCCAGCGTCGGGTAGTCTGTGTAGCCCTTGGCGCCACCGCCGTAGAACGTTGCCTTGTCCCATTCGTTCAAGGGCGCGCCCTTCTTCAGACGTTCGACCAGATCCGGGTTCGAGATGAACGGTTTGCCGAACGCGATGAGATCGGCGGCGTCGGCCTCGAGCACCTTTGTCGCGAGGTCGAAATCGTAGCCGTTATTGGCGACATAGGCACCGCTGAAGCGCTTGCGCAAGGATGCGTAGTCGAACGGAGCGTTGTCGCGCGGGCCGCCGGTCGCGCCTTCGATGACGTGGATATAGGTCAGCTTCAGCGCGCTGAGCCCATCGACGATGTGGTCGAACAGAGGCTGCGGATTGCTGTCGGAAACGTCATTGGCCGGCGTCACCGGCGAGATGCGGATGCCGGTGCGCTCGGGGCCGGCGACCGCGGCGACCGCCTTCGACACTTCCAGCATCAGTTTGGCGCGGTTCTCGATTCCGCCGCCATAGGCGTCGGTACGCTTGTTGGCGCCGTCTTTCGCGAACTGGTCGAGCAGATAGCCGTTGGCCCCGTGAATTTCGATGCCGTCGAAACCGGCGGCCAGCGCATTCTCGGTGCCGCGCTTGAAGTCCTCGATGATCCCCGGAATCTCCGAAAGCTCCAGCGCGCGGGGCTCTGAGATTTCAGTGAACGTGCCGTTGACGAAGGTCTTGCCCTTGGCGCGGATCGCGCTTGGTCCCACCGGCTTGCCGCCGCCGGGCTGCAGCGTGGTGTGCGAGATGCGGCCGACATGCCAGATCTGGATGAAGATGCGGCCGCCTTTTTCGTGCACGCGGTCGGTGACCTTGCGCCAGCCTTCGACCTGCTCCTTCGAATAGATGCCGGGCGTGTCCTGATAGCCCTGGCCCTGTTGCGAGACCTGGCTGGCTTCGGTGATGAGAAGCCCGGCGGATGCGCGCTGGCCGTAATAGTCGACCGCGAGCGGGCTCGGCACCATGCCGGGAGGCACCGCGCGGTTGCGGGTCAGCGGTGCCATCGCGAAGCGGTTCGGCAGGGTGATCGGGCCAAGCTTGAAGGGCTCGAACAGTTTGGTCTGGCTCATGTCTGATGGGTCCGGGTGAATGACGATAGGGAAGAGTTGGGCATTGCCGCCATTTGCGCAATCCCGGAAGCCATTCGGCTTGCGCAGACGAGCTGCGCAGGCGCTCAGCCTGGTGACGGCATCGCGATACGGCCCGGGGCGCCGGCTAGAATGATTCATTCGAAATCGGGAGTGGCGCAGCGGGAGCCGTCTCCCTGTCAGGCCCTGACGGCCCAATTTATTCCCGGTGGCCGGCGGCGGCGTGCCCGATCGATCGGCCGCCGAGCCCGGCGCGATCACATTGCAGCGAACGCGCCCTTCTCACCCACGGCCACAGGCGCGTGCACCGCTACGCCCGCTCGCCTGTTGTCCAACTCGACGGCAAGCCCGGCGACATCGACCTCCATCAGCTCGAAGGTCAGGCATTCGCAACCGATCGAGCGAAACACCTGGTTGGCCGCCTTCTGGACGCTGTTGCTGAAGGTCTGGTGGTCCATCTGAATTTCGAGGCGGGATTTGCGGCTGCACACCGCCTTCACCACCGATTGCAGGCGCATGCAGACCTCGTCCCGGTAGCTCTGCGTGCTTTCGAACGAGGCCCGGGGGTCGACGATCTGGGTCCGCACGACATAGATGAAGTTGAGGGCAAAGCGGTCGGCGGAGACGGCGCCTTGCTTGAACCGAAACACCTCCGGGCGCAGATCGATCCGCACTAGCTGGCGGCTTCCGGCGCGGATGCGGTGTGGGCCGGGGGTGAGGGCTTTTTCAAAACGCCCGTTCCGGTAGAGCAGCACGGTCTCGAATTGCTGGACGCAGATCCGGTCGAAGCCGAGCAACGCCATCATCCCTTTCCTGAGCAGCGTCGAAATCCAGGCCCAGGCGGCGGCGATCAGCGCGATGACGATCAGAGAAAATGCTAACGAGCCTAGGAGTTCACCCACGTTTTCCCTTTCCCCGCCACGGACTTTATCTTTATTGCGACTCCGCGATCTCAACTCTTCTTGGCGTTTCGTGCGTCGAAAATAAGTCAGGTCATTTCAATCTCGACGGGTAAACAAAAAAATAATCGAAGTGTGGCTCGGTCATTTGATTTTCAAATAGGCGCATGGTGCCGCCTGATTGTGCTCAGAGGCATGGTCATCGCCTGTGGCGGTTGGTCGGGGCGTCGTTCAGCTTTCCATGGTCGTCGCCCGGCTTGACGGGCGATCCGGTACGCCGCGGCCTATCCCTGTCATTGCGAGCGAAGCGAAGCAATCCATGTCTCGGCGTCGGGATAGATGGATTTGCTTCCGCCTTCGCTCTTCGAGCTACGGCGGACAAGTCGCTGCGCTCGCAATGACGGCGTGTCAGGCGCCTACGTCGTGTGCGCCATTCACGTCCATCGCATCTCACCGCACGTTCGTAACGATCGCGAGCCGCCCCTCCATCGGGTGAGACGAGCGGAGTCATGCCGCTGATTTGCCCGCCATGTTAAGCGGAATATTTTTTGCGCGAAGTGCTGGACAGGTTTTAGTGATTTGCCCGTCGTGCCAGTTTGCCGCAGGGTACACGTTTAGATTGCGCTTGCACGAAAAGCAAATCAGTCCGCAGCGACGGGTCCGCAGGGTGAGCAAACGCGCGGAGCGCCGTGCCCACCAGCTCACGCCGCGCTCATGATGGTGGGCACGCTTCCGCCTTCGCTCCCCAAGCTTCCGCCTTCGCTCTGGCGAGCTACGGCGGACAAGTCGGCGAAGATCGCTTTGCTCAAGCTGCGCTCTAATTGTGGGCCGGTATGTCGGCGCCATCGGTCGCGTACTGCCGGATCTTGTTGCGCATGGTGCGCACCGAGAGCCCGAGCAGGCGCGCGGCGTGGGTGCGATTGCCGTGGCAGCGCGCCAGCGTCTGCAGCACGAGCTCGCGTTCGATCGCCTCGACCGTCGAGCCGATCAGCATCGGCACGATCTCATGGGGCGACGGGCTTTTGAAATCCGACAGCGGAATTTCGGTCACCGGAACACAGTCCGTGCCGAGATAAACGTCAAAATACTCACGGGGCATCAACACCTCCCGATCGACGCCTGCTCCGAAACGCGGAGCAGAAACATCAGGAATCACACTCCCCCTGCCGCAGGGAAGCGTGAGCGCGAATGGTTAACGAAAGATTAATAGGCACGGAAAAGTTTTGGTGATTATTTTCCACACCTATAGGTATATGTTCGGTAGCAGGCAGATAGTGGCGTGAGCTTCGCATAGCTCAATTTTGTCAAATTCCGCCGGCGGCGGAGCGCTTGCAGCGGCGGCATGAACGGAGAAGGTGCTGTGCGCGACGGAGCTTCTCTGCGGCACGACGACGGAACCCACCATGGTGTAGGTGTAACGGCATCTTCGCCCCAACGCTTGGGCAGCAGATAGTATGCCTTGCCCGCCTCAACTACGAAATCGGCGGGGTAGGGCACGCCCGAAATTGCTCGGGTCCAGAACTCATTCGGCGAATTTACATGATGCGGACCGGGTGGCAGTTCGACAGTCGCGTATTGGCCAGGAGGCCCGAGGGCCGTAGCCTGCATGAGCGCAGCGATATGCGCGGATATTCGTCCCGGATGTCGCTGCGCTCATCCGGGCTACGCTTGCTCGCTACCGCGCCGGCTCCTTCGCCCGTTCTTCCGCCGCCACCGCTTCTGCAGGCTTGCTTGAGCGGACCATCAGAAATGATCCTGATACCGACGTGCCCGGCAGCTTCCAGCGTCCGTCGATTTCCGTCGCTTCGGCATTGACCGAGCCCTCGTAAGAGACAGTGCTGTAGCCGTGGCCGGGCGGCTCGTAGCGTTTGACGAACGAGACGGCGCTGCCGGATCGATGACCCGCAATCGAAGCGTTGTGGGTGCTGATCGGGCAGCCGGGGACGGTACAGGGTTCGGTCACGTTTCCTGTGAGCGCGCCACCGGATTCGATGAGCGTCGCCAGAAACGTGACCATCCCTACCTGCTGCTGAACAAAGGTGCCGTCCCAGACACCGGTCAGGCTGTCGGTCATCGCGGTCCGGATGCGTGCGCAGTCCTCATAGCACCCGGTTGCTCTCCTTCACCTTGTCCGCATCCAGATAGACACTTGACCCCATCTCCTTGAACTTGGCGCTCATCGCCGCCATGCCATCCTCGATGGTGCCGCTCACCGACATCCCGATTCCAGCCGGATCGTTCAGCGTTGCCGCGTAGTCCCGCACGTCCTGCGTGATCTTCATCGAACAGAATTTTGGGCCGCACATTGAGCAGAAGTGCGCGACCTTGTGGGCCTCCTTCGGCAGCGTCTCGTCGTGGAAGCTCTTGGCCGTGTCCGGATCGAGGCCGAGGTTGAACTGGTCGGTCCAGCGGAAGTCGAAGCGGGCGCGGGAGAGGGCGTCGTCGCGGAGTTGCGCGGCGGGGTGGCCCTTGGCGAGGTCAGAGGCGTGCGCCGCGATCTTGTAGGTGATGACGCCGACCTTGACATCGTTGCGGTCGGGCAGGCCGAGATGCTCCTTCGGCGTGACGTAGCAGAGCATGGCGCAGCCGAACCAGCCGATCATGGCGGCGCCAATGCCCGACGTGATGTGGTCGTAGCCCGGCGCGATGTCTGTGGTCAGCGGCCCAAGCGTGTAGAACGGGGCTTCGCCGCATTCCTTGAGCTGCTTGTCCATGTTGATCTTGATCTTGTGCATCGGCACATGGCCGGGACCTTCGATCATCACCTGGCAACCCTTGTCCCACGCGATTTTTGTCAGCTCGCCGAGTGTCTCCAGTTCGGCGAACTGCGCGCGGTCGTTGGCATCAGCGATCGAGCCGGGGCGCAGGCCGTCGCCGAGCGAGAACGAGACGTCATACTTGCGCATGAGGTCGCAGATCTCGTCGAAATGGGTGTAGAGGAAGCTCTCCTTGTGATGCGCCAGGCACCACTTCGCCATGATCGAGCCGCCGCGCGACACGATGCCAGTGACGCGGTTGGCGGTGAGGTGGATGTAGGGCAGGCGCACGCCGGCGTGGATCGTAAAGTAGTCGACGCCCTGTTCGCACTGCTCGATCAGCGTATCCTTGTAGAGCTCCCAGGTCAGTTTTACCGGATCGCCTTCGCACTTCTCCAGCGCCTGGTAGATCGGCACGGTGCCGATCGGCACCGGGGAGTTGCGCAAGATCCATTCCCGCGTCGTGTGGATGTTGCGGCCCGTCGAGAGGTCCATCACGGTATCGGCACCCCAGCGGATCGCCCACACCATCTTGTCGACTTCCTCCTCCACCGACGAGGTGACGGCGGAGTTGCCGATATTGGCGTTGATCTTGGTCAGGAAGTTGCGGCCGATGATCATCGGCTCGAGTTCGGCATGGTTGATGTTGGAGGGGATGATGGCGCGTCCGCGCGCGATCTCGCTGCGGACGAACTCCGGCGTGATGAAGGCGGGCACCGAGGCGCCAAAGCTTTCTCCATCAGCCAATGCGGCCTCCGCGCGCTCGAGCTGCTGCTTGCGGCCGAGATTTTCACGCTCGGCGACATAGATCATCTCTTTCGTGATGATGCCGGCGCGGGCGAATTCGAGCTGGGTGATCTTGTGGCCGTCGAGGCCGCGGATCGGCTTGTGATGCGCGGTGAAGGCCTTTGCGGCATGCGAGGCGCCGACATTGCCGTTGTCTTCCGGCTGGATCGCGCGTCCATCATATTCCTCGACGCCACCACGTTCCTTCACCCAGGCCATACGATTGCGCGGCAGGCCGGCGTTGACGTCGATGGTGACGGTCGGGTCGGTGTAGGGGCCGGAGGTGTCGTAGACCGGCAGGTCCGGTTCGCCTGCGCCCTCGCTGAGGATGATTTCGCGCAAGGGTACGCGCAGATCGGGCGCGGCGTCGGGGGTGGCGAAGATTTTTCGCGACGAGGCGAGCGGGCCGGTGGTGACGGCGGGCAGGGTGGTGTCGGGATTGGAGCGGATGTTCATAAGGTATCCTCCGTTATCTTATTGTCATTCCGGACGGGGCCGCACTGCGGATCCATCCGGTAGCGAAATTTGTGGCGCGAGCCCCCACCCGTCGCGCGCTGACGCGCGCGCCACCCTCCCCCGCAAGCGGGAGAGGGTAACGAGGACTCGCTGCGCTCCCTGCGGCGTAAGCGGAGGGCGCCAAGAACTCGCTGCGCTCCCTCTCCCGCTCTTGCGGGGGAGGGTTGGGGTGGGGGTGCCTCCGCGAGCGCATATGTCTCGTCCGTCATTGCGAGGAGCGAAGCGACGAAGCAATCCATTGTCGCCGAATTCTCGGTGCCAATGGATTGCTTCGCTTCGCTCGCAATGACGGCTGATGGGTTCGCCTTCATCTCACGCAGCCTCCGCGCTCTGGCCAAGCCACTGCCGCACCCTTGCATCGGGATCGGCGTTCTGGGTGACGTCGCTGACGACGGCGATGGAGTCGGCGCCGGCGGCAAAAATCTCGGCCGCCTGTTCGAACTTGATGCCGCCGATCGCGACCAGCGGGATGTCGCCGATGCGTTTCTTCCATTCGGTGATTTTTGGAATGCCCTGCGGCGCGAAGCGCATCGATTTCAGCGTGGTCGGGAAGATCGGACCCAACGCGATGTAATCGGGCTTGGCGGCGAGCGCCGTCGCCAGTTCCTCGTCGTCATGGGTGGAGATGCCGAGCGTCAGCCCGGCTTTGCGGATCTCGTTGAGGTCCGCGTCAACGAGATCTTCCTGGCCGAGATGCAAATGCTGGGCGCCGGCGACGATCGCCGCGCGCCAGTAATCGTTGACCACGAGCTTGACGTCGGTGCCCTTGATGACTTCGAGCGCGTCGGTGACGATCTGCAGCGCCTCCGATTCATTGAGGTCCTTGGCGCGCAGTTGAATGGTGCCGGTGCCGAGCAGCGCCAGCCGGGCCACCCAGGTGACGCTGTCGACCACGGGATAAAATCTGTCAGGATACGGCATGCCAGAACGGGGTCCCGATCACAGGGGTTGAGGGGGAGGCGAAGTCGCGGGCTTCCATCAGGCCGGCTTCGTAAGCCGTTCGGCCGGCTTCGACGCCGAGCCGGAATGCATTCGCCATCGCGACCGGATCGACGGCTTTTGCAACCGCGGTATTGAGCAGCACGGCGTCGTAGCCGAGTTCGAGGGCGTGCGCCGCATGCGAGGGCGCGCCGAGGCCGGCGTCGACCACCAGCGTGATATCCGGCAAGCGTTCGCGCATCAATTTCAGCGCGTCGCGGTTGGTGATGCCTTTTGCACTTCCGATCGGCGCGGCCCACGGCATGACGACCTTGCAGCCGGCGTCGACCAGCCGCATCGCGACCGACAGGTCCTCGGTGCAATAGGGGAATACTTCAAAGCCGTCCTTGATCAGGATGCCGGCGGCTTCGACGAGGCCGACCACGTCGGGCTGCAGCGTGTCGTTGTCGGCGATCACCTCCAGCTTGATCCAGGGCGTTCCGAACAGTTCGCGTGCGAGCTTGGCCGTGGTCACTGCCTCGCGCACGCTGCGGCAGCCGGCGGTGTTCGGCAATACCGTGACATCGAGCTCGCGGATCAGCGACCAGAACGCGTCCCCGCTCTTGCCGCCGGCAGCCTCGCGCCGCAGCGACACGGTGACGATGTTGGCGCGCGAGGCGCGGATCGCGTCCTGCATGATCGCGGGCGACGGATAGAGCGCCGTGCCGATCAGCAGGCGGGAGGAAAAGGTTTTGCCGTAGAAGTTCAGCACTATGCGCCTCCGCGATTCCGGTTTGCTCCCTCGCCCCGCTCTTGCGGGGAGAGGGCTGGGGTGAGGGGCTGCTTCCGCGAGTACCGATGCCTCGAGACCTGTACCCCCTCACCCGGATCGCCAAGAGCGATCCGACCTCTCCCCGCAAGCGGGGAGAGGTTAAGGGAGACTGCGGCTCTGCTCACCATCGCCTTCACCCTCCCTGCCGCGGCGTGATGATCTCGATCTCGTCGCCGGCCTTCAGCGTCGTCTCGGCCCAGCGGCTTTTCGGCAGCACGTCGTAATTCAGCGCGATCGCGAAATGCGTACCTTCGTATTCGAGTTCGCTGAGCAGTGCGTCGACGCGCGTCGAGGCGATCTCGCGCGCTTCGCCGTTGACGGTTACACGCATCGCATCACCTCATTGTCGATGGCGCCACGCTGCACAAAGGCGAGTGTCGCTTCCGCGAGCGCGGGCGCCAGCAGGAAACCGTGGCGGTAAAGCCCGTTCACAGCGATCTTGTTCTTGCCGGCCGTGATCCGCGGCAGGTTGTCCGGGTAGGCGGGACGAAGGCCGGAGCCGAATTCGACGATGCGCGCCTCGGCAAAGGCCGGGTGTACGGCATAGGCGGCGCCCAAAAGCTCCAGCGCCGAGCGGACGCTGACGCCGGTGTCCTCGGCCTCGATCGAGGTCGCGCCCAGCATGAACTTGCCGTCGCCGCGCGGGATCACATAGAGCGGCCAGCGCGGATGGATCAGCCGCACCGGGCGCGACAGCTCGACCTCTGAAGTCTCGACGATGATCATCTCGCCCTTGACGCCGCGCAGCTCCGGCTGCTCGTCGCGCGCGGACAGCCCGCGGCAATCGATGACGACGCCGTCGAGATTTTCCGCTTTTGCATCGCAGTCGAACTTGATGGTGCCGCCAGCCGCTGTGATGCGGGCGTGCAGCTCGGGGAGCACCTTTCGCGGCTCGACATGGCCCTCGTCGGCGTAGAACAGGCCGGTGCGAAAGCGGCCTTCCAGCGACGGTTCGAGCTCGCTCAGCGCCTGCGCGTCGAGCCTGACATGGCCGGCGGTGAGTCTGGCAAAGCGTTCGAGATCGGCGCGGTCGCGCGGGTGTGCCACGACCAGCGAGCCGTTGAACGGGGTATCGGGAAAATGCTCGCGCCACAGATCGAGCGAGCGGATGCCGAGCCGGCCGATCACGGGCTCGGAGGTCTCGGCCTCGCACCAGGGCGCCAGCATGCCGCCGGCCCAGTGGCTGGTGGAAAGCGTCATAGCGGCGTCACTGCGCTCGTACAGAGTGACGGCGTGGCCGGCCTGGGCGAACAGCAAGGCCTGCCATGCGCCGGCAATGCCCGCGCCGATGATGGAAACGGGAGAATCCCCGCGCAGATCTGACTTCTGGTACATCCCTGTCCCTTCGCCGGCATGACCCGGATCAGGTTCAAAGGGTCACCGCGGTCTTGGGCTGTTCGGCCCAAAGTTTGCGGTATCTCAGCTCCTCACGGAGCACCCCTCGGAACAGGTCTAATGTAGGCGGTTGGGTGGAGGTGTCAACGCGGCCGTACGGGAACCTGCCCCGCTATCGCGCCCGGACCCAGCGCAGTGCAGCAGCGGTGCGCTGCTGAGCTGGGGTCTCGGACGGCTGGCATTGGGTCCCGGTTTTGCGGAGCAGCGCAAACGCGCTGCCCCGCGCCCGGGACACGAGACTTAGCTATTTTGCCGTCTGCAGCGCGTTGGCGTCGGCGGGCGTTCTGGCCGTCGCGACCGGCGCGGCGACGATTTTCGGCGGTGCATCACTTGCGAGGACCGGCGCGATTTGCAGCGGCCGTTCCTGGCGCTGGCGCTTTGCAGCGTAGTAATAGCCGCTCGCATAATAGCGCACGGCTCGGCTGTGGTCGCCGCCCGCGGCGCGGTAGGCGCCGGCAAGGTATTTGATGCCCCAGGCGAGGTTAGTGCTGGGATCGCGCAGGCCCGCGGCATCGCCGGTGTAGCCGAGGCCGCGCGCGGTCGGCAGCTTGATCTGCATCAACCCGATGGTGCCGCCGCGCCCGACCAGGTTCGGATGATATTTGCTCTCGCGCACGATCACGCGATGCACCAGCGCTTCCGGCACGTTGTTGGCGGCTGCGTGCGATGCGACCATGCTTTCATATTGCACGCGGCTCTGCGCGATTGCGGCCGATGAAACGAACAGCGCCGCGGTGGCCGCGAGCCAGACGAATTTCGGAAAACTTTTCATAAAAACGATCTCGGCGGATGGACGCGTGAACGATTGATGCTTCCGGTTAGTTCCATGTGCGGGCCAAGATGTGGCAAAAAGCGGACGACATCGCGGCGAGATCTCTGCGCGGAGGCATGTGTTAACGAACGCGGCTCACGTGACGTTAACGTTGTGCGTGCGATGCATCGCGTCTGTCGACGCGAATCTGCGTCATGCGGACGCGCGAGGAATGTCGTGCAAAAGTCGCAGTCAAGGTGTAAAGAAGACGCCGCGACGAAATACCCAATCAATTCATTCCGACAGCAAACCTGTCCCATTCAACGAAATTTCAAAAAGCGAGACGTCGTTACGGCGTCCGAAATCTAGGGAGATGCGCCATGGCTCGACTTGACACCAGCTATCTGCCTCGCGGAAATCCCTGCGCCCAGTGCGGCAAGCCGATTCCGAGACCCGATTGGGTCGAGAGCAGTCAAGGCCGCACCTCCTTTCTCTGGTTCTGCCGCGCCTGCGACTATCGCTTCGAGGCGATCGCCATCTACGAGGAAGCCGATCCCGACGCGCTGGCTGCCTGACGCGATGAACTAGGCCGCGGCGCGGCCGCCGTTCTGACGTGTCGGCAATTGCATGCGCACCACCAGCCCGTGCGGCGGCCGGTCGTGCAGCGACAGCGTCCCGCCATGCGCCAGCACAATGGCGTTCGTAATCGACAGGCCGAGGCCGAAGCCCGCCGCCTCATCCATGTTGCGAGCGTCGTCGCCGCGCACGAACGGCTCCAGCATGTTTTGCTTCTGCGCATCCGAAATGCCGGGATCATCGTCCTCGATCGGCGTCTGTGATTCCGCGCGCACCTTGCGGCAGAGGGGTGAGACCGTCCTCGCCGGGCAGCATGACGTCGAGGATCAACAGATCGACCCGGCGGTCGGTCATGGCGCGCGCCATCTCGCGGCCATCGACAGCCGTCCTCACGTTGCAGGCGTTATTGCGCAGGTATTTTGCAATCAGCGTCCGCGTTTCGCGGTCGTCCTCGACGACGAGGATGTTGGGATTGCCTGGGCCATTCCGACCTTTTGTCGGTGATTCGGGCGTGTGGGCGAAGGATTTTTGTTTCCGGATGTTTCTGGATGGCCCCGGGCAATACCGGGCAACAGGCGAGGGGCGCGCTGAAGAGACCTCGTTAAGAGCGCGAGCCCTACGTTCGCCGCGTCCGATGCGTTCCCGCGAGTAACCGAATCACCTGACCCATCCCTGGAGCTATCATGACCTCGATTTCGGCGGCCTCCATCAATACCCGTCAGTCGCCCCTGCAGATGTTGCGGAACGAGTTGTTGTCCGAAGTTAAATCCGGCGCCATCAGTTCGTCCGATCAGGACGCGTTGTCGGCGGCGCTGACCGATATCGATTCCGCCATGCAGGCGAGCCGCGCCAGCGCCCAGGCCAGCGGCACGCGGCCCTCGCCCGACGAGCTCAAATCCAAGATCGACGATTTGATTGCCGGCCAGGTTACTCGGCGCTTCTGATCGACTTCCAGAGCTGACGTTCTTCCCGCGTCGGCCTGTCCAGCCTTTCCGAAAGGGAAGGATGGTTGTCTCATTTCGGCGGCGGAACTGCTCACGCAGTGCAACGTTGGTTTCTATACAGATGTGTGGAGGGTTCAATGGCAAGCGACGTCATGGCCAAGCCGCATCCGTTGATCGCAAGCGACCGTGTCGAGGGGACCGCGGTGCGCCGGCCGAACGGGGATACGATTGGCCACATCAGAACGGCTGATGATCGACAAGGTCACCGGCAAAGTATCCTATGCTATCCTGAGTTTCGGCGGCTTTCTCGGCATCGGAGCCAATCTGATCCCGTTGCCTTGGGGACGGCTGCGCTACAACACCAGGTTCGAAGCCTACGAACTCGATATCGACGATGAGGAGCTGAGGCGCGCGCCGTCATTCCGTGCGGACATGGATTTCGACTGGGGCGATCGCGCTAAGGAAGCAGAGCTGCATCGCTATTACGGCATGCCGCCTTACTGGGGCGGCTTCTGACGCACGCAAAGCGAGTGTTCCCGCGTAATATATATGGAACACTTGTTAATGTGCCGGGTTTTCCTCAAAGCGTTTCTGAACTGAGGAGAACGGATATGTTGACCAAATATGCCGTTGCCGGCATCGCGGCCTCCGCGCTGCTGGCGAGTGTTGCGTTTGCGCAAGCTCCGTCGGCAACGACGGATAAAGCAACCACCGCCGCGCCTGCGGCTGCGTCCGATACCTCGTCGTTCAAGGGCAACTGGCGGACCTCGAAGCTGGTTGGCCTGAACGTGTATAACGACAGCAACGAAAGCCTCGGATCGATCAACGATCTCCTGACCGACAAGAACGGCGATATCAAAGCCGTGGTGATCGGCGTCGGTGGCTTCCTCGGCGTCGGTGAGCATCTCGTCGCGGTGCCGATGGACAAGGTGAAGTTCGTCGAGGAGCCGATCGCCTATACCGGCGCCTCGACCCAGCCTGCGACCGGCGGCGCAAGGCCTGCGACCGGCACGGGCACGACGACGGGTGCGGCGACCGCGCCTGCTGCGCCGGCCGTGAAGAAGAATCCGTGGTATCCGGATCACGCCACGCTCAGTGCAACAAAGGATCAGCTGAAGGCGATGCCGGAGTTCAAGTATACGACCGAGTAACGCCGCGGCCTCAAAAACCGCAAGCTTCCTCAAAATGGCCGGACGGCGTGATGCCGCCCGGCCATTTTGTTTTGCAAGTACCCCTCGTGCATGGTGCGGCGCATCCTATCGGCGTCGGCGTCCCGATGTTAGGTTGCAAGCGCGGCAGGAGCACCTGCCTCCTGCCTTCCATCGACCTTTGCATCAACGGGAGGACGACATGGCTGAGAGTGTCTACAAGGTCATCGAGCTGATCGGCACCAGCAAGGATTCCTGGGAGAAGGCCGCGGCGGCTGCGGTCAGCCGCGCCGGAGAATCGCTGCGCGATCTGCGCGTCGCCGAGATCGTGCAGCTCGATCTTCAACTGGACACCAGCGGCAAGGTCGAAGCCTACCGCGCCAAGGTGAAGGTCTCGTTCAAGTTCGAAGGGTCGTAGTCGGCGTCGGCGCTCTTGCGCGGTGAACCGTCATTGCCTGCGACAAACGCGAGGCGTTTGCGCAAGGGAGCGAAGCGACGAAGCAATCCATCTCTCCTCGCGGGGAAACGCGGATTGCTTCGTTGCGCTTTACAATGACGGCGCGGGAGCTGCGCTGCAGGCCGCCTACAGCACCGGCAAGCGTGCTCACGTGGACATTGATAGCGCCTTCGGCTTCCGCGATCACGCGCAGCGTATTGGAATCGAAGGCGATGGCGGCGAGCCGCTATTGCTGGTTTCTGCCGAGACCCTCAGCATGTTGGTGCTCAAGCGTCAGGGCCAGGACACGCGCAATGACGTCGACGAGGGCCTCTGGCTTCGAGGGAGGCTCGTCCGGATCGAATGCAAGTCCGATGACGGCATTTTGAGCTGCTGCCGTTTTCACCGGCCAAAAGTCAAAGCGCGAAGCGAGATTCGGGTAGACGCCGCTGCGCATCACCGTTCCGGTCGCAACAGCAGATCGTGCCACTTCCAGGTCGGCTTCTTGCGGCTCCACGTCACCGACCTGATCGAGCAGAACCACCCTGCCTTCCGTAACAAGCATCACGGCGACAGGAACCTGGAAGAGTGCAGCAAGTGCCTTGGAAGTGATCGAGACGACCGCCTTCGTGCCGCCGGCTGCGGCAATGTCGCGGCAGTAGCCTTGCAGCACACTTACCTGCCTTTTCAACCGTTCAGCCTCGGCGGCCCTCTGGTGAGAAGTGAAGGCAACGCCGCTGACGATGAGCCCGACGACAAACAGCAGCCCAATCGCCCAGATGTTTGCCGCGTCATCAACGGCGAGTGAATAGCGCGGCTCAGTAAGAAAGAAATTGAAGGCCAGCGCGCCAAGCACCGCCGAGCAGAGCGATGGACCCAAGCCAAGGGTGACACCCGCCACGATAACTGGCACGACAAACACGAGGGACAGGTTGGGAATCGTCAACTTGCTGTCGACACCGACAGCCACGACGGTTGCGAGGGCGGTCATTGCGATTGAAGCAAGGTAGCGCGCCACCTCAGACGCTGCCGGGCCTAAAAGGAGACCGGCATCGGGCCCCTGGGTGACGTCCTGCTGCAGTTTCGATTCAATGCTGGTCACCGGCTCAACTCCCGCTTTGAAATGGCGCAGCCGGGACATCTCCTGTCACGATTATGGCCTGCTGCCATCGGCGATGATTGTCAGTGCGTTGACCGCAACGCTGATCTTCAAGAGGACACCGAGCAGTGCGGCCACGCGCGTGGACTTGCTCGACATCCAGTCCGCAGAAGGACGCCGCGGCCTGAACAACAGCCTGCGCACGCACGACTCGTTCTCCATTCCGTCGATCGCGGTTCTAGACCGCGCGGAAGAGATCGGCCTTCCGGTATATAAAATCGAGAGCAGTGTTTGGCCGGCGTTATAGGAACGGCATAAAGGTCCAGTGCCGTCGCTCGCGCGGAACCCGTCATGGGGGCCGCGGCGGCCCGCTGTCACCTCCTCACGCGATGGTGTGATGGTCGCTGCGTCACAACGCCGGCAGCGCGCTCACATAGACGTTGATCGCGCCTTCGGCTTCCGCGATCACGCGCAGCGTTTTGGAATCGAAGGCGATGTCGGCAAGCCGCAGCTTGCTGATCTCGGCCGAGACGCGCAGGCCGTCCTCGTTCTTCTGGAGGTCTGCGATGACGGCGGCAATCTTCTTTTGCGCATTGCTCGCGAACGGCTTGAGGTCGACGACAGCTTTTTCCGCCAGCGTCTTCTGCATGTGCGGGATCGCCGCGCGCGCCGCGGCGCCAAGCGGCCCGAAGGCGGCTTCGGACTCGACGGCGAGCTCGATATCGGCCAGCCGAAGTGTCTGTTCGGCCTGATCGAGCACCGGCTTCCCCCAGATGTGCACATTGGCTTCACCGGCGAGGCCAAAGAAGCTCTTTTTCTCCCTGGCGTTCACCAGCAGTGAAATCAGCAGACGGTTGCCGGATGCGGCCACGCTGGCGCGCTTGACCGTGACGTCGACCGCGCCCGAACTGTCTTCCGGAAACGTCTTTCCAGCGAACTGCGCCTCCACGATCTTGTTGATCTCGGTGAAGGGCATGTCCATGGGCACGCCGATGGCGACGCGTCCCGGCGTCGGCGGCACGATGGCGATGGTGGCGGGGAACGGGCAGGACGGCTTGGTCTCGGCAGGCGTGATGCGGGTCTCCGCCTCGATGCCGAGCGTCAGCGTCAGATTCGCCGTATCGATGCGCGGCTGCGCGGCGATTGCCCGTGTGGGGCGCAATTCCAGCCACAGCGTCGGCATGGTCGATCCGGCTGTCGTGCCTTGTAGCGGGATCGAGCGGCAGGCCTTGGCCCATTGCACCCGCGCGTTCCGTTCGAAGGTCGGATCGTTCTGCAGGCGCGTCTGCACCAGCGCGATCTGCTCGGCGACGTTCTGGTCGATCAACGGCTTCACCTGCGCCGGCACGTTGACGCGCGCGCCGGCCACCGTGAGGCTGGTGTCGCCGAGATTGACCTGCGCCGCCAAATTCGGCTCGATGCGCCAGTTGGCGGCGATCTTCGGCCGCGAGGTGATGACGACGTTGCCCTTGAACTCGGCGCTGGCGTTGAGGTTCTTGATGTTCACGCTGCCGATCTGCTTGGCGACGTTGCCGCCGAGCAGGCCGCCGAGCGCCTCGCCGACCGCCCCGGTTGCCTTTGCCGACAGCGAGCCGGTGACGTTCAGTGTGCCGGTCAGCGGCGTCGCCAGCGACAGCACGTCCGGCGCTCCGGTCGCGCTGATCGGCCCTCGCGACGCGGTCCAGCCGATATCGGCGTTCTGCAGGATCTGCGAGATCGGATTGTCGGCCTTGCCCGCGAAAGAGCGCGGCGCGCCGCGGTCGGCGGCGTCACGGATTGCCGACAGCGTCACTGCAATCGGCGCCATCACGGTGGACGCGCGCGGCGCCGGCGGCAGCGGCGGTAATTCGGCGAGCGGCGGCGGGCGGTTCGTGGCGCGCGGCGCGACGACGTCCATGAGCTTCAGGCTTGCGGCAAACGAGACGACGACGACCACAAGCGCGATCGAAATCGTCCTCAGATGCATCGGCAGACGCATCGTGCCCCCGGTTCCCATTGAAACGCCCCAGAACAACTTACAGGGGCGGCGAGGGGGACGCCACTGCGCAATAAGGCTGCATTAGGGCGTGTACACATGAATGCGCAGATCGGATGTCCGCTCCTAGGGGTAAAGCGACCACATCTGCTCAGTGTGAGTATTTCCGCTTGTGAGCCGACTGAGACATTGGCGCGGGGCTTCTGTCCCGCGTTTTGCGTTCAGGACCACGGCGGCTCTTCGCTCGCCCCGGCTGCCTCGTGGTGGATCGTGACACCCGCCGAACGCAACGCGGTCAGCAATACAGTTCTTACAGAGGCAGGGTCAAATCCAATATCCTTGGCGTTTGGTGGATGCGCCTCGCTGTCCTTCAATCGGAGCGCCAAGTGCAATTGCTCGCAAAGGTGCTGAACGACGAGATTGATCTGATCGTCAGTCATGATCGGCTCTCCTGATCATCTTGCTACCGAACTAGGTAGCACATATGAAAATTGGGCGGTATGCGATTGGACCGCCCCAGGGATCAACCTCACGCGATTGCCCATGGGCGGGCCCCCAATCGTCCGTCCATCGGAGCAGACCGGATGTGACTAGCGGCGACTAGAACGACGCTTTTGACCCAAAGCGACATGTTTGAGCACAAAAAGCGCGGCGCTGAGGCCGGGATGCGCTCCAAAGCGGACATAGACTAGTCGCTCTGCGACAGCACCAGCTTTTTGCATCTGGTAGTTCTTCCTCGCCGGAACAATGAGCGGACAGCTTCGGACGTGCCAGACATTATGACTCGTTTTTCTTCGCTATATTCATCAGCCACGAAACTTGTTTTTCTCTATGGCGCGTGCCTTCATGACGGATCGCGGTTGTTTTTTGGATTATGCTTCATGACGAGCACGTCGGCGAACGCAGGACCTCTACCCGATCGCGTCGAAAAGGCCGCGCAGGAACGGATTGCGGCGGGCACCTACCCGACGCTGGTGTTCGGCGTCGTGGATGGTGACAAGAGCGAGGTTGTGGCCTTCGGCAAGCTCCATGATGGCAAGGCGCCCGATGGCGAGACGGTTTATGAAATTGGTTCGATAACAAAGACCTTCACAGCCACACTCTTGGCACAGGCAGTGCTCTCAGGGCGCTTGATGCTCGACACGCCGGTGGCACGACTTCTGGCGGACTTCAAAATCCCGTCCGGCGGTGACAAAGAAATTACGCTCGGCGATCTTGCCACGCATCACTCCGGCTTGCCGCGGATGCCGTCTAACTTCACGCCGAACGACCCAGCCAATCCCTATGCCGACTACGATGCGGCGAAGCTGAAGGTGTTTCTTGCGGGATACCAACTGCCGCGCGATCCAGGGGCCTCCTACGAATACTCCAATCTGGGGTTCGGGCTCCTGGGCCATGCGCTTGCGCAATTTGTGCCCACGACGTATGGCACCCTAACCAACGACGAAATTCTGAAGCCGCTCGGCATGACGATGAGCGGTACGGCGTTCACCGACGCAATGCGCGCCCATCTCGCTCCCGGTCACGACGATACGGGCAAAGCGGCGAAGAACTGGGACCTCGACGCATTAGCAGGCGCGGGCGCCCTCCGATCCACGGCTAATGACATGCTGCGCTATCTGAAGGCCAATATGGGCATCGGTCAGTCGCCATTGGCCGCCGCGATGAACTTCGCGCAACGGCCGCGCAGCGACATGGCAAAAACTATACGCGTCGGCCTGGCCTGGGTGACGACCGATAAAGGGATCGTCTGGCACAACGGCGGGACTGGCGGGTACAGAAGCTTTCTCGGTTTCACAGCTAATCGGGAACGGGGCGTTATCATCCTCACTAACACGTCCGCGGACCCTGATGATCTGGGTTTCGCCACGCTCGACGCGGATGCGCCGCTTGCGCCTGCATATAAGGCGACTGTTCTGCCCAGTGCGTCGCTTGATGAATATGTAGGAATCTACAAGCTTGCCGACAATTTCCCGCTGAAGGTGTTCCGGATGAACGACAGGCTTTATACCCAGGCGATCGGACAAGATGCGATCCCCATTTTCCCGTCCGCGCCCAACGAGTTTTTCGCCAGGGTCGCCGGAATCAGCATGACCTTTAAGCGTAATCCTGAGGGCGCGGTGGATGGACTTGTACTACACCAGAATGGCGACCACGCCGCGCCGAAACGGATGGAGACGAAAGAAACCGAACGTCACAGCATCTCGGACCTAGCCTCGGGACTATTAAGCGAAGTACGGCTCCTGAATGACGACTACACTCCGATGGAGTTCGTGGCTTACGTATTGGAGTGGGTATTCGGTAAGGACCGCGAGACCGCCACTCGGATCACGCTTGAGATCCATAATGCGGGTGTCGGTGCGTGCGGTATCTATCCCCACCACGTCGCTGACGCGAAGGTGACCGAGGTACTTGACCTGGCACGCCAGCATAAGCATCCACTGCAATGCGTGCGCGAGCGAATCACGTCCGCCTGTTAGTTTTCGCAAGCTCCGATATAGGCTGCTACACTGCCAGCGGCTTGGTTCTACGACGGTAAGCATCACTCCGCTGTTGGGCACTCAGCGGACAGATCGAGATCTCTGCTATTGGTCGCTTTCGGGGGCAAAGCAGACCAGCGATTGCCGGACCAACGCAATTTGTGCGTACACGCCCTAGATCAATACAAAGCGGCCCCGGCAAATGCCGGGGCCGCTTTTCATATTAAGAAACGCTAATGGTTCAGCGGATGATGCGGCCGAGATCGGCACGGCGATCGGTCATCGGCAGCACGATCACCTTGGTGCCGACGTTCACCCGCGAATAGAGGTCCTTGACGTCCTCATTGGTGAGGCGCAGGCAGCCCGAAGAAACGCGGGTTCCGATCGTCTCCGGCGCGTTGGTGCCGTGGATGCGATAGATGGTGCCGCCGAGATACATCGCGCGGGCGCCGAGCGGGTTGCCGGGGCCGCCGGCCATGTGGCGCGGCAGATAGGGCTGGCGGGCGATCATTTCCGGGGGCGGGGTCCAGGTCGGCCATTCCGCCTTGCGGGTAATCGTCTGGGTGCCCGACCAGGTGAAGCCGTCGCGGCCGATGCCGATGCCGTAGCGCATCGCCTGGCCGTTGCCGAGCACGAGATAGAGATAGGTGTTCGGCGTATCGATGATGATCGTGCCTGGCGCCTCGCGGGTATAGTAGTTCACGACCTGGCGGCGCAGACGGGCCGGCAGCTCGACCGAACGGTCGTCTTCATCCCGGGGCGCAGCCGCGACCGGCGGCGGGGCCGCCTCGATCTGCGGCAGGAAGAACGGAAACAGCGGCAGCGGAGCAGCAGTGGCGGGTGCGGAAAATGCGGTGGCGCCGATCACGAGTGCGCCCAGAGTGGCGGCAGCAAAGCGGGTGTTCAGCCTGAATGAATTAAACATTGGTCGCCCCTGTTTTAAATTCCTGTCGCGCCGTTCTCGGCGCGTCGTTGGGGAAACCTGTACCGATGAACCGTTTCAGGACATTTGCACGAAATCGCCAAAATGGTTTCGTGGCGTTAGGGAATTGTTTCGTTAAGGTTTCGTTGGCGGCGGGAGGGCGCACCAGGCACGCGCCTGGTCCGAGCTTTCAATGGGGTCAAAAAGGAACTCATGGGACCCGGCGCCGTTGGCGTTGCAGTCCAGAGATAAGCGAGACCGCCATGACGAGATCAACGATTTTATTTGGTGCCGTTGCCTTGCTGCTCCTATTCGTTCCTGCCAATCCGGCATCGGCGCAGCACGTCATTACCAATCCGGGCAAGTGCGCCCAGTTCTATCCGAACTCAAATTGCCAGAACTATGGGCGGGGTAATCCCTACACGAGCTATGGCTGGCAACGATCGGGATATCGGCACTCCTGGAGCCATCGTTATCACCGCCGCCATTGGCGCTGACGCCAACCAGCGGGACGAACTGCGTTCGCAATCGGTGGCGGCGTCACAATTCTTGGCCGAGGGCCAGAGGTTGAACGCTGTGCAATTGGCAGTTGGTCAGAAGCGCGTGCATTCGGTATCTAGGCCCTGATGTATCCGGCCAGCTCATCCCACAACAGTTTTGCCGCGGTGACGACCAGAATTCCGTAAACTGCGCGGTAGAGCGCGCGCTGGTCGAGGCGCTCGTGCAGCCGCCATCCGGCCCAGACGCCCACAGGCACGGCCGGTGCGCAGAAGGCAGCATCCACAGGCTCTTCGAGGGCGTGGCGAGCACGAGCCATGGGCGGCCTTCGGGAGATTGCCGACCGTGAAGAACAGGCTCGTGGTGCCGGCATAGAGCGCCTTCGACATGCCGAGCGGCAGCAGGTACAATGCGCGCGAGAGCATCGTTCGCGGCTAGCTCGCGCGCATGCGCGGCATGTCGGCCGAGCCCGCGCCGAGCACTGCGCGGCGGTCGGTGACGGCATGATGGAATTGTTCGAGCGCGAGAGCGATCACCGACAGATCGCTTTCCTCGACGGTGCCGTCGTCATAGCAATCGAGGGTTTCGCGCAACATGCCGTCGGCCGCATTTTGCATGTCTGCCAGCTCTTCCGGCGTCTCGGCCTTTCTCACCTTCGCAATCAGCTCCAGCAGATGATCGCGATGCGCGATGTATTGCTCGCGCTCGTCCTTGTTCCAGTAATGCTTGAACCATGCGCCCACCGAGCCCAGGCCCGAGACGATCAGGACCGCGAACCAGATGTAGTCGGTGTATTTTTCGAGGAACGTTCGCTCGTTGCCGTCGATATAGGCGGCCGCGCCGGCATGCGCCGGTAACGCAGCGTCCTTGTCGGTATCGGGCTTTTCGATCTGCGAGGCGGTCGGCAGTTCACGCGCCAGTTGCTGGCGGTTGGTGAAGAGCTGGCGGGCGAAGGCGGCCACCGCAGTGTCCGACAACGACTTTGGCGCGATGATCAGGTGGTTGACGGCAACGGTATCGACCTTGTCTTCCGGCCGCTGCGGCGATGAACCGAAGATGCTGGCGGGAATTTCCTCGGATTCGTAGATCGGGTTCTTCTTCGCGATCGCGTCGGCGACGTCGATCGGCAGGAACTTCGGCTCGCCGCGGGCGGTCGCCGTTGCCGCGATCGCGTCCACCGTGATCTTGCTCTTGAGCGGGCCGACCGCCATGAATGCGTCGACCGACTGATCTTTCGCCATCTCGCCGATCTTGTCGGTGGCGAACTGGCTGATTGTGACCTTGTCGGGATTGATGCCGGACTCTTTCAGAATACTGCGCAGCAGTGTGACATTGGCCTGCGTCCTCCCGATCACGCCGACGCGGTGGCCGGCGAGTTCTTCGAGACTCTTGATCTTGGGTGTGGCCTGCTTCTTCGAGCCCTTGGCGGGAAGGCCGGAAGGCGCCCACAGCACGACGACATTCTTGCGAAGGATGGCGACCGACTCGGCATTCTCCGGCAGGTTCAGGTCGCCGCGCGCCACCGCCAGATCGGCCTTGCCGTCCCTGAACAACGCGATGCTTTCCGCCGCTCCTTCCGTCGTGACCAACGACAGCCGCACCGAGCTTCCCTCGCGTGCGAACGTCTGCGCCATCAACTGGACCAGTTTCTGGTCATCGCTGCCGGCGGGACCGACCGCGATCCGCAACGTGGTCGGCCGCAGCACGTAATACAGCGTGCCGGCAGCGACGCCGAATGCGAGCATGCCCGCGGCAAGGATCAGCAGCGCGTAGCTCTTCTGCTTTCGCCGGCGGCGGGATCGTGCGGAATTGTCGTTCGGGTCTGACATCATTCTGTCACGTTACCTGAAATCCGTGGAGATGGGTTTAAAAAACAACCTTACAGAACGATGACGTCATACGCCTGAAATATCCATGTCCCAACGTCGGATTTGAGAATCGTTAATCTCGGATTCGAGCCATGAAGATCTTGATTGCGACGGATGCGTGGCATCCACAGGTGAACGGCGTCGTCCGCACGCTGACGTCGCTGGCGCGCAGCGCCGCAACGCTCGATGCCGACATCAGCTTCCTGACCCCGGACGGGTTTCCCTCGATGGCGCTGCCAACCTATCCGGGGTTGCGCATCGCGCTGCCGAGCCGGCGCGAGATCGCGCGGCGGATCGAGGAGGCCGCGCCCGACGCCATCCATATCGCAACCGAAGGGCCGATCGGCTGGATGGTGCGGGCCTATTGCCGCCGCCGCAAGCTTGCGTTCACCACGTCCTACACGACGCGTTTTCCTGAATACATCGCCGTCCGCATCGGTCTCCCGGTCGCTGTCGGATATGCAGTGTTGCAGCGGTTTCATGCTGCGGCCTCCACGACCATGGTCGCAACCGATTCGCTGCGACAGGAGCTTGCTGCGCGGGGTTTCCGCAAGCTCGGCTTCTGGACGCGCGGCGTCGACACCGAACTGTTCAATCCGCATGCACCTGCGACGCTCGACCTGCCGCGGCCGATCTTCATGACCATGGGCCGTGTCGCGGTGGAAAAGAATCTCGAGGCGTTCCTGTCGCTCGACCTGCCGGGATCGAAAGTAGTTGTCGGCGACGGGCCGCAGAGGGCGCAACTCGCAAAGCAATTCCCCGACGCGATCTTCCTTGGCGAGAAGAAGGGCGCGGACCTGACCGCGCATCTCGCCGCCGCCGACGTCTTCGTGTTTCCGAGCCTCACCGATACGTTCGGCGTCGTGCAGCTCGAAGCCTTGGCGTGCGGCACGCCGGTTGCTGCATTCCCCGTTACCGGTCCGAAGGATGTCATTGCCGATCATCCGATCGGTGCAATCGACACCGACCTGCGCAGCGCGTGCCTGCGCGCGCTGACGATGTCGCGCGAGGCCTGCCGGAATTTTGCGCTTTCGCGCTCCTGGGAAAACAGCGCGCGGCAGTTCATCGGCAATCTGACCGCGTTGCAGCCGAGCCGCGCGCTGCGGCCGGTGCGCCGGGCGCCCGCGACCAGCGCCGTGCAGGGGTAGGGCTGCGAACGTTCGACCATCAAACCAGTCATATGCGTAAGACGAGAAGGCAGGACAATCATGGCAGACATCATCAAGCTTGACGGCACGAGGCCGCTCGATTTCGACCGCGAAACGGTCGAGCAGGCCTATGACCGCTGGGCGCCAGTTTATGACCTGGTGTTCGGAGGCGTGTTCTCCAAGGGCCGCAAGGCGGCGATTGCGGCGACCAACAAGATCGGCGGCCGCGTGCTCGAGGTCGGCGTCGGCACCGGCATTTCGCTGCCGCTATACGCGCCGCACTTGCGCATCTTCGGCACCGATATTTCGGAAGCGATGCTGGAGAAGGCGAAAAAGCGCGTCGACGAACTCGGCCTGAAGAACGTCGAGGGCCTCGCGGTGATGGACGCCGAAAACCTCGAATTTCCGGACGATTCCTTCGACGTGGTAATGGCGCAATATGTCGTCACGGCGGTGCCGAACCCGGAAAAGGCGCTCGACGAATTCGCCCGCGTGCTGCGGCCGGGCGGCGAGCTCATCATCCTCACCCGCGTCAGCGCGGATGCCGGCATGCGCCGCTTCATCGAGCAGCGGCTGCAGCCGGTGGTGCGCCCGCTCGGCTTCCGCACCGCCGAGTTCGCGTGGTCGCGCTATGCGCAGTGGCTGGCCGGCGCGCGTGGCATGGAGCTGGCGGAGCGCCGCCTGGTGCCGCCGCTCGGGCATTTCTCGCTGGTGCGTTTCCGCAAAATCGACGTCGCCGCGGCGGCCTGACGCAAGCGTTGCTGCTTGCGTCATCGCGTCGCTGCGAACAGTCACATGTCAACTTCATGATGTCACATGCCGGACATCGAATCCCGATAAACGTCACACGCGAAAGAACGAGGGGGTAGAGAATGATCAAGAACTTCCTGCAGGAACTGCGAACCCAGCGCTGGGATGACCATCGCTACTATCACCACAGCCGCATCAACCAGTCGCTGCACTTCGTCAGCGCCGCGAGCTTCCTGTTCGCTTATGTCATGCTGTTCTTCGATCCCGTGGTGTCGGCGCTGGTCGGCTGGCTGGTCTCGATGACGACGCGCCAGGCCGGTCACTTCTTCTTCGAGCCCAAGGGCTATGACCACGTCAACCAGGCGACCCATGAGCACAAGGAAGAGATCAAGGTCGGCTACAATCTGCAGCGCAAGGTCGTGCTGATGACGATCTGGGCGCTGTCGCCGCTGGTGCTGTATTTCAGCCCGACGCTGTTCGGCCTGGTCGAGCCCTGGACCTCGAACGCCGACTTCATGCGGCAGGTGGCCAAGGTGTGGCTGGCGGTCGGAATCGGCGGGCTGTTGTTCCGCACCGTGCACCTGTTCTTCATCCGCGACGTCGAGACCGGCCTGGTCTGGATGACCAAGATCCTCACCGATCCCTTCAGCGATCTCAAGCTGTACTACAAGGCGCCGCTGGCTCTGATGAAGGGCGAGCTGATCGACCCGGGTCTGGAGAAGCACGTCAAGCCGGCGTGAGTGGCCGAACATGGTCACCGTCATGCCCGGGCTTGTCCCGGGCATTCACGTTCTTGGGCGCCAGCAATCTGCAATGTTAGTAGCAAGAAAGACGTGGATGGCCGGGACAAGCCCGGCCATGACGAAAGGCAATTATCTGCGTGTTCCGAACTCTCTCAGTTCGTCATTGCGAGCGAAGCGAAGCAATCCACCTCTCCGCGCGGGGATAGGTGGATTGCTTCGTCGCTTCGCTCCTCGCAATGACGAAGGGACAGCCTGACGATGACTGCAAACGGAAGCGCGCCCTTAGCGCCCAAATCGTTTGGCAAGCATCTCTTTCAGAATCCGCCGCTTGATATCCTTGTTGGTCAGCGAAGCCTCATGCCACCACCAGCCGTCGCGCTTCATCTTGTCGGCCGCCGTAACGAAACGGTCGGCGACTTCGTTGAAGTCAGCGTCGGTATAGTTCAGGCTGAAGATCAACCGGCCGGTGCCGACCCAGCTCAAGGCCAGCCCCTCGGCGCGCAGGTAGTATTGAAGCATCCAGTTGTAGCGGGACGGCTCGGTATACTGCACCGTCCAGATCGAGGAGAGATTGCTGACGCGGACGGGCAGATCGTTTGCGGCCAGCCGCTCGTTCAAGGTTTTGGCCCGGCCGTCCCAGGTCTCGTCGAGTCCCTGATAGACCGCGTTGAAGTTCGGGCTGGCGAGGCGGCTGAGGAATTCGTCCATCGCCGTCATTACGTAGGGGTGCGAATTGAAGGTGCCGCGGGCGAAGCAGACGTCGGCGGGGCGATCGTCGCGGAAGCGCCGCATCAACTCCTTGCGGCCGCACACCACGCCGACGGGGAGGCCGCCGGCAAGGCTCTTGCCGTAGGTCACCATGTCGGCGCGAACGCCGAAATATTCCTGGGCGCCGCCGGCGGCGAGACGGAAGCCGACGAAGACCTCGTCGAAGATGAGAACGATGCCGCGCTCGGTGCAAACCTCGCGCAATTTTTTCAGCCACTCGGTGTAGGCCGCGCGATCGAACGCGCCCTTGCGCGAGGAGTCGACCAGGGCGGAATCGCCGGGAGCATTGGCGTTCGGATGCAGCGCCTGCAGCGGATTGACCAGCACGCAGGCGATGTCCTTGCGTGTGCGCAGCACATGCAGCGTCCGCTCCGACATGTCGGCCAGCGTATAGGTCTCGTGCGGCGAAACCGGATTGCCGACGCCGGGCTGCACGTCGCCCCACCAGCCGTGATAGGCGCCGGCAAAGCGAACCAGGTGCGAGCGGCGGGTGTGGTAACGCGCCAGCCGCACCGCCTGCATGACCGCTTCGGTGCCGGACATGTGGAACGAGACCTCGTCGAGTCCCGAAATCCCGCACAGCCGGCGGACGTTGTCGGTGATGACGGGATGATAGGGACCGAGCACGGGGCCGAGCGCATGGGCGCGCTTTTCGCCTTCCGTGATGCACTCCTTGTAGAAGTCGTTGCCGAAAATATTGACGCCGTAGGAGCCGGTCAGGTCGTAGAACACATTGCCGTCGACGTCGGTGACGGTGACGCCGGCCGAGGATTCCATGAACGCGCCGGTGCCGAGATTTTCGCGCACCAGCCGGCTGTACTGGAACGGCACCCGGTAGGTTTCCGTGAACTGAAGGTCGGAGATGTGTTCGGCCGCCTCGGCCGTCATCTTCCGACCCTTGGCGTAGCGCTCCTCAAAGAGGCAGGCGAGCCGGAAGAAAGCGTCCTGGCGCTGCATGGCGACGTCAACGGGCGCGCCGTCGGACGCGAAGAAATCGTGGATGTCGAACTCGTAATGCGGCACCAGCCGCGCGACCATTTTGGACATTTTGGAATGTCCGGTCAGCGAACGGTGCTTGGCGCGCGACAGCGCCAGCCGGGCCTGCAATTTGGGAAAGACTGCCGCGGCGCTAGCGATCGCAGCGGCGGACAGCGAAAGAATCGGAAGGGATGAATCCATGCCTGAAGCGCTAGCCAATCCACCTGACAGATTGATGACAATCCGGGGCCTGATCGCCCGCTTCACCCAGCAGGAGGACCTCAATTTTCTGCTGACCAACCGCGTCCCGCGGGCGGCGCTGACACGCTTCATGGGTTGGTTCAGCAAGATCGAGAACCCGTTGGTGCGCGATTTCTCGATCGGGTGCTGGCGGCTATTTTCCGATCTCGATCTGTCGGAAGCCAAAAAGACCGAATTCAAAAGCCTGCATGATTGCTTTACGCGGGAGCTGCGCCCGGGGCTGCGGCCGGCGGATCCCGACCCGGCCATCGTGGCCAGTCCTTCTGACGGCATCATCGGCGCGTTCGGCAAAATCGCCGATACCGAGCTGTTCCAGATCAAGGGCGCGCCTTATTCGCTGCTGGATCTGCTCGGCGATCCCGCGCTGGTGGAGCAACACCGCAACGGCCGCTTCCTGACGCTCAGGTTGACGTCGAGCATGTATCATCGCTTTCACGCGCCCTATGACGCCACCATCAAGAGGGTGACGTTCATCCATGGCGATGTCTGGAACGTCAATCCGATCGCGCTGAAGCGAGTGGAGCGTCTGTTCTGCAAGAACGAGCGCGCGGTGCTGCGCTCGCGGCTTTCGACCGGCGAGGCGCTGACGCTGGTGCCGGTCGCCGCCATTCTGGTAGCCAGTATCCGCCTGCATTTCCTCGATGTCACGCTCAACGCGCAGAGCAAGGGACCGGTGGACTTCGCCTGCTTTGCGCGGGTCAAGAAAGGCGACGAGCTCGGCTGGTTCGAGCACGGCTCGACCATCATCGTGCTGGCGCCGGAGAGTTTCGAGTTCGCCGACGGTGTCGCGGAGGGAACACGCATTCGCGCCGGCGAGCCGTTGTTGAAGAAACCTCAGGTTTGATCTCGATTCTCAGCGCTCATGTCTTTATAAGCTCGCGGTCGCACCGGATTCGCTAGGTGCGATAACACGGGAAGAGAGAGATGGCGCGAACGCCTGTGCTAGCGGCGGGAGGTATTGTGCTGCGGCAGGCGAAGACGCCGCTGGTCGCCGTAGTGCGCCTGCGCAAGCGCAATGAGTGGGTCCTGCCCAAGGGCAAGCTTGACGACGGCGAGACGCCGCGCGCGGCGGCCGAACGCGAGGTGATGGAAGAAACCGGGCACGACGTTTCCGTGCACGAATTCTTGGGCACGCTGGTCTACGAATCCCGCGGCGGCTCCAAGGTCGTGCATTACTGGCGCATGGAAGCGCGCGGTGACGCGGTTCACGAGCTGATGCGGGATGTGAGGGCCGTGGACTGGCTGCCGCTTGGCGACGCCGTCGACCGGCTCTCGCGTGGTTACGAGCGCGCGTTTCTGGAAAATGTAGGCCCGATTGCGCTCTCCGCGGCCGCGCATGCCCGCAAAGCGCGGGTCAAACAACCGGTGCCGGAAAAGCGCCGGACGAGACGGACTGGCGTGACAGTGCCTCCCGCGGTCACTCCCACGCTTGCGTCGCCGCTGCCCGATCAACCCTCGCCGCAGCTTGTGCAGCCGGACGAGGTGACGGAGGTGATGGACGCGACCGCCACTGCATCCGTTGAAGAAGCGCAGCCCGCTGTCACATCGTCATTTGCTCCGGAGATAGAGCCGGTGGCCGTCGACGCGGCCGAGATGCGAACGCGACAGCAGTCGCTCAGAAACTTCTTTGAGAGAGTCCGGGACTGGCTGCGGCGCGCGGCCTGACTCAATCTTTCCCTAGCGCAGGTCCCTCGGCGGCGGTTTGCCCCGTTGCGGCGCGGGCCGTCGCGGCGCGGCGGGCGCACCTTGAACACCGGGCGGACGCTGCAGTCCGGGAATGCCGAACCGGTTCGGCAGCGGTCGTCCCTGCGGCGCACCGGGCTGCGCGGGCGCATAGGGTTGTTGCGGTTGTCCGACGCGTGGCGGCAAACCGGCCGGTGGAGCACCCGGCGATGTGGGTTGTCCGACGCGGGGCGGCAGGCCCGGTTGATTGGGCGAAGCCGGCTGTTGCTGGCCTGCGCGTGGCGGCAGGCCCGGCCGTGTCGGCGAAGGTGGCTGCTGCTGTCCCTGGCGGTTCGGCGCGCCCGGCTGCTGCTGACCGGGCCGGTTCAATTGACCCGGCGCTTGCGGCTGTCCGGGACGATTGAGCTGGCCAGGCGGCTGCTGTCCCTGGTTCGGCACGGCCGGCAGTGGCGGTTGACCGGGTTGTCCGGGCAGGCCGTTCTGCCTGATCTGACCGGGTTGTTGCTGTCCGGGACGGTTCAACTGACCGGGCTGCTGCTGTCCGGGCCTGACTTGTCCGGGCAGACCATTCGGCCGCTGCCGGCCAGGCTGAAGCTGCCGGATCGGGCGGTTCGGATTGAGGAAACCGGGATTGGCGCGGCGGAATTCGCGCTGCTGGAACACGACTTGCCGGCCGAGATTCTGCGTCGAGTGAAGCTGCCGCACAAAGCCCTGGTCGCGCAGCATCGCGGCTTGCGGAATAACCAGCGGCACCGCTGCAAAACGCACGCCGCCCGCGCCGGGGCGGATGGTGAAGCCGCTCGCGCCCTGCGTCAGAAAGCCGAGCCGCGCGCCGGCGCGGTCATTGACCTCAATGCGGCCGACCCGCCCGTCAGCGTCGGGATAGAGCTTGACCGCGACATTGTTCGGCTTGTTGGCGGCAGCACCCTCCGGCACCTCGACCAGACCGGTGGTGCCGCGAATGCCAAGCGTCGCCGTTGGCGTCGTGATCTTCATGTCGCCGGTTTTCGCAACCGACGCGGCGACGAATGCCGCGGTACCCTTGGCGACGTCGAAGATCGCCGCGTTGCTCTTGCCGCCGTCTTCATAGACGTAATTGTCGATGGTGATTTTGGTGTTGGCCCTGAGATTGAAAGTGGTGTTGTCGATGAAGGTGATGCCGAGCGCCGCATTGGCGCCGGTTTGCACGATATCGTTGAGGTAGATGTCGTCCTTGACCTTGAGCGGCGTGGTGGCGTCGTTGCGGATCACGCTGGCGCTGCCGGTCACGGTGGCGACGTTGCCGATCGGCTCCTCCGGCACCTGCGCATCGGTGGCGGGCGCGGACGCATCGGGCGCCGGTGTCGCCGGTGAAGCGGACTGCGAAGGATCGGTCTGAGCCTGCGCCAGTTGCGTCGGTTCGGAAGCAGCCGCGAAAGCGTCCGTCGCGCCGATCATCGTGCTGCCGGCCAGCAGCACAAGCGCGAAGGAAAGATGGCGCGGCATCAGGATATTTCCGTGGGCGGGAGACGGCAGGCGGCGGGGCCGCGATTTCAGCGCGGCCGGGCTGAATGCGGGATGAACATGGCCGCTTGTTGTCGCCGCAAACGATCAACGCCACGCCCGGCGTATGCGGGCGTGGCGCTGTGACGTGGCGTCTGAGGATGATTCAGCCGCGCTTGACCGAGGTCAGGTTGAGCGGCTTGGAAGGCTTTGCCGTGGGCGCGTAGTTCACGGGCGTCGCGGTGGCCGGTGGCACGTAACGGAAGACGGCCTTGCAGCCATCGCTGAGCTGCGCGCGCTTCTGGACCATGCAGGCGGTGACGCGCTCGACATCGGGAATTTCGGAAGAGCAGAGCCGCATGGCATCGCCGGTGCACATCTGCTCCTGCTCCTGCGTGTAGGCGTTGGCGGCCGTGGTCAGCAGGCCAAGCGCAAACGTGGTCGCGATCAGCATCTTGCAATTGCGCATGGTCGAACCGGTGAAAGCCATCGAATGTCCCCCTTGTGGATGGTGTCAGCGCAGAACGCGCTACCGAGTTGCGCGCCGAAAGTGGCGCCTCGTTGGAGAGGAGAACTACGTGGCCCCGGTTTCGGGATTTTTTCGTCGGGATAAGAAGAGTATTTCGTCGCGGAGGCGATTTGTTTCGTCGCGCAGCATCTTAACGAACGCTCAACCATCCGCGACAGCGTACATAAAGAGGGCCCCGTGAAATCTCACGGGGCCCAAGTCTCAGGGAGGAAGGGAGAAGAAGTTTCAGGAAGAGGTAGTCAGCTCACGCGCTTCCAGGTCTGGCCGCCGCAGAACATGCCGCCGAAGGCGCAGCCCTGGACCTTGAGCGTGTTGGTGCCCTTCAGGGCGATCGTCGAGTCGTAATTGCGGCCGCTGTCGGGGTCATGTATCCGGCCGGTCCATTTGTTGCCCTGTGGCTTCATGTTGATCAGAATCCTTGCGCCGGTGTTGACGGAATAGCCGCATATATTGGCGCCGCATTCCTCGATACGCACGTTGCCCTTGTTCTCTTCCGTCGCCCAGACGCCGACCGGCGAGTTCGGATCGGACGCGGCGGCCACGGGAGCCGGCTGCGGTGCAGGCGCGGCAGCGACCGGTGCGGGGGGCGGGGGCGGAGCGGGCGGCGCGACGTCGGCTTGTGCCGGGGTAGCGGCCGCGACGGTTGCTTGTGCAGGTGCGGGCGCAGCAGCGGGAGCCGGGGGCTGCGGCGCAGTCGCCTGAACCGGAGCCGGTGCCGCCGGTTTCGCCGGCGCAGCCGTCACGACGTCATCGTCGTCCTTGCTCTTCGAGCCCATGCCCTTGAGGTCGATATTGCCGAGCGTGCCGTTATAGCCGGGCGCGGTGATCTTGATGCAGGAAAGGGCGTTGCAGTTGCGCGGCGCGTCGACGCGAATGCGCTCGCCGTTGACCTGGAAGGTAATGCCGCCGGCCTGCGCCGAGGTGGTGGCCATCAACAATGCGGCGAGGATGTAGAGCTTCTTCATGAGGGCCTCCCTGAGCGGCCTGTGAGCGCTGGCGGTGAACGTGGGCAGACCCTATGCGGGAGCGAGGGCACGTTCTGTGCGGTACGTCACATGACTCCTGGAAGCGGCAGGTTGGCTCGGTGATTCAAATCACATCCCGTTGAAGTCCCCCGCGACTAGTTTTTCCGCGATCACCCGCGGGAGGCTTCGATGAAATGGTTTTGTTTTCTCGCCGTGCTGATGCTGCTCAGTTCTTCGGCCCACGCCGGCCGCTCGATTTCATTCAGCATCGGTGGCCACCGGGTGTACATCGAATCCTCCAGGCATTGCCGCTCAGCGTCGTGCGCCTCGACGTCGGTCTCCCGAAGCCTCAACTGGCGTCACAGGCGCGACCGCTATGGCGACGATCGCGATGTGGGCGTGGTGCCGGCGAAGCCCGTGCCGCCTGTGCCACAGACGGTTTCGCCACCCGCGCCGCCACCGCCCACGCCGCCGTCCAAGACCATCGTCACCGCGCCACCGGCCGTCTACACCACGGCGGAATCAACGACCCAGATCGTCGAAGCATCACCGCCATCTCCGCCAGCTCCCCCGCCGGCTCAGCAGGTTTCGATTCCATTGCCGCCGCCTCCGCCGGTTGCGAAGCCGGTCGAGACCGCGCAGCCGGCGCAACAGGTTGAACGCGTCGCGCATCAGCCGGAGGAAGAGCCATCGGATTCGCCGATCGGCGACTGGCAGACCGAAGGCAAGGGAACGGTGCGGATCGCAAAATGCGGCGACGCGCTGTGCGGCTACGCGCTCAGTGCATCGTCCGAGAAGGGCGAGGCAATCCTGGTCAACATGAAGCCGAAGACCGAGCGGCAATGGACCGGCAGCGTCTACAGCCAGGACAGTCGCGAGACCTATTACGGCACGATGTCGATGAAGGGGATCAACACGCTTCGCGTCGAGGCCTGCGCGTTTCTCCGCTTCTACTGCTCCGGCAACAACTGGAGCCGCGTCATGCGCCGCGCCGACAGCCTGATGATGGTGTCCGCCGCGCCGCCGCGCTCGTAGCGCCCACGAAAACGCCCGGTGACGGCGTCACCGGGCGTTCGGGTCCACTTGTCTGGACGGGTAGTTCTAGAAAACGCCAAGCACAATCGCGGCGACGAAAGCGAATGCAACATACGCTGTTACAACGCCAAGTCTGCTAACGAGAGGACTTACGAAATCCATTGGGAAAGCTCCCTGGGTTCACGTCGTGCCCGCAAGTAACACTTTAGGTTAGCAAAGCGTTCCCGGCCCAAAAAAGTCAGCGTTGCTGTCCATCCAGGGGCTTGCCACGGCCGAACGGCCGATAAACATGGTAAAAAATTTGTAAAAACAACATGTTGAAGAGTCTTTAAATAAATTAGTTGAACGTGCGCGGCGATGACGCGCGGAGTTCGTTTGTATCTCGTCGGCTCCTTCGTCCTCGTCTCGCTAGCGGGTTGTGGCCGCGGATTTTTTCAGTCCGCCGAGCGCGAACCGTGGCGTACCGAGGCCGAAGTCGCTTGTCTGAAGTCCGGCGCGGTCAAGGAGAGCGCGGAAGTGGTCCGGATCGACCCGATTTCCGGTCCCGGCGTGTGCGGTGCGGAATACCCGCTGAAAGTGGCGGCGCTCGGCGAAAACATAACCTCGTTCGGTTTTGCCGACGAAAGCCTGCGGCCTCCGGGCAATATCGGCAATCAGCCGCGCTGGCCGATCAACCGTGCGCCGGCGGCAGCTCCGCCCCAGCAGAGCTATTCGGGAAATTATCCGGGCAGCAGCTATCCGGAACCGGCGCCGCGCCAGCCGAACTATGCGGCACCGTCGAACGGGCCGATCTCGCTCTCCGCGCCGGGCGTTGCCTCGCAGCAGGATGACATCGATCTGCCGCCGGAAGGCGCGCCGTCATCGCGCGGCGGCGGCTATGCGGCGCCGCCTTCCTATCCGTCCCAGGGCCGTTATACCGCGCCGTCTGTTGCACCGTATTCGCCGCCATCCTATCCGCCATCACCGGCCGCGCCGCGGCTCGGGCCCGCGCAAGGTAATTCGGTCAGCGCCTTCGGCCAGGTCTCGATGAAGCCGGCGGCGACGCTGGCGTGTCCGATCGTCTCCGCGCTCGACCGCTGGCTCACCGATTCCGTGCAGCCGGCGGCGATGCGCTGGCTCGGCGCGCGCGTCGTCGAGATCAAGCAGATCTCCGCCTATTCCTGCCGCGGCATGAACGGCAATCCGCATGCTCATATTTCCGAGCACGCGTTCGGCAACGCGCTCGACATCGCGGCCTTCACGCTCGCCGACGGCCGCCGCATCACGGTCAAGGGCGGTTGGCGCGGCATGCCGGAAGAGCAGGGCTTTTTGCGCGACGTGCAGGCAAGCGCCTGTCAGCAGTTCAACACCGTGCTGGCGCCCGGCTCCAACTCCCACCACGAGGATCACATCCACGTCGACCTGATGCGCCGCGCCTCGCGCCGCACCATCTGCCAGCCGGCCGCGGTGTCGGGCGAACAGGTCGCCGCGCGCGCCCAGCGTAACCCCTATGCTTCACGCGAGCCCTATCCGACGGGGTCGCTCGGAGCCAAGAAGTCGATCTCGCGATGGTTCGGGGGCAGAAGCAAGGTCAACGAGGAAGACGAGTTCGAGGATCATTAGCGTTCTTGGCTTCGTAGCGGATTAGACGCGTAGGATGGGTGGAGCGAAGCGGTACCCATCGATTCCGTTCGCGAGGTGATAGGTTCGCAAGAGCTCAGCCAATCCTACAAATCACGAGATCCGACCAGCGATCACCTCGGCAAGGCGCGCTCTCGAATAGTTGATTGAATTTCCTGGCGATTGCCGCGGACCAATGGAAAGAGCAACCATCCATTGAGGCGACGCACATGCTTGCCGAAAAATTCATTTTGATCCTGGAAACGATCAAGAGCCACAGCAACCCCGACGGGAGCCCGCGCGTGGTAAGCACCTCCCGCCACATCCCGGTCAAGCTGCCTGCCGGCAAGTAGCGGCTTGCAGGACGGGGCGAGCGAAGCGATACCCATCGCTCGTGCGTTGATGGGTATCGCTTCGCTCGACCCATCCTACGAACTTAAGCCGCCAGCCGTTCCAGCAAATCCCTCACCACGCCCTTCAAGAGATCGAGCTTGTAGCCCGTCATCGGCAGCGGCTTTGCGCCTGCAATCGCCTGTTCGGCCGCGCCGGCGATGGTCCCTGCGTTGGCCGGCTTGCCCTGCAATGCCGCTTCCGCAGCCGCGAGCCGTAGCGGCACCGGGGCGATGCCGCCGGCGGCGAGGCGGACGAACTGGAACGTGCCGTCCTTGACCACGGCGCGGGCGCAGATCTCGACCAGCGGCCATTCGGCATGGGTGCGGCTGATCGCGCGCTTGTACAGGGCGCGCTCGCCTTGCAGCGGGACGGGAAGCTCGATGCTCTTGATCATCTCGCCCGGCTGCAGCGCATTGTCGGCGGTGCCGTTGGAGCCGTCGCCGAGGAGGTCGCCGATCGTCAGCGAACTTCTCTGGTCGGTCGTCACCTTTGCCTCATAGGCAAGCAGCGCCGTCGCCATCGTCGAAGGATGCGGCGCCACGCAAGGGCCGAGATCGAAGACGACGTGATAGAGATGATTGCCCGATCGCGCCGGACAATCCGCCCCGCCTTTCTTCAGGCAGGCGATATGCGGATTTCGAAAATACCAGCAGCGCGAACGTTGCGCGAGATTGCCCCCGAGGGTGGCGAGGTGGCGGATCTGCGGCGTCGCCAGGCCTTGCGCGGAGGCCGCGATGCCCGGATAGGCCGCAGCGAGGCGCGCGTCGGCGGCGATGGCGGCAATGGTGGTGAAGGCGCCGAGGCGCACACTGCCGTCGGCGTTCCAATGCATTCCGATCGTATCGGGCGCGGCTGAAATGTCGATCAAGGGTCCCGTCGAGACGCCGCTGCGGCGCCGCTCGGAGAGGTCGGTGCCGGCAGCGCGGAATTCGCCCGCTTGCGCGGCGGTCGAGGCTATCGGTGTCATGCGGCGGCCCTCCCTTTGAGTGCGGCGACGAGACGGTCGGGACGAATCGGCGTTTCGGTCAGCCGAACGCCGGTGGCATTTTGAATCGCGTTGGCGACCGCCGGCGAGGTCGGCACGGTGGCGACCTCGCCGATACCGACGCTGCCGCCGAGCACGTGATCGAAACCACCCTGGTCGAAATGCACGTCGATGATGGGCGTGTCCGCGATCCCGGGAATGCGATAGTCCTCCATGCCGCCGCTGAGCACGTCGCCGGTGCGGGAATCGACTTCGCGTGCTTCATAAAGCGCGTAGCCGATGCCTTGAATGACAGCGCCGGCCGCCTGGCTGTGCGCCAGTGCCGGCGCCACGATTTTGCCGACCGCAATGCCGGTGTGAACCTTGACGACGCGGACATGGCCGAGCCAGGTATCGACTTCGACCTCGACGACCTGCACCGAACTCGGCACGCCCGCGCCGATCGCAAGGTTGGAAAAGCGCCGCATCATCCAGCCGAAGATCCAGCCCAAGAAGCCGGCCTGCTTCAGCGGCGACTGGACGCCCGGCACCGTCGGCCTGCTGTCTTCCGGCCGCACGCTGGAAACGCTGAGGTCGGGCGATGAAGCGAGCATTTCGCGCCATGGCGCGTTCGAGCCGGGGACCGGCTGCCGTTTTGTGCTTTGCTGGATCGCGGCTTTCAACTGCTCGATCGCAAGCAGCATCGGCGGGATCACCGACGCCGTGACCCGGCTGCCGCCGGAGCCCGGCCCTTCCGGCAGTTTTGAATCGCCGATCCGGACCTCGACCTCATGCGGCTCCAGCCCGAACTCGCGCGCGAGCGTATTGGCGATCACCGTGCGGGTGCCGGTGCCGATATCCTGCGTCGCGGTGCTGGCGATCAGGCGTCCGCCCTTCACCGCCACCTCGACCTTCGAGCCGGGCTGCCACAGATAAAGCCAGTAACCGGTGGCGACGCCGACACCGCGACGATGACGACCGCTTTGCGCGGCGAGCGGTTTGCGGTTGCGCCAGACCTCCAGGCTTGAGGCCCAATCATAGAGTCGCTGGCGGTTGGGATCGGGATCCCAGCGCTTGCGCAGCGCGATCGGATCGACGTTCATGCGTAGTGCCGCTTCGTCGATTGCCTGTTCCAGCGCAAACGCCATCGGCGGGCCGCCAGGACCGCGGAAGGGAGCGCCGGCCGGCAAATTGCTGATGACGTCGAAATCGGCGAGCTCTTTTGCTTCCGCCGGATAGATCAGGCGGGCGAGGGCGGCGATGGTCGAATTGGTCGCGGCGCCGGTGTCGGCATGCGCGGTGAACGACAACGCTTTCAATTCGCCCTGCTCGGACGGCAGCAGCGCGATCTTCATTTCCGTCGCCGGCCGATAGCCGGTGACCGAAAGCTCTTCGTGCCGGTCATAGGCGACGCGCACCGGCGCCCTGGCCTCGCGCGCCAGTTCGATCGCGGTGGTCGTTTCCACGCCCAGCGCAGCCTTTGAACCAAAGCCGCCGCCGACATGGTCGGCAATCACGCGCACCTTGTCGTGGTCGAGCTTGTAACGCTTGGCGATCAGCTCCATCACGTGAAACACCGCCTGCGTCGACACATGCACGGTGAGCCGGTCGCCGTCGAAGCGCGCCACCGCCGCATGCGGCTCCAGGCAGGCATGCTGTTGCGTGCCGGTGCGGAAGGTGCCTTCCACCAGCAATGGATTGTTCGCCGCGCGCGCACCGTCGACCCAGCTTCGTACCTTTCTCGGCTTCTTCGAGAAGGCCGCCGACGGTCCGCGGACATTGCCTTTCCATGAGGCGGGCGCACCGCCTCCTTCGGAGACGTTGCCGGCCTTCTTGCGCGCGGATTTTTCGAATACGACGGGCGCGTCGGCCCTGCGCGCTTCATCGAGTCCGATCGTGGAGGGCAGGCGCTCGCTGACGACCTTGATCGCGGCGATGGCGGCGAGCGCCGTCTTGCGATCGATGGCAGCGACGGCTGCGATGGGTTCGCCGACATAGCGAACGATGCGATCGTCGCCGAGCAGCGGGATCGCGGCGCTGACGCCCGGCATCGCGCGCGCGGGCGCGAGATCGAGTTCGCCAATCCGCGCATGTGCGAATGGCGAGCGCAGGATCACGCCTTCGAGCTGGCCATCATGCTGGATGTCGACGGTATACTTCGCCGATCCCGTGACCTTGTCGCGTGCCTCCATGCGCGGCGGCAGGATGTCGTTGCCGTCGAAGCGGCCGGCACAGGCGTCGGCCACCGCACGAAAGATGCCGTCATAGGCGCCGCAGCGGCAAAGATGGCCCGATAGCGCCGCGCCGATTTCCTCGCGCGAGGGCACCGCCGTTCCCTTCGCCGCGCGCCAGGAATCGTGAAACGAAGCAGCCTCGACGATGAAGCCCGGCGTGCAGAAGCCGCATTGCAGGGCGTCGTGTGCCATGAAGGCCTTCTGCACCGGATGCAATTTTGCTGCGCCGATGCCCTCGACCGTGGTCACGTTCCGATCCGCGGCTGATCGAGCCGGCATCAGGCAGCTCACGGCGGGCTCACCGTCCACCAGCACCGTGCAGGCGCCGCAGACGCCGGCACCGCAGACGAGCTTGGTGCCGGTGAGGTCGAGCGCGTCGCGCACGACATCGACCAGCAGCGCATCTGGATCGTCGGGAAGGGAAGCGAGCTTGCCGTTGATCGTCATGGTGCTCATTTGCGATCTCCAGGTTTGCGGGCGGATTTCTTCGCTGGCTTTGGTTGAGCCGTGCGCGGTTTCGTCGGGCTGAGGGCGCCGGCGATCAGCGTGCGCAGCATGATTTCGAGATCCTTCAGGAGGGCGCCGGCCGGCTGCAGCGCCGGGTAGGCGGCCTTGGTGCCGTTGACCGCCATCTCGACACAGCGCGCCAGATCGCGCGGCGTCATGCCGGGGCTGAGGGTGAGATCCTGCTTGCGGCAGACGCGCACAATCGTCGCCGCAAGCTGCTCCGCATAGGCTGCCGTGTATTTCTGGTAGAGGTCGCGCGCCTGGACGAGATGTTCGGAAAAGAGTTCTTCGACATGGGGCGAGCCGTCGAGCGAAGCGGCGAGTTGCCCCAGCTTGGCGGTGACGGACGCGACGAGAATGTCGGCAAGGCTGCCGCCGGCTTTTTCCGCAGCGCTGGCCGCCGCGATCTCGGCGGCGAGCGCGTCCTCATGCAGCCGCTCGATGACGGCGCGGAACAGGGCTTCCTTGGATTTGAAGTGGTGGTAGAGCGCCTGCCGCGTCAGGCCGGCGGCCTCCGCCGCCTGCTCGATCGACGAACGGCGGAAGCCGTGCCGGCGGAACACCAGCATCGCGGCGTCGAGAATGCGGGTACGCGGGCCCATTTGACGAACTTGACAAAAGAAGACGAAATGTCAAATCACGCCGGCGCGAGGATGCGATCTCACTGATATGACGGCGCTTTGTGTATCCGGCAGTCGTACGGCACGTTGCCGTCGTGGCCGGCGGCCGCCTTGATGTTGGCATTGAAGTACTGACCCATCGATGGCGCATTCAGCAGCGCATCAATCGTGTCCTTCGGCACATCGCAATATTGGTGGTAGGCCGCGTGGCGCTGGATAAGCATGCGCCGGCTCTCGGTATCGTAGCACACTCGGCTGATGACACTGCTGCGGGTGACGTCCTGACAGGTGAATGGCGCAAGATCGACCGGGCCGCGGTCCTTGACGTCAATGATCTCCGCTTCCTCCCAGGGCGCGGTGAAAAGCAGCGCGAGCATGAAAGCGAGACGGGTCACTTCGTTTCCGGCACCGGCATCGGGGACGCAGAAGTCTGCACCCTGACCGGCGAGACAACAAGCGCCGGGTGCTGGCGCTGTCGCGATCCCGCCGGCGCATATGTGGAAGCGAGACCGTTGCGTCACCGGGGGTTTTCGTCCTCGGCCGATCCGCCTATCGTTGCGTTCAAGCGGGCTGCATCCAAAATCCCGCGAGGGAGAGCCAGGTCATGAAAATCAGGAGCGTTCGCGCCCGCGTCCTTGAAGCGGCCCTCTCGCAGCCCTTTGCCTACTCCCGCGCCTGGTATGACACGCGCGCCGCAATGGTAGTCGAAGTCGAGACCAGTGACGGCCTGACCGGCTGGGGCGAATGCTACGGGCCGGCGCGGATCACCGCAGCGGCGGTCGAAAGCGTGACGCCGCTATTGGTCGGCGAGGATCCGCTGCGAACCGATTTTCTGTGGCGAAAAGTCTATTCCGCGCTGCGCGACCACGGCCAGAAAGGCGTGGTCATCGAGGCGCTGAGCGGAATCGATATCGCGCTCTGGGATATCAAGGGAAAATTTTTCGGCGTTCCCGTCCACCAATTGCTCGGAGGTGCGAGCCGAAGCCAGGTGCAGGCCTATGCGACGGGACTCTACCGGCGCAAATCCGGCGATCCGCTGCGCTATCTGCCGGATGAGGCGGCGGGCTACGTCGCCGAAGGATTCAAGGCGGTGAAGCTGAAAGTCGGCTTCGGCGTGGAGGAAGATGCCGCGGTGACGCGCGCCGTGCGGGAGGCGATCGGGCCCGGCATTGCGCTGATGGTCGACGCCAACCATGCCTATGATGCGACGGCTGCGATCCGTCTCGGCCGGATGATCGAGCGCTATGACATCGGATGGTTCGAGGAGCCGGTGCCGCCGGAGGATCTCGCAGGGTACCGCGAGGTGAAAGCCGCGATCTCGATTCCGGTCGCCGGCGGCGAATGCGAATTCACGCGGTTCGGCTTCCGCGATGTGCTGGTGTCACGCGCGATGGACATCATCCAGCCCGATACCTGCGCGGCGGGCGGGCTTTCCGAATGCAAGAAGATTGCCGACATGGCCGAGGCGTTCGGTATCAGGTACAACCCGCACGGCTGGGGGACGGGGGTTGCGATCGCCGCATCGCTGCAGCTCCTTGCCGTCCTGCCGTCGCACACGCCGCGGTCGCTGGCGCCGCTCGAGCCGATCCTGGAATTCGACCGCACCGAGCACCCGATTCGCCAGGCGATCCTCACCCGGCCGATCGAACATTCGGGCGGCCTCGTTGCCGTACCGGATGGGGCCGGGCTCGGCATCGAGATCGACCGCGACGCGCTGATGCGATTTGCGGTGAGGTGACGTGAGGGCCGTTTGCCCGTTAACGGGCATATGGCGCCGTCCTGGAAATTCCGGTGCGACGCGTTCGTGAGCGAGCGCGTCAGCCGGGATGCAGGAAAAGTGCGAGCAGGAGAATGATCGATAGCGGCACGCCAGTCAGCCAGAAAAGTGCGCTCTTAACAGACATAATCCTGCCCTCCCGGGGGCCAAGACAACTGTCGATCCGAACTTTGGTTCCTAGGCCAGGGCTTTCTTGTTGACGCCTTTGCGAAGCGCGACCGTGTTGAGCTTGGTATTGGCGGCCTTCTCTTCGTTGAGGTTGGTCGTCAGGAAGCGAACGACGTCGGGGCGTGACCGTCGGCGGCGGCGTGCGCTACATCGGCGAGTCCTGGGACGGCGCCGACAAAATCCGCACGCCTGATTACACGCTGTTCGACGCCATGATTCGCTACGAAAACCGGGCCGTGGCGCTTTCAGGTCAACGCCAGCAACTCTTGCCGACAAGCGCCATGTCACTACGTGCCTCGCCCGTGGCGACTGCTTCTTCGGGATCGGTCGCACCGTGCTGGGTAGCGCAACGTACAGGTTCTAAACTAGCTGGCGTCAGGAAGGGGCGGGCGGCTTACGCCCGCTTCGCCCGATACGTCGCCAAAAACATCCGCGTCGCGCTGTCGACGACGCGCGCGATGCGCTCCGCCGATGGCGCGGGCTCGGCTTGGAACACGAACGGCAGAAACAGCGTCGCCTGGCACATCTGCAGGAACTGCGCGGCGGCAAGCTGGCAGTCGTCGATCGCCAGATCGTTCGGCCGGACATGCGCCTGCAGATAATCGGCGAGACGGTTGATCGTCTTCGCCAGCACGTTCGCGTAGAACTGGCGCCCCACATCCGGCATCCGCTCGGCGATCGCCATGACTGTGCGGATCGACGATCCGCCGCCCGGGCGGCATATCGAACCGATATAGGTCTGGCCGAATTCCCGCAGGGTGGTCTCGACATCGCGTTTGGGGTCGAGATTGTAGGCGATCTTGCCCTTTTCGAGCGCTTCGTCCTCGAGGATGGCTTCGAACAGCCGGCTCTTGTCGGCGAAGTAGACGTAAAGCGTGCCCTTGGAAACCCCGGCAGCGCGGGCGATCTCGTTCATGCTCGCCCCATCAAAGCCCAGATCCATGAACACCTTTCGCGCGCCATCCAAAATCTGGCGGCGCTTGGCGCTATCCTCCTCGCCCAAGGGGTGAATGGAGTTTGATGTGGGTGCAACCATTGGTTTATCTTCTCGCGAAAGAATTCAACCCGTGATGCAGGCCGGCAGATGCCTTCGCTTTATGGTCTACTCCTGAATGGTTATGTTGACCGAACCGTTCGGTCAAGGCTACATTTTGTCCCGATGGTGCCGGCGCGAAGCTTCGCTGGTGCTGCGCGTTCTTATGGGGAGGCTCGGTGATGGCCGGAGCGAGAGATCAGGCCGCGCGCGTTGTTCGCACCGGACCTGAAACGGCGGAGGATGAAGCCGACGTCGCGGCTCAGCTGCGCCTTGCTGCGGAAGAGGCAAGGCGCCGCTCTGCGGATGCGCCCGGCGCGCCGGTAACGGAACAGCCGGTTGAGTCGCCCGCCGGCGCCGCCGCGGCACCGGCGAAACCAGGCAAGCGCAAGTTCGTCATGATGGGCGTGCTCGGCTTGCTCGCGCTCGCGGCCGCCGGTTACGGCGTCTACTACGTTCTCGTCGGCCGCTTCTATGTCTCGACCGACGATGCCTATGTTCGCGCCAACAACACCACGCTCGGCGCCCGAGTCTCAGGCCATGTCGCGGCGATCCTGCCGCGCGACAATTCGCTGGTTCGCGCCGGCGACGTGATTTTCAGGATCGACGACGGCGACTATCGCATCGCGGTGGAAGCCGCGCGCAGCAAGATCGCAACGCAAGAGGCCGTCATCGACCGCATCGGCCGTCAGGTCACCGCGCTCGAAAGCGCCGTTGAGCAGACCAAGGCGCAGCTCGCTTCCGCGGAAGCCGCGATGAAGCGGGCCGGTCTCGACTTCGATCGCCAGCAGACGCTGAGCACCAAGGGGTTTGCCTCGCGCGCCGCTTTCGAGGTCTCAGAAGCCAGCCGCGATCAGGGCGTCGCTGCGGTGAGGTCGGCGCAGGCGGCCCATGACGCCGCACGCGACAATGTCGAGGTGACGAAAGCGCAGCAGGCCGAGGCCCGCGCGCAGCTTGCGGAATTGCAGACCCAGCTTGCCAAGGCCGAGCGCGACCTTGCCTTCACCGCGGTGCGCGCGCCTGTCGACGGCACTTTTTCCAATCGTTTGGTCAATGCCGGCGATTTCATCCAGGCCGGGCAGCGGCTCGCCAATATCGTGCCGCTCAATGACGTCTTCATCGACGCCAACTACAAGGAAACCCAGCTCAAGCGCATCCGTCCCGGCCAGCCGGTGAAGATCTCGGTCGACGCCTATGGTCATCGCAAGTTCGCCGGCGTCGTCGACAGCATTTCGCCCGCTGCGGGATCGGTGTTCACGCTGCTGCCGCCGGACAATGCCACCGGGAATTTCACCAAGATCGTGCAGCGGCTGCCGGTTCGCATTCGCGTGCCGAAGGAGGTCGCCAGGCAGAACCTGCTGCGCGCCGGCATGTCGGTCTACACCACCGTCGACACCCGCGAGGGCGCGCCCGACGCCGACAGCGAAGCGGACCTCGACGCGCCCGGGACGGTTCAACCGAACTAATTCTTCTTAAAAGCCCTGGGCGAAGCGCCCGGCGTATTCCGAGTTGACCATGGCTGACGCCAGCACCGCATCGCCTTCGATGATAAACGCCGCGGCCGATGACCATGTCCCGCCGCGGCGGCTGTTCGCGTTTCTCATCATGGTGTTCGGGATGTTCATGTCGATCCTGGACATCCAGATCGTCTCGGCGTCGCTGCAGCAGATTCAGGCGGGGCTTTCCGCCAGCTCCAGCGAAGTATCGTGGGTGCAGACCTCGTATTTGATCGCCGAGGTGATCGCGATCCCGCTCTCCGGCTTCCTGTCGCGCGCCTTCGGCACGCGTCTGTTGTTTGCGATTTCCGCTTCCGGCTTCACCGTCGCAAGCTTCTTCTGCGGCTTCGCCTCGACCATCGAGCAGATGATCCTGTGGCGCGCGATCCAGGGATTTTTGGGCGCAGGCATGATCCCCACCGTGTTTGCATCCGCCTACACGGTGTTTCCGCGCTCCAAGTTTCACATCGTCGGCCCGATCATCGGGCTGGTCGCCACGCTGGCGCCGACCATCGGACCGACGGTCGGCGGAATAATTACCGACATGATGTCGTGGCACTGGCTTTTCTTCATCAACATCGTTCCCGGCATCGGAATCACCATCGGCGTGTGGATGCTGTGCGATTTCGACCGGCCCAATTTTGCGCTGCTCGATCATTTCGACTGGTGGGGCCTGTTGTTCATGGCGGGCTTCCTCGGCACGCTCGAATATGTGCTGGAGGAGGGGCCGCAGTCGCAATGGCTGGAAGACACCTCGGTGGCGGTGTGTGCGGCGATCTGCGCGGTCTCGGCCATCGCCTTTTTCTGGCGCGTGCTGACCGCGCGCGAGCCGATCGTCGATATCAGGACCTTCACCGACCGCAATTTCGGCGTCGGCTGCCTGATCTCGTTCTGCGTCGGAATCGGGCTTTACGGCCTCACCTACATGTATCCGCGCTATCTCGCCGAAGTGCGCGGCTACAGCCCGCTGATGATCGGCGAGACCATGTTCGTCTCCGGCGTCGCCATGTTCCTCACCGCGCCGATCGTCGGGCGGCTGATGGCGAAGTACGACATGCGCTATCTGATCGCGATCGGCCTGGTGCTGTTCGCGCTCGGCTCCTACCAGATGACCTGGATCACCAAGGAATATGATTTCTACGAATTGCTGCTGCCGCAGATTTTGCGCGGCGCCGGCATCATGCTGGCGATGGTGCCGACCAATACGATCGCGCTCGGCACGCTGGCGCCGGAGCGGGTGAAGAACGCTTCCGGCCTCTTCAACCTGACGCGCAACCTCGGCGGGGCGGTGGGCCTGGCCGTCATCAACCAGGTGCTGAACGAGCGTACCGACCTGCACATCGCCCGCCTGCACGACCGCGTCACCTGGGGCAATGCCACCGCGGTCGAGACGCTCAACATGTTCACCCAGCGCCTGCAGGGCATGGGCGATGCCGCGCTGATGGCGATGAAGCAATTGTCGCAGATCGTGCACCGCCAGGCCGTGGTCATGGGCTATGGCGACGCCTTCTTCATGCTCACCGTGTTCTATTTCGGCCTGAGCCTGCTCGTGCTCACGCTCAAGAAGCCTTCCGCCACGGTGATCGGCGGCGACGCGCATTGAGCGAAGATGCAACCACGCGCGATCACGCGCTTGTCATGTTGCAAATCACCCGTGATGCATTTATAAGCAGCGGCATTGTCGCTCGCACCGGGGAGATTTGCATGATTTCGATGTATTCGCAGATCGCGTCCTCGCGTCCGATGCCCGTGCTGGTTTTTCGGTCGCGTTGCTGAGCGCGATCTCCGCCGGCCCTGATCGGGACTGACGCCCGATCTTTCCAGGCTTCCCAACGACTTAACGACAGTTTTCAACGACGCATGCGTCTGGCCTCTGGCCGTCGCGCCGTCATTTCAGATGGAGCCGGCGTGTGCCTTGCGCGCAGCCGGATGACGCCATGACCGTTCATCAAGACAAGCGTCCCGCCGCTATACGTGTGGTGATTCCGTTCGTGTTCCGCCACTGGCTGCAGCAGCCCGGCCGCGCCGCCGTGGTCTCCGGCGGACTGCTCGGCGCGACCGCGGCCGACCTGTTCATGCCGATCTTCTCCGGCCGTCTGGTCGATGCGCTGACGCTGGGCACCTCCGATCCGGCGGCGCGGCATGCTGCGTTCGTCGCATTCGGCGGTATCGTCGCGCTGGGCCTTATGTCGATGATCCTGCGGCTGACCGGTCTGCAGGCGATCGTGCCGTTCACGCTGAAGACGATGTCGGACGTGTCGCGCGACGCTTTCGCGCGCGTGCAGCGCTTCTCGACCGACTGGCACGCCAACTCGTTTGCCGGTTCGACCGTGCGCAAGATCACGCGCGGCATGTGGGCGCTCGATCTGTTGAACGACACCATCTTGATGGCGCTGATGCCTTCGCTATTGGTGCTGGTCGGCTCGATGATCCTGCTTGGGTTGCACTGGCCGGTGCTCGGCGCGGTGATTGCGGTCGGCACCGTGATCTATGTCTCGATGACGATGGCTTTCTCGGTGAACTATATCGCGCCAGCCGCGCGCGTCTCCAACGCCTGGGACACCAAGGTTGGCGGCACGCTGGCAGACGCCCTGACCTGCAATGCGGTGGTAAAATCCTTCGGCGCGGAAGCGCGCGAGGACGCGCGGCTGGCCGGCGTCGTCAGCCGGTGGCGCACGCGCGTGCGCAGGACATGGTATCGCTACAACTACACGAGCACGGCGCAGCTCGCGGTGCTGCTGTGCTTCCGCGCCTCCGTGATCGGCGGGGCGATCCTGCTGTGGATTGCCGGCCGCGCCACGCCGGGCGACGTCACCTATGTGCTGACCAGCTACTATATCATTCACGCTTACCTGCGGGACGTCGGCATGCACATCAACAATCTGCAACGTTCGGTCAACGACATGGAGGAGCTGGTTGCGATCCATGACGAGCCGATCGGCATTGCCGATGCGCCGGATGCGAAGCCGATCGACATCCAGGGCGGCCGCATCGTGTTCGACGACGTGACGTTCCATTACGGCGGCCATCGCGCACCGCTGTATGACGGCCTGTCGGTGGAGATTCGCGCGGGCGAGCGGGTCGGTCTGGTCGGCCGCTCCGGCTCCGGCAAGACCACCTTCGTCAAGCTGGTGCAGCGGCTCTACGACGTCAGCGGCGGCAAGATCCTGATCGACGGTCAGGACATCGCGCTGGCGACGCAGCATTCGCTGCGCAGCCAGATCGCGATCGTGCAGCAGGAGCCGATCCTGTTTCACCGCACGCTGGCCGAGAACATCGCCTATGGCAGGCCGGGCGCCAGCATGGCGGCGATCGAGCAGGCGGCGCGGCTCGCCAATGCGCATGAGTTCATCCTGCGGCTGCCGAAAGGCTACGGCACGCTGGTCGGCGAGCGCGGGGTCAAGCTGTCGGGCGGCGAGCGGCAGCGCGTCGCGCTGGCGCGCGCGTTCCTGGCGGACGCGCCGGTCCTGATCCTGGACGAGGCGACCTCGAGCCTCGATTCGGAATCGGAAGGCTTGATCCAGCAGGCGATGGAGCGGCTGATGAAGGGCCGCACCTCGATCGTGATTGCGCACCGGCTGTCGACGGTGCGCAGCCTCGACCGCATCCTGGTGTTCGACCGCGGCGAGATCGTCGAGCAGGGCACCCATGCCGTGCTGACGACGCGCCCCGGCGGCATCTATCGCGGCCTGTTCGAGCTGCAGGCCACCGAGTTCGGCCGCATCACGGCGGCCGAGTAGGAGGCCCGCTGTTGCGGAGCCGCTCGATGCCGGAATATATTTCCGGCATCGAGAGGGCTCGTGCGATGGGCTGGTTTCGAAAAGATCCGCAGCCGGACATCTGGGAAGTTGCCGGCGACGAGCCGCTGGACGATATCGCCGCGGCGCACAGGATCCGCGACATCTGCGCTGTGGCCGGGGCCATCGCGGAAAAAATGGCGGCCGGTGGCCGCCATGCCGAGAAGGATCGGGCCGTCGATGCCGCGCGATATCAGGCAGCGATCAAATGCACGCTCGAAATCGCCACGAAAATCTCCGATGACGCCATGCGTGACGCCTCGCTCGGCCAGATCATCCGGCTATGCGTGAAGGTCGAGCATCTGAAGACCGCGCGCGTGCTGCTTCGGGCTATCCATTCAGAGAAAAGCCGCGCCGAACTGATGGCAGATCATCCGGTGCTCAGGGATCAGGACGCCACGAGCTGAGGCGGCTCGCGGTCTCGCTGCGGCGGTGCGGGCGTGGCGGCCCCGCCGCGCGTGCGCGTCGAGATCGCGACCGTCACCACCACGGCGGCGGCAAACAGCAGGATCTGCAGCGTGATGGTTTCGTCGTTGAAGAACGCGGCCAGCGCAAAGGTGACGAAGGGCTGCAGCAACTGGATCTGCGACACCCGCGCGATGCCGCCCATTGCGAGGCCGGCGTTCCACGCAAAGAACCCGATCCATTGCGAGAACAGCGCGACATAGAGCAAGCCAAGCCAGGGCTTCAGGGCAATCTGGCCGACATCATGCGGCAGGGTCAGCGCTGCGGCGGGGATCGAGAGCGGCAGGCCGATCACGAGAATCCAGCTTATGACTTCCCAGCCCGGCATGTGCGACGTGAGCCGACCGGAGAACGCATAGCCGATGGCGGAGACGGCCACGGCGGCGAACAGCAGCAGATCTCCGGTCGAGAATGCGCCGCCGCCTTCGCGCAGCGAAAACGCGATCACCAGCGCGGCGCCCGCGAGGGAAGCGATCCAGAACAGCGGCCTCGGCCGTTCGTGGGTGATGGCGACGGCGACGAGCGCGGTGGCGATCGGCAAAATCCCGAGCACCACTCCGCCATGCGAAGCGTCGACTGTCTGCATCCCGAGCGACATCAGGAGTGGAAACAGGACGGCGACGCATAGCATCGCAATGACCAGTTGCCCCCACAGCGCACGGGGTGGCAAGGGACGACGCAATGCCAGGAGGAGCACCAGCGAGCACAGCCCGGCGATCGCGGTGCGCAGCGAGGTCAGTGCAATCGGATCAATTTCCGCAACGGCGATCCGCGTCGCCGGCAGCGTGCCGCCGAAGATCGCCATGCCGATGAAGCCCAGCACCAGGCCGAGACGCTCGCGCGAAGCAGGGGAGCTCATGACGCGATTGGTTAGCCGCTTTGCCGGTGAGCGTACAGCAATCTACTCGGAGCACATGGCGGCCATGCGCCGCTTACCTCGGAGCAATGCTGCTCCATACCAATACGACGCCTGACATAAACAGCAACGCCAGCACGACATCGTAGAAATTACGATCGTTCAGCGCGTGGTAGGTTCGCATGCCGAGTTGGGCGCCGATCAGGGTACCCGGCAAGGCCAGCATGGCCAGCCAAAGCACATCCAATTTCACGAAACCGCTGGCGATCTGCAGGATGAGCGCGGCGCCGAGCACGCTGCCGTTGAATATTTGAAAAACGCCACGGCGCTGATCCTTGGTCCAGCCGCGGATGCTGGCCCACAGGGTCGGCAGCGGGCCCGATAGGCCGGCAAGGCCGCCGAGAATGCCGCCGGCAAATCCGACGCAGACGTCGGCTATGCGGCCGCCGAAGCGAAACGCCATCGGCTTGCGGATGAAATAGAGTGCGGTGGGAAATACCAGCAGCATCACACCGACGCTCAGCTTGAAGTGTTGCGGGTCGGCGCGCTCGACCAGCAGCACCCCGATCGGCATGCCCACGAGACCGCCGGCCACGAAGGGCCAGGCCAGTTTGAAGTCGAGAACTTTCCACATCGACGGCAGCGTCGATATCTGGGACGTAACCGAACAGATCAGGACCAACGGCACGGCAATGGCCGGCGGCACGATATAGAGCCAGATCCCCAGCGCCATCAGCGCGGTGCCAAAGCCGGAGAGACCCGAAACGAAACCGCCGGCGAGCGCGCCGGCCAACAAGATGGCGTAGGTGGATGCGTCCACTCTTCTCTTTCCTCCCGTCATTCCGGGGATGGTCCGAAGGACCAGACCCGGAATCTCGAGATTCTCTGATGTGCAACCGCACATCCCAGTTCGCATCTTCGATGCGCCCCGGAATGACAGTGACGATTTTGCAGCGACGTTTACACGACGAAGCTAGCAGGTACTATCGCAATCGAAGCCTTCAACAACAACCCGGTGGAAACGGTCCGATGAGCGCAACTCCCTCGAAAACCTTCCTCGTCTGTCACGGCGCATGGTCCGCGGGCTGGGCCTGGAAGAAGATGCATCCGCTGATGCAGGCCGCCGGGCATCGCCTGATCACGCCGAGCTACACCGGCCTTGGCGAGCGCGCGCATCTGGCTAGTCCGGCGATCGATCTCAATTCGCATATCGAGGACATGCTTGCCGGCAACAGGTATGAAGACCTGCGCGACATCGTGCTGATCGGCCACAGCTATGGCGGCATGGTCGCGACCGGTGTCGCCGACCGCGCCCGCGACAAGGTCAGGCAGCTCATCTATATCGACGCCTTCGTGCCCGAAGGCGGGCAATCGCTGCTCGACCTGAACGAGGCGGCGCGGGCGCGGATGCAGGAGCTCGCAACGAGCGGCGACGGCTGGCGCGTGCCGCCGAACCCGACGCCGCCGGATACTGCGCCCGCCGACGTCGAATGGCTCAGCGCACGCCGCGTCGACATGCCGATCAAATGCTTTGAAACAAAATTCAAGCTGCAGGGCGGGCCGCTGACCTTGCCGCGCAGCTATATCTACGCGACCCGCATCACGCCGGCCGACACGTTCGGGCCGTTCGCCAAAATGACGAAGGGGGATGCGGCCTGGAGCTATTACGAGATCGACACCAGCCATTCGCCGAATGTCACCGCGCCGGAAGCGCTGATGGCGTTGCTGCAGAAGATTGCGGGGTAGTCCCGTAGCCCGGGTGGAGCGCAGCGCAACCCGGGGTCTGCGCGCCACGGCCCGAGAATCCCGGATTGCGCTGCGCTTCATCCGGGCTACGAGACACCTCTGCGAGGATTGACTCTCCACCATCCGCTCAACAAGGTAGGCCTCCGCGGAGGGCAAGGCCATGGCGGCCAGAACGACGGCAGTCATCGAGAGGTGGTCGACCGGTCTGGTCGAGCCGGAACGGCGCCTGGATTATTGGATCGGCGCCGTCTGCGAATGTTTTCTCGAAATGGATATCACGACGCAGGTTCGATCAGGCTTCGACTGCTCCGTTCAGCGCGGGCAACTCGACACGATCGGCATCAACCACGTGCAAGGCTCGGCGCAGCACGTCTACCGTCGGAAAGCCAGCGTCGCCCGCAGCACTGCCAACTACTATTACCTGCTGTGCAAGACCGACAACGACTGGACGGTCATGCAGAACGGTCACGCGTCGCGGATGCGGCCGATGGATCTCGTCCTGCTGGATTCCCGGCGCTGCTATGAATTCAACTTTCCGGTGAACGCGGACACGCTGTCGCTGGAGCTGCCGATCCATTGGGTCGAATCGTGGATATCAGATCCGGAGCGGCGCATTGGGCAGCGCATCGACGGTCGCGCCGGCTGGGGTGCGGCGCTCAGCGCATTTGCCTGCCAATTGACTCCGCAGCTCGCCACGGACCGGCCGCTGCCGGCGCGGGTGTTGACCGACCAGCTCGGCGCGCTGCTGGCGCTTGGGTTCAGCAGCGAGATTCCGGCTACACCCGCCGAGCAGCGTGATGCGGCAAGACTCCTGGACCAGATCGGCCGTGTCATAAGGCTGCGCTACGCCGAACCGGGGCTGACGGCTGTGGTGGTCGCTGAGGATTTGCGTGTCTCGGAGCGGACCTTGCACCGCTGCCTCAACAAAGCGGGCCTGACGTTCAGCGGACTGCTCAATGATTGCCGGATGGCGGCGGCGCGCAGGATGCTGAGCGAGCCGCGGTTCGATCGCATCAGCGTCGGCGGTATCGGGCTGCGGGTTGGGCTATCAGATCCATCCCACTTCATCCGTCAGTGCCGAAAGTTTCTCGGCATGACCCCGGGCGCATTCCGGCGGCAGCGCTGACGCATTATTGTAGCATCCCTTGGCGCAATCAGGCGACAACGGTGGCCGAATTCGGCCATCGGGGACGAGACGCCATCTCTATCAAGGTTCGATTTGTCGAAATCGAGGGGAGACGGCAATGGCAGACACTTATGTACTGGTTCACGGCGCGTGGCACACCGGCGCGGAAATGGAAGCGGTGGCCGGACATCTGCGAAAGAGCGGCCATGTCGTGCATTGCCCGACGGTGGCCGGCAACAACAGGGACGACGATCGCGAGAAGACTGGCCTCGAGCAGGCGATCTCATCGATCGTCGCCTACATCGAGGCGAACAATCTGCGCGACATCCGCCTGGTCGGCCACTCCTATGGCGGGATGGTAATCTCGGGTGTCGCCGACCGCCTGACGGACAGAGTCAAGCGGCTCGTCTACGTCAACGCCTTCGTGCCCTTGGACGGGGAATGCCTCAACGACATGGTGCCGCCGCATTATGTCGGCCTGTTCGATGCGGTGGCCGCCGCCAACAACGGCGCTGTGATGCTGCCGTTCGAAATCTGGCGCGATGCCTTCATCAACGATGCCGACCTCGAACTGGCAAAATCCGCCTATGCCAAACTGAACCTGCATCCCTACAAGACCTTCACCGACAGGATCGCGCTGAAGCGCCCGCTGGCGGAATTGCCGGTCGGCAAATCCTACGTCAATTGCCGGCAGGACATCGCCTTGCCGCACGGCATGCCATGGCATCCGCGATTGTCGGAGCGGCTGGGGCTGTTCCGCCTGGTCGAATGCGACGGCAGCCATGAAATGTTCTTCAGCAATCCGGCGCGGCTGGCGCAGGCGATCGGCGAGGCGGGGCGCGATTGAGGTCGTTGCGTGCGCGAATGGCGAGGGGCCCGGCGTGTTTCGCCGAGCCCCTCATTCATCAGATATCAGCCAGCCTGTAAGCCGGGTTCTGTAGGGCACCATTCTTGCGAATGGTACGTGACGGCCATTCCTCTGGGACCATGCTTGCACATGGCCTCGAGCAACCTACCCGGACGGCGGGCCTGACATCACCCTGCGGTGTTATCGCCTTGCGGCGAACTTACCGCGTTGCCGTCCCTATTCGGTTTTGCTCCCGGTGTGGTTTGCCATGCCGTTTCCGTTGCCGGATACGCGGTGCGCTCTTACCGCACCTTTTCACCCTTGCTGCCCCCGCCCTTTCGGGTGGGGAAGCGGTTCGTTCTCTGTGGCACTTTCCCTGGGGTTGCCCCCGCCGGACGTTATCCGGCACCGTATGTCGATGGAGCCCGGACTTTCCTCCCCCGCAGCCTTTCGACCATAGCGGGAGCGGCCGTCCGGCCGACTGACGGCTTACGAATGGGGACTCCGGCGCGCCGCGTCAAGCGACCGCGATGGTTAATTGGGTTCCATGTGCACGATTTTGACAGACGCTGCACGGCGGCATTTGATGCCGGTGAGCATAGGCTAGGGGGTGACGCCCGATGAATATTCCTGCCGGTCTTGGCGAAGCCCTGCTGCATAGCTCCTCCGACGCGATCATCGCGACCGATCGTGAGGGCCACATCACGTTCTGGAATCCCGGCGCCGAACGGATCTTCGGATTTTCGGCCGGCGAGACCATCGGCCAATCGCTCGACCTTATTATCCCCGAGAATTTGCGCGCGCGGCACTGGGCTGGCTTTCGTCACACGATGGAAACGGGAACGAGCCGTTACGGCCAGGGCGACATGCTGTCGGTGCCTGCGCTGACCAGCGATGGACGCCGCATCTCAGTCGAATTCACGATCGTGTTGCTGCGGGACTCGTCGCAGGAGGTCGCGGGCACCGTGGCTGTCATGCGCGACGTGACGAATCGGTTTGAGGAAGTCAGGGAGCTGAGGCGTAAGCTTGCGGAGGCCGGCGGGAAGTCTTGAATGTCCGCTGGCATTGTTCATGTTTCCGATGTCCCTCCTTGGGGGCGGCCTACCGCCAAAAATAAATTTCCGCGACGATGTCGTTTTGCGGGAAGTTCATTCGACTGGGTGTCGGCGATCCAGCCGGTCAGAAGGAGTTTCAAAATGCAGTATCTGTTGTTGATCTATCGAAACGAAGCCGAGCAGGCAAAGATGGACGCTTCCGAGCTCCAGAAGATGACGGCGGAATACCGCGCATTCACCCAATCCATCATCCAGAGCGGCAACTTCAAGGCCGGCGACGCCCTGCAAATGACAGCGACGGCTACCACCGTGCGCGTTCGCGACGGCAAGATGTTGACCACGGACGGTCCGTTTGCAGAGACGCGCGAGCAGCTCGGCGGCTATTATCTGGTCGAGGCCAAGGATCTCGATACCGCGCTGGGCATTGCCGCCAGGATTCCCACCGCCAAGGTTGGTTCGATCGAGGTCAGGCCGATCATGGCCTATGATTGACATCCAGCGATGGCATGACACCACGCGAGATCGAGAAAATATTCCGCGACGAGGCGGGGCGGGCGCTGTCCACGCTGATCCGCCTCGTCGGCGATTTCGATCTGGCTGAGGATGCCTTGCAGGATGCGTTTGCGGCAGCGCTCGAACGTTGGCCTTCCGCCGGCGTGCCGTCCAATCCGCGCGCTTGGCTGGTCAATGTCGGCCGGAACAAGGCGGTCGATCGTGTCAGGCGCAACATTGCGTTCCGCGGCAAGCAGCAGGAATTGACGCATGATTTGTTGCTCAATGCGTCAGGGCCGTACGCGTACGAGCCATCCGACGGCGGGTTCGACGACGACGTGCTCCGGCTGATCTTTACCTGCTGCCATCCGTCCTTTGCCGCCGAAGTGCAGGTCGCACTGACGCTCAAAACGGTGTGTGGCCTCACCACGGCCGAGGTCGCGCGCGCGTTTCTCGCAAGCGAGGAAGCGATGGCGCAGCGCCTGCTGCGCGCCAAGCAGAAGATCCGTCTCGCCGGCATCCCTTACGAGGTTCCGGAACGCGAAGCGCTGGAGCCACGCCTGCGCGGCGTGCTCGCCGTGATCTATCTCGTCTTCAGCGAAGGCTACGCAGCAACCTCCGGAGCGGAGCTGATGCGGCCGGATCTGGCGCGCGAGGCGATCCGGCTGGCGCGGTTGCTCGATGCGCTGATGCCGAGCCGTGGCGAGACCAAAGGGTTGCTGGCCCTGATGCTGTTGCACGATGCGCGCCGCGCCGGACGCCAGACCGCCGGCGGTGACATCGTGCTGCTGGAAGAGCAGGACCGCAGCCTGTGGGACCAACGCCAGATCGCCGAGGGCTTGGTGCTGGTTGAAGACGCGTTGCGGATGCCGGGGCGGCCGCAGCCTTACGCGGTGCAGGCGGCGATCGCTGCGCTGCATGCGCGTGCGACCAGTTATGAAGATACCGACTGGCCACAGATCGCCGGTCTCTATGAAGTGCTGCTGCGGATCAGCCCGTCGCCGGTGATCGAACTCAACCACGCCGCGGCCATCGCGATGGTCGACGGGCCGGCGAGGGCGCTCGATCTGGTCGATGCGCTGGACGCGCGGGGCGGGCTGAAAGGCTATGAATTGCTGCCGGCCGTACGCGCCGATTTGCTGCGCCGGCTGCATCGGCACGACGCGGCGCGCGAAGCCTATCTGGCGGCGACGGCGGCAACGCAGCTCGAGCCGTTGCGGCGGTACTATGCGCGGCGGATTGCGGAGCTGGATTCGTAACCGTCATTCCCGGGCTTGTCCCGGGCATCCCCGTCTTCCTCTTCGGCTTGAGCCAAAGACGGTCGCAATGTATCAAGCTACTGCTGTCAACCTGCCATCGACATCTGGGTTTGCGCAAAGCAGACGCTTGCGAATGGCCTCTTCAACAAGCGCGAGCGCTTCCTTGGCTTGTCGCGCTTCGGCTTCAGCCACTTCGGCACGAAGTTCTACAGCCGTCAGCTTATCCTTTTGGGCTTCAATACACGACCGGGCCTGTTCTAGTGCTTTGCACGCATATTGCAGCTTATGTTCGGCGGTGATGATGAGTTCACGTTGCGCCCGCTCGGCGGCCTCAGCTCGCATTTCGGCAAGCTGCAATCTTTCCAAGGCGCTGCTGCAAAGCGATTGGGCGTGGGCTTCGGTCTCGCGAGCATGCGCTTCCATACTGCGGAAGACAGCGGCCGCTTGATAAACCATATCGAGGGCTGTTGCTCCCTTGTCGGGTGCCGACGCTGGGGGAAAGCTCAGGACGTTCTCGTCCTCTTCAGTTGACGCTCTGGAATTACGCTGCGCCATAATTCAAACCCCGTCGCGAACACACGCACACACAGACACACGAGCAGCATCATGAAAAGCTATGGTTAACGGATGGTTAACACCGTCGCCGCCTTAAGGCTGCAGCCTCTCGTCCACCAAGCTGCGAACAGCTATCCTTCCGGCACCCCGGCGATGCGCATACTCTCGTAAACGCGCTCGCGTTTGACGAGGAAGGTCGGATCATCGCTCGGTGTATTGGCGCGGAACCTGCTGATGGTGAAGCACCGATCGAGCGCAAGTCCGGCCTGCACAGCGGCCCTCGCCTTGTCCCGCACCCCAAGCAGCGCCAGCGCGGGGACGTCGATGGCCGGGACAAGCCCGGCCATGACGAGAGGTCTAAGATCGGAGGAGCTAACTACTTCGCCGCAGCCACCGTCGTCGCATCCGCCGGCAGGCTCGCCAGCAGCGCGTGCAGCGTGCTCATGGTCGAGTGATCGGCGATGCCGTCGACGCGGGCGGGGCGGAAGTGGCGCTGGAAGGCGGTGACCACTTCCATGGTCGGACCGTCGAACTTGCCATGGGTCGGGACGTTGTAGCCGTATTTGGCCAGCGCCGCCTGCATGTTGGCGACGTCGTCGCTGATCAAGCCGAGCTTGAGCGTTTCACCGCGCACGATCGGCGCCGGCTGCACCCAATGGCCGACGCCGGAATTGGCCAGCAAGTGCCACGGGAATTTTTCGCCGGGGTCCTTCTTGCGCGCGGGAGCAACGTCGGAATGCGCGAGCACGCGATGCGCAGCGATCTTGCGGCGGAGGATGATGCCGCGGCACAGCGCGATCACGGCGGCGATCTGGCGCGACGGGAAATCCGGATAGCCCCAGTCGTGGCCGCGGTTGATGATCTCGATCCCGATCGAGCAGGAATTGATGTCTTCCTCGCCGGCCCAGGAGGAGACGCCGGCATGCCAGGCGCGCTTGGCTTCCGGCACAGACTGCACGATGCGGCCGTCTTCCAGCACGATGTAATGTGCCGATACGTCGGTTCCGGGGGTGCAGAGCTGGGCAATCGCGCCTTCCACATCCGGCATGCCGGTGTAGTGCAGCAGGATCATGTCGGCGAGGCGGCCGTTGTTGCGGTCGCCATGGTTCGGCGAGGGGATGACGTCGGAGGCGATCGAGGAATCGGGGGTAAAGGTCTTCATGTCGGCGTTGGCCCTGGGCACGGGAAGGGCGCGTTGACGCCTCGAATCAATACCAGCAGATGCGAACGAACCAGTAGTCATTTTTTAAACCCAAACGGGGCGACAGAGCGGCAACATCGTGTTCAAACGGCAATATCATTTACTGTTCATTTACGTTAGACGCGGCGCAATTGCCGGCTGAGTTCCACCTCGCATTTTGACCAGGTGTGTGCAAGGCGCATCACCATTTTTCAGCGTCTAGAATACCAGCAAAACCCGTCGGGGATCATCAACGCTTTCTTAACGCTAAGTGCCGTTACTAAGTGGTGAAGAGCCGAACCGGGTTGGGGACGGCCGAGGCCCCGTTTCACGCTCGAAATGCCATGGCAACCCAGCAAATTCCGTTTGGAAATGAGCGGGCGCGAGGCCAGGTGAGAAGCGGCAGTCGCGCGAGGGCGCGGCCTTTTGGTCGGAAAAGCCCGGCGAAGCGCAGAGATTCGAGGCGCAATGGGCCGGTTCGCGTCCAGTTTTCATATCGCAGACTGGAAAACGCCAGAGGATGGCGCATGAGCGAGGCTGCGCCACGCCATATCTCCGTGCTCGGCCGCGAGGCGGTCGCGATGCTCAATCCCAGGGACGGCGGTGTCTATGTCGACGCCACCTTCGGGGCCGGCGGCTACAGCCGCGCCATCCTCACCGTGGCGGGAACACGGGTCATCGGCATCGACCGCGACCGGTCAGCGGTTGCCGGCGGGTTCGATCTGGTCGAACAGTCCGAGGGACGGCTGACCCTGGTCGAGGACCGGTTCTCTAACCTGGCGGAAGTCTGCGCAAGCCAGGGCATCGCCACGGTGGACGGCGTCGTGATGGACGTCGGTGTTTCCTCGATGCAACTCGATCAGGCCGAGCGCGGCTTCTCGTTCCGGCTCGGCGGCCCGCTCGACATGCGGATGGGCCGTGACGGCCCGACCGCCGCCGACGTGGTGGCGAAGGCCTCCGAGGCCGATCTTGCCAACATCATCTATATCTTCGGCGAGGAACGGCATTCCCGCGCTGTGGCGCGGGCGATCGTGGCGGCGCGCAAGGAAGCGCCGATCACGACCACGCAAGCGCTCGCCGATATCGTGGGCAAGGTAGTGCGCTCCAAGCCGAACGAGATTCATCCGGCGACGCGCACGTTCCAGGGCTTACGGATCTTCGTCAACGCCGAGCTCGACGAGTTGCATCTGGCGCTTTCGGCGGCCGAACGGGTGCTGAAGCCCGGCGGGCGGCTGGTGGTGGTGTCGTTTCATTCGCTGGAAGACCGCATCGTCAAGGATTTCTTCAACGCGCGCGGCAAGACCGGCGGTGGCTCGCGCCATCTGCCCGAAGTGGCGCAGGCCGCGCCGAGCTTTCAGATCCTGACCAAGCGCCCGGTCACGCCAACGGACGCCGAAGTGGCTGCCAATCCGCGCGCGCGTTCCGCCAAGCTGCGCGCGGCCGAGCGCACCACAGCTCCCGCGCATGCGGCGGATCGCTTGCCCGCATGGCCTGTTCTCGCCGACGTGATGAGGGGAGGCTGACCGATGCGGATCATCCACTTCCTCGTCATCGGCGTTCTGGTGTTCGCGGCCGCCTATGTCTACCGGATCAAGATGGAATCGACCTCGCGCGTCGAGCGCGTGCTGCGGCTGAACGCCGAAATTCGCGAGCAGCGCGACGCCATCGCGGCGCTGCGCGCGGAATGGGCCAAGCTCGATGCGCCGCTGCGGCTGCAGGGACTGGCCGAGCGCCATCTCGGGCTGAAGCCGCTGGTCGCCACGCAATATGACCAGCTAAAGAATTTACCGGAACGGCCACCGGCATTTGCGCGGCCCGGCGCGCCCGATCCGATCGGCGCCATGATCAACACCATCGAGGCTGCCGCCGAGGCGCCGCCCACGACCGGCTCCGTTCCGGCAGCGGGAGATCAGCAATGACCGGCCGGGCGTTGACCCATACGACGAGAAAGCCTGCGGAACCGTGGCGTCAGCGCTTGATCCGCAGCCTGCTTTACGGGCGCAATGTCGATCGCGCCGCCAAGGCGCGGGCGCGTGTCGGCCTTGCGATCCTGCTGTTCGCCGCGGTCTATGCGGTGCTGGCCGGACGTCTGGTGATGTTCGCAGTCGGCGCCGACAGCCATGGCGCGCGCCGCACCGCCTCGCAGGACGCGATTGCGACCGCGCGGCCCGACATCGTCGATCGCAACGGCGAGGTGCTGGCGACCGACGTCAAGGCGCCGAGCCTGTTCGGCGAGCCCCGGCGCATCATCGACAAGGACGAGGCGATCGAGCTGTTGACCGCGGCGCTGCCGGACCTCGATACCGCAGAGGCGCGTGCGCGCCTCTCGTCGCGCAAGGGTTTTGTCTGGCTGAAGCGCGAGATCTCGCCGAAGCAGCAGCATGACATCCACAAGCTCGGCATTCCCGGCATCGGTTTCCTGCGTGAGAACAAGCGCGTCTACCCGACCGGCGCGGCCGTTGCCCATCTGATCGGCCTCGTCAACATCGACAACGCGGGCATCGCCGGAATGGAGAAGTGGCTGGATAATAACGGTCTGGCCGATCTGCACCGCGCCGGCTTTGCCACCGATCGGCTGCAGAAGCCGGTGGAACTGTCGATCGACTTGCGCGTCGAGCACGCGCTACGCGATGAATTGCTGAAGGCGAAGGAGAAGTACAAGGCCAAGGCGGCTTCCGGCCTCGTCTCCAATGTCAGGACCGGCGAGATCGTGGCCCTGGTGTCGCTGCCGGATTTCGATCCGAACAACCCGAAGGAGGCGCACGACCCTGAGCGCATCAACCGCCTGACCACGGGCGTGTTCGAAATGGGCTCGACCTTCAAGGCGTTGACGCTGGCGATGGCGCTGGATTCCGGCAAGGCCAACCTCAACACGCTATATGACGGGCGCGGGGCGTTGAAGTTCGGCAAGTTCACCATTCACGACACCCATCCGGTCGGCCGCAACATCACGCTGGCGGAAGTGTTCACCTTCTCCTCCAACGTCGGCGCGGCCAAGATCGCGCTGGCGCAGGGCGTGGAAGCGCACAAGGCGTTCCTGAAGAAGCTCGGCCAGATGGACCGTCTGCGCACCGAGCTGCCGGAAAGCGCGTCCCCGATCGTGCCGAAGCGCTGGAGCGAACTCAACACCATCACGGCTTCGTTCGGTCACGGCATCGCGGTGGCGCCGCTGCAGGCAGTGATGGGCATCAATGCCTGTATCAATGGCGGTCTTTTGATCCCTCCGACCTTCCTCAAGCGGTCGGAAGAGGAGGCGAGGGCGATGGCCAAGAAGGTGCTGCGAACCGAAACTTCCGACAAGATGCGCTATCTGATGCGGCTGAATGCCGAGATCGGAACCGCCAAGAAGGCCGACGTCAAGGGCTACTATATCGGCGGCAAGACCGGCACCTCGGAAAAGGTGGTCAACGGCCGCTATTCCAAGAAGCAGGTGCTCAACTCCTTCACCGCGATCATCCCGGCTGACAATCCGCAGTATCAGCTCCTGGTGATGCTGGACGAGCCGAAGGCGCTGCCGGAAACCCATGGCTTCATCACCTCGGGCTGGAACGCGGTGCCAACCGGCGGCAAGGTGATTGCCCGCATCGGACCGCTTCTGGGCATCGAACCGCGGTTCGATCTGCCGCCGTCCGACCGCCTTATTCTTGCGGCATCGAGGACAACCCAGTAAGGCGTATCAGGAGCATGATCCGGAAAAGTGGAAACCAGTTTTCCGACAAGATCATGCTCCCAAAATAGAGAGGATAAGATCCGATTCGGATCATTATCCTGGCAGCAGTGCTGCGCCGGGCCGGACTGGAACACCATGAAACTTCGCGATCTCTTCAGCGATGACGCGGCGATCGAGCCGCAGGCGGAAGCTGTCGATGTGAAGGGCCTCAGCTTCGACAGCCGCGCGGTGAAGCCGGGCGACCTGTTCTTTGCGCTCGCCGGCAGCAAGACCGACGGCTCGCGCTTCATCGATTCGGCAATCGCCGCAGGCGCGGTGGCGGTAGCGGCTGACCGTGCCTCGTCAGACCGGCGCGTGCCGTTCCTCGTCACGCCAAATCCGCGCCGCGCGCTGGCGCTGGCGGCGGCGAGATTCTATTCGCGTCAGCCTGCGACGATTGCGGCGGTGACCGGCACCAGCGGCAAGACTTCGGTGGCGGCGTTCACGCGGCAGATCTGGGAACGGCTCGGCCACGCTTCCGCCAGCATAGGCACCATCGGTCTGGTATCGCCAAAACGCACGGTCTACGGCTCGCTGACGACGCCGGACCCGATCGCGCTTCACAAGCAGCTCGACGAGATCACGGGCGACGGCGTCACGCATCTCGCCTTCGAGGCATCCTCGCACGGGCTCGACCAGTTCAGACTCGATGGCGTCCGCATCGCCGCCGGCGGTTTTACCAATCTGTCGCGCGACCACATGGACTACCATCCGGATGAGGCGCATTACCTCGCTGCCAAGCTGCGGCTGTTCCGCGATCTGATCGCGCCTGGTGGCGCGGCCGTGATTTCGGCCGATCATGATTGCTCGCCGCAAGTGATCGATGCGGCGCAGGCGCGGGGCTTGCGTATCATTGCCGTCGGCGGCAATACCGATGGTGACGGCGAAGGTATCCGCCTTGTCGGTGTCACCGTCGAAGGATTTGCGCAGAACCTCGCGCTCGAGCATCGCGGGCGCAATTACACGATCAAGCTGCCACTGGTCGGCGAATTCCAGATCGAGAATGCGCTGGTTGCAGCGGGGCTCGCAATCGGAACCGGCAGCGATCCGGCCGAGGTGTTCGCAACGCTCGAACATCTCGAAGGCGCCAAGGGGCGGCTGGAGCGGGTCGGCGAATACAACGGCGCGCCGATTTTCGTCGATTACGCGCACAAGCCGGATGCATTGGCGAAGTCGCTGCAGGCGCTGCGGCCTTATGCGAAACGCAAGCTGATCGTCATCTTCGGCGCCGGCGGCGACCGCGACGCGGGAAAACGCCCGATCATGGGCGCGATCGCGGCCGAGAATGCCGATCACGTCATCGTCACCGACGACAATCCGCGCAGCGAAAATCCGGCTGCGATCCGCGCCGCCATTCTGGCCGAAGCGAAGGGCGCAACCGATATCGGCGATCGCACCGAGGCGATCAGGGCAGGGATCGCGGCACTGCAGCCCGGCGATGCGCTGTTGATCGCCGGCAAGGGCCACGAGACCGGGCAGATCGTCGGCGACAGGGTCTTGCCGTTCAGTGATCATGAGGCGGTGGCGACCGCGCTCGCAGCGAGGGTGGTATGAGCGCTACGCCATTGTGGACGGTTGCCGAAGTTGCGCGCGCGCTGGGGCTGTCAGGTGAATTCCCCGGCACGCCGATTGATTTCGTCACGCAGGACAGCCGCCTGGTGAAATCGGGCAGCCTGTTCGTGGCGCTGAGCGGCACGCCAAGCGGCGGTTTCATCTCCAGTTTCGCCAGCGCGCGCGATGGCTGGGAGTTTGCCGACAAGGCGGAGGCGGCCGGCGCGGTGGCAATGATCGTTCCGCATCGAATTGCCGGCGTGAGCGTTCCTCAACTGGTCGTGAAGGATACGCTGATTGACGGGCTTTGGACGCTCGCGCGCGCGGCGCGGGCGCGCTTCAACGGTCCGGTGATCGGCCTGACCGGCAGCGCCGGCAAGACCAGCACCAAGGAATTCCTCGCCGCCTATCCGAATGCCTACGCGAGCCCGAGCAGCTTCAACAATTTCTGGGGCGTGCCGCTGACGCTGTGCAATGCCAGCCCAAGCGCGAGCGTGTGGGTCGTCGAGATGGGCATGAACCAGACCGGCGAGATCGCGCGGCTGAGCGAACTGACAAAGCCGACGGTGGCGCTGGTGGTGAACGTGCAGCCGGTGCATCTGGAAAAGCTCGGCAGCCTGGAAGCGATCCGGCGCGAGAAGGTGAGCATCGCGCAGGGCCTGCCCAAGGACGGCGTGCTGGTGTTGCCTGATGATGTCGCGGCGCCGGAATGGAACGGCAAGGTCGTTCGCTTCGGCGAAGCCTCCGAGGTGCGGGAACTGAAGCACACGCCCGAGGGCGAGAGCTGGAACGTTGCCGTTCAGGTCAACGGCAAGCCGATCGAATTCGGCCTGACGCCCGGCGCGCCGCACCGCCTGCAGAATGCGCTCGCCGCGCTGGCGTCGATCCATGCGGCCGGGCTCGATCCGGCGGCGCTGGCGAAAGAACTCGGTCATGTCGGCATCATGACCGGCCGCGGCGTGGAACAGTCGGCCAATGGTGTCATCGTGATCGACGACAGTTTCAACGGCAACCCCGCCAGCATGGTGGCCGCGCTCGGCAGCCTGAAGGCGCGGCCGGTGAAATCTGGCCGGCGCATCGCTATTCTCGGCGACATGCTGGAATTGGGTGCTGATGCGCCCGCCTATCACGTGAAGCTCGCGGCAGACCTGCCTGATATCGACGGCATCTACTGCGTCGGTCCCTTGATGCGTCATTTATATGATCTCGTCCCGGCGGAGCGGGCGCTCGGCTGGCATGAAGATCCGGCCACGCTCGATCCCCAACAAATCGCCGCATTGCTGCGGGACGGGGACGTGGTGGTGGTCAAGGGCAGCAAAAAGATGTTCTGGGTGAACAAGTTTGTGCCCCGCCTGCTGGCCGCCTTGCAGGCAAAGGCGTAGACTGGCCGCACCCGGCTGCCGTTGCTTCCACGAGAGGCGATTCGTCAATACCCCATGCATGACCAGGATTTGCTTGGTTTGAGGATGAAAACGATTATCAAGGCGCTCCCGGAACGAAGACGTTCCCGGAGCGCTTCCCTCCAAAGACGGCGCAACCAAGCCGCGTGATAGGGCCTACCTGAATGTTTTACTGGCTGATCGAGCTTTCCAACACCGTTCCCGGTTTTGGCATCTTCCGCGGCGCGCTGAACGTATTTCGCTACATCACTTTCCGTACCGGCGGGGCGATGGTGACGGGCGCACTGTTCGTGTTCCTGTTCGGGCCCTGGATCATTGATCATCTGCGACTCCGGCAAGGCAAGGGCCAGCCGATCCGCACCGACGGCCCGGCATCCCACCTGATCTCCAAGAAGGGTACGCCGACAATGGGCGGGCTGATGATCCTTTCCGGCCTTGTCGTCTCGACGTTGCTGTGGGCCAACCCGCTCAACCCCTATGTCTGGATCGTGCTGGCGGTGACGCTCGGCTTCGGCTTCGTCGGCTTCTACGACGACTATCTGAAGGTGACCAAGCAGAGCCACAGCGGCTTCGCCGGCAAGCTGCGGCTTTTGATCGAGGCGGTGATTGCGCTTGTGGCCTGCTACGCGCTGGTGCGGCTCGGCCGCGATGTGACATCGACGTCGCTCGCGATTCCCTTCCTGAAGGACGTCGTGATTAATTTCGGCTGGTTCTTCGTGATCTTCGGTGCCTTCGTCATCGTCGGCGCCGGCAATGCGGTGAACCTGACCGACGGTCTCGATGGGCTTGCCATCGTGCCGGTCATGATCGCCGCCGCCAGCTTCGGCATGATCTCCTATCTGACCGGCAACGCGGTGTTTTCGGATTATCTGCAGATCCGATATGTCGCCGGCACCGGCGAGCTTGCAGTGCTGTGCGGCGCGGTGCTCGGCGCCGGTCTCGGCTTCCTCTGGTTCAACGCGCCGCCGGCCTCGATCTTCATGGGCGATACCGGCTCGCTCGCGCTCGGCGGCATGCTGGGGGCGACCGCGGTGGCGGTGAAGCACGAGATCGTGCTCGCCGTGATCGGCGGCCTGTTCGTGCTGGAAGCGGTCTCGGTGATCGTGCAGGTGACCTCGTTCAAGCTGACGGGAAAACGCGTGTTCCGGATGGCGCCGCTGCATCATCATTTCGAGCAGAAGGGCTGGACCGAGCCGCAGATCGTGATCCGGTTCTGGATCATCTCGGTGATGCTGGCGCTCGCCGGCCTTTCCACGCTGAAGCTGCGGTGATGTTCTTGGGGAGTTTTTCTATCAACCGTCATTCCGGAGGCCGCGAAGCGGCAATCCGGAATCTCGAGATTCCGGGTTCGATGCTGGCGCATCGCCCCGGAATGACGTGTGCCGCATGATCCCCGTCACGTCATTCGCAGGCAAGACGGTCGCCGTCTTCGGTCTCGGCGGTTCCGGCCTTGCGAGCTGCCACGCGCTGAAGGCCGGCGGCGCGGAGGTGATCGCGGGCGACGACAGTGCCGACAACGTCGCCAAGGCGGCGCAGGCCGGTTTCACCACGGCCGATCTGCGCACGGTGTCGTGGTCGAACTTTTCCGCGCTGATCCTGACGCCCGGCGCGCCGCTCACGCATCCGGCGCCGCATTGGTCCGTGCTGATGGCGCGGCAGGCCGGCTGCGAGGTGATCGGCGACATCGAACTGTTTTGCCGCGAGCGCCGCCGTCATGCGCCGGACGCGCCGTTCGTCGCCATCACCGGCACTAACGGCAAGTCGACCACGACCGCGCTGATCGCGCATCTGATGAAGGTGGCAGGCTACGACACCCAGATGGGCGGCAATATCGGCACCGCGATCCTGTCGCTGGAGCCGCCGCGGATGGGGCGCGTGCATGTGGTCGAGATGTCGTCGTATCAGATCGACCTCGCGCCCTCGCTCGATCCGTCCGTCGGCATTCTCCTCAATGTCAGCGAAGACCATATCGACCGCCACGGCACGCTGGAGCACTACGCTGCCGTGAAGGCGCGGCTCGTCGCCGGCGTGCAGCCGCAGGGCACCTCGATCGTGGGCGTCGATGACGGCTGGTGCCGCAACATCGCCGATCGCCTCGATCAGTCTGGCAAGCGCGTGGCGCGGATATCAGTGAAGAACCCGCTGCCCGACGGCGTCTACGTCGAGCGCGAAACCATCGTGCAGGCGTCCGGCGGTGCGCGCCGCGAGGTCGCAAGGCTGGGCGGTATCGGTTCGCTGCGCGGCCTGCACAACGCGCAGAACGCGGCCTGCGCCGCGGCCTGCGCGCTCGCAATGGGTATCTCGACCGATACGCTGCAAAACGGCCTGCGCAGCTTTCCGGGTCTGGCGCATCGCATGGAGCAGGTCGGCCGCCGCGGCAACGTGCTGTTCGTCAACGACTCCAAGGGCACCAATGCCGATGCCGCCGCGCACGCGCTGTCTTCCTTCGCCGATATTTACTGGATCGCCGGCGGCAAGCCGAAGCAGGGCGGTATCACCGGCCTCACCGAATACTTTCCGCGCATCCGCAAAGCCTATCTGATCGGCGAGGCCGCGCAGGAGTTTGCGGGAACGCTGGGCGAACGCGTGCCGCACGAGATTTCGGAAACGCTCGATGTTGCGGTGGCCAGCGCCGCGCGCGATGCGGAGGCGTCGGGGATTGCCGATCCCGTGGTGCTGCTGTCGCCCGCCTGTGCCTCGTTCGACCAGTACCGTAATTTCGAAATCCGCGGCGCCGCGTTCCGCGATCTCGTCACGGCGCTGCCAGGCGTGAAGCCGGTGGTGTGATGGCAATCTCATCATTCAAATCGGACAGAAAATTTTCCATATTTAGCTACGAAGCAAGTCACGGACTCCTATTGCTTAGAAGCGGGAAGACGAACGAGCATCACACACGCATCGATGTGCTGGTCCGGGACGTGCGCGCTATGGAGATCCGCTCTTGGTTCGAAGGCTTCGAAATCGTGGAGGAAGATCGAGAGTACCTGCGCGAGTTTCGCAGCAACCCGATTGAGATGATCGAGCCTGGGAATAAGGTTTACGCCCTGCGGGGAATCGGGTGGCGAGGGTTTATCGTTGCAGGAATCCTGCTCGCCCAGGAAGACGACGGCGAATACATGGATCGGAGCCCACTTCTCGGCCCACCACTTCCGGACATCAAGCCGGTGTGAGAGCCGATCACCGTTCAGCGAAGGCGGGCGCCCCGGTATTCCGAACCGTAATTGAGCGCGACGAAACCCATCGGTTCCCTTAGTAATCGGAGGATGGGTATCGCGAAGCGAAACCCATCCTCCAAGGCTAGGACCGGAAAGAGGGCAATTCCGATGCAGGTTGCCATGATCCCCTTTACAGACCGCGATAGCGGAGATGAAGCTTTCGCTTTGGTCCGCGTCGAAGGTGAGATCGTCGGACTTGCACTGTCTCTCAGACAAAACGGCGATATTGAAGTCTTTTTTGGCAGGCAAGAATTGGGACAACTGATCGAGGCGTTGCAGAACGCGCAAGCAGCGCTGCCGGGTGTCAAGCCGGTGGCGTGAGGATGCCGATGGCGTAGGATGGGTAGAGCGCAGCGAAACCCATCGCTGCGGTACCAGATTGATGGGTTCGCTTCGCTCTATTCATCCTACTCGTTCGAGGGCGTCGCAAATGGCAGTTCATGTTCCCTCACGCAACCTTGCTGCCTTTGCGTTTGCTTTTATTTCAACGACCTTTGCGCTTCACCTCGTCGCAGATGCGGCTTCGCCGGTGCCCGACGGCGTGTCTCTCAGCGAGTCGACGATCACGTGGAGCACCGTCAAGTACGCGACCTCCGCGGAGAACGGATTCGTCGACGGGTCGCTCGACAAGCAGACCATCGTCGATCGCACGTTCAAGACCCACGTGCTCGAGAACCGTTATCTGAAGGTAACGCTCGTCCCGGAATTTGGCGGCCGCATTCTTTCCATCATCTACAAGCCGACCGGCCACGAACAACTTTATCGCACGGAGGTTGGTGTGCCCTACGGGATGAACGCCGGCAATTTTTATTACGACTGGCTGATGGTGTATGGCGGCATCTTCCCGACGTTCCCCGATGCCGAGCATGGCAAGGCGTGGCTGAAGCCGTGGGATTTCAAGGTCGTAAAGGCGAGCGCCAGCGAAGTGACGGTGTCGATGTCGCTCAAAGATGATTTCGCGTATTCCGCCGCGCCAGGGCGTTTCCTGAAGGGGGCGACAGGTATCGAAGCGACTTACTACGTCACGCTGAAAGCTGATCGCGCCGCGCTCGATGCGCGGGTAGTGTTGAAGAATCCGCACGATAAGGCGGTCGAGTACGAGTACTGGACCTGCACGACGCTCGCACCAGGATCGGACCCGAAGAATCCCAAGACAACCGGCGACGCCGAAATCATCGCGCCGATCGAGGCCTACACCACGCCCGCCTGGTCGGCCAATCTGTCCCGCGGCGATGAGAGCGCAGGCACGGGCAGGAGCCGTTTCGAAAAGCTGCGCCACTTCAAGAACTGGCCGACCATGGGCATCGCGTACGCGGCGCCCGATATGCAGGGCGGGAATTTCTGGGGTGTGATCAATCACGACAATGAAGAGGGGATCATCCGGATCGCGGACAATACGGTCACGCCGGGCCTAAAGATGTGGACGTGGGGATTTTCGTCGTTCGCGAACGAAACCGACGTCCGCAAGGATCCGAGCGAAGCGCGGCCTTACGTCGAATTGTGGGCGGGCGTGTCGGACCAGTTTTTCCATCGCGCCAGGCTTCCGGCACGGGGCGAAGTGTCAATTCCTGAAACCTACAGCCCGACCGTCGGCATGAGCAACGTGACACATGCGAACGAGAATATCCTGATCAATTTGTCAGCCGCGGCAGCGGGCGTGCATCTTCAGTTCTTCAGTATCGAACCGGCAACGCCGTTGCGCGTAACGTTGAAACGCGGCGATGCAATATTGTTCGACGACGCCGTGAAAGCCGACCCGAAGAACGGAAATCGCATTTCCGCGACGATCCCGGCCAGCGGCAGCGGTGAACAGGTGAAGCTCACGATCAGGACCGCGGAAGGCAAAGAGCTGATCGCGGCGGAGACGAGAGTAAAGTAATTGACCGTAGGATGGGTAGAGCGCAGCGAAACCCATCATCTTTCGCCAACGCAATTGATGGGTATCGCTTCGCTCCACCCATCCTACGAACTGTCGTCACCCGCGAAAGCGGATGACCCAGTATTCCAGAGACGCCGGTAATCGAACGGAGAAGCCGCGGCGTACTGGATACCCGCCTTCGCGGGTATGACGACTTTTAGTTGGACGCGACCGAGTTCTATCTAAAAAGTTACCCATCCCATTAACCCCCCATAAACCATCCTGCTCCACCAATGGGCATACCTCTGCCATTTGGGGACGCCCATGCTCCACCGTGACCAACGCACCCCGTTTTCGGACTGGTGGTGGACCGTGGATAAGCTGCTGCTCGGCGCGATCATGGCGCTGATGCTGGGTGGCGTGATCCTGTCGCTGGCGGCGAGCCCGCCGGTGGCGACCCGGATCGGGCTCGATCCCTTCCACTTCTTCAGCCGGCACATGCTGTTCCTGGTGCCGTCTCTGCTAGTGCTGGTCGGGGTGTCGTTCCTGTCGTCGAAGCAGATCCGCCGGTTGGCGCTACTGGTGTTCGTGGTGAGCGTTATCCTGATCGTCGCGACGCTGGTCTTCGGCGCCGAGGTGAAGGGATCGCGGCGCTGGATCACGCTGCTCGGCGTCAACATCCAGGCGTCCGAATCCGCCAAGCCTGCCTTCGTCGTGATGGCGGCGTGGCTGTTTGCGGAATCGACCAAGCGGCCGGAAATGCCGGCGACCTCGATGGCGATGGCGCTGCTGTTGATGCTGGTGGCGCTATTGGTGATGGAGCCGGATTTCGGCCAGACCATACTGATCCTGATGGTGTGGGGCGCGCTGTTCTTTATCGCAGGCATGCGGATGATCTGGGTGGCCGGCCTTGCCGGCGCGGCCGCCGCCGGATTGTTCAGCGCCTATCTGCTGGTTCCGCACGTCGCGGGCCGCATCAAGCGTTTCATGAATCCGGCCTCCGGCGACACCTTCCAGGTCGACATGGCGATGGAAGCGTTCTGGAACGGCGGCTGGTTCGGGCTCGGGCCCGGCGAAGGTATCGCCAAGCGCAGCCTGCCGGACAGCCACACCGACTTCGTGTTCGCGGTGGCCGCGGAAGAATTCGGCATCATCCTCTGCCTGGCGCTGGTTGCGTTGTTTGCCTTCGTCGTGATCCGCACGCTGACGCGCGCCTATGCCAGCGAGGACATGTTCGCGCGCTTTGCGGCCTCGGGGCTCGCGATCCTGTTCGGCGTGCAGGCGGCGATCAACATGGCGGTGAACCTGCAACTGATCCCGGCCAAGGGCATGACGCTGCCCTTCATCTCCTATGGCGGCTCGTCGATCATCTCGCTGGCCTATGGCGTCGGCATGATGCTGGCGCTGACGCGGCAGCGTCCGCGCACCGAGGTGGAATCGATGAACGCCGCCGGCGTGGCGCGCGGATACGCCTGAGGGCGTGACTAGCGCCGCGGCGTCAGCTATTTGAAGCCATGGACAATGCGCCTCTCATTCTGCTGGCCGCCGGGGGTACCGGCGGCCATCTGTTTCCGGCCGAAGCGCTCGGCGTCGAACTGATCAAACGTGGCCTGCGCGTGCGGCTCGCCACCGATGCCCGCGCGCTGCGCTACAGCGGGCTCTTTACCCGCGACAATATCGACGTGGTGCCGAGCGAGACCGTGCGCGGCCGCAATCCCGTGTCGCTGGCGCGCACCGTCATCACGCTCGGCTATGGAACGGGCGTCGCAATCAACCTGGTGAGGCGGCTAAAGCCCGCGGCCGTGGTCGGCTTCGGCGGCTATCCGACGCTGCCGCCCTTGATCGCGGCACGGCTGCTTGGCGTACCCGCCATCATTCACGATGCCAATGCCGTGCTCGGCCGGGCCAACCGCTTTCTCGCCGGCCGCGTCAACGCGATCGCGACCTCGCTGCCGGGCGTGCTCGATCGCGATCCCTCGCTCGCGGGAAAGGCCACGACTGTCGGCACACCGATGCGCCCTGCGATCCTTGCCGCAGCCGCGGAGCCGTTCGCGTCGCCCGAACCGAACGGGCCGCTGCGTCTTCTGGTGATCGGCGGCAGCCAGGGCGCGCGGGTGATGAGCGACATCGTGCCGCCAGCCGTCGAACGGCTCGAGCCGGTGCTGTGGAGCCGCTTGGTCCTGACCCAGCAGGTGCGCGAGGAAGACATGGCGCGGGTGCGCGCGATCTATGACCGGCTCAAGATCAAGGCTGAACTCGCGCCGTTCTTCACAGACCTGCCGGCGCGGCTGGCGTCCAGCCATCTCGTGGTCTCGCGTTCCGGCGCCGGCACCGTGGCGGAACTCGCCGCGATCGGCCGGCCCTCGATTCTGGTGCCGCTGCCCGGTGCGATCGACCAGGACCAGTTCGCCAATGCCGGCGTGCTGGCCAAGGTGGAGGGCGCCTTGCGGATCCCGCAAGGCGAATTCACGCCCGATCGGCTCGCGGCCGAAATCTCCGCCTTTGCCGCCGAGCCCGCCCGGCTGACCGCAATGGCTGAATCCACCCGCCAGGTCGGCAGGCTCGACGCTGCCGAACGGCTGGCCGATCTGGTGATGAAAACCGCCGGAATCTAGGCGGTTGTCCGCAAAATAGCCCCTTGTCAGCGCCTTCGAAAGCGGGGCATCCATTACTCCGCGGCGCCTGATTTGATCCTCGGCCTCGCGGAATGCTGGATCATCCGTTCCTGTGTGCAATTGCGCACAAGGCGGATGATGACGACAGGGAACACTTCATGAGACTGCCGCGCGAGATCGGACCCATTCACTTCGTCGGGATCGGCGGCATCGGCATGAGCGGCATCGCCGAGGTGCTGGTCAATCTCGGCTACATCGTGCAGGGTTCGGACGCCTCCGAGAGCGGCAATGTCGCCCGGCTGCGGGAGAAGGGCGTCAAGGTCTCGGTCGGCCACAGGCCAGAGAATGTCGACGGCGCCGACGTCGTCGTGGTCTCGACCGCGATCAAGCGCGACAATCCCGAATTGATGGCGGCGCGCGCCCAGCGCATTCCGGTGGTGCGCCGCGCCGAAATGCTGGCAGAACTGATGCGGCTGAAAAGCTGCGTCGCCATCGCCGGCACCCACGGCAAGACCACGACGACCACGATGGTCGCGACCCTGCTCGATGCCGGCGGTCTCGATCCGACCGTCATCAACGGCGGCATCATCAACGCCTACGGCTCCAATGCGCGGCTCGGGGCGGGCGACTGGATGGTGGTCGAGGCGGACGAGAGCGACGGCACGTTCCTGAAACTGCCGTCCGATGTCGTGATCGTCACCAACATCGACCCCGAGCATCTCGATCACTTCAAGACATTCGAGGCGATCCAGGAGGCGTTCCGTAATTTCGTCGAGAACGTACCGTTCTACGGCTTTGCGGTCATGTGCACCGATCATCCCGTGGTGCAGAGCCTGGTCGGCAAGATCGAGGACCGCCGCATCATCACCTATGGCGAGAACCCGCAGGCCGACGTGCGGCTGGTTGACCTGACGCCGAACGGCGGCGGGTCGACATTCAAGGTCGTGTTCCGCAACCGCAAGACCGACGCCACGCGTGAGATCGCGGATCTCATGCTGCCGATGCCGGGGCGCCACAACGCCTCGAACGCGACGGCGGCGATCGCGGTGGCGCATGAACTCGGCATGTCCGACGACGCGATCCGCAAGGCGATCGCAGGTTTTGGCGGCGTCAAGCGGCGCTTCACCCGGACCGGCGAGTGGAACGGCGTTACCGTAATCGACGATTACGGCCATCACCCCGTCGAGATCGCGGCTGTTCTTAAAGCGGCACGTGAATCCACCAACGGCAAGGTCGTCGCCGTGGTGCAGCCGCATCGCTACACCCGGCTGCAGTCGCTGTTCGAGGAGTTCTGCACCTGCTTCAACGATGCCAATGCGGTTATCGTCGCCGAGGTCTATCCGGCCGGCGAGGCGCCGATCGAAGGTATCGACCGCGACCATTTCGTCACCGGCCTGCGCGCCCACGGCCATCGCGAGGTGATCCCGCTACCGGGTTCGGCGGAGCTGGCAAAAATCGTTCACGGCCTCGCAGGCTCTGGCGACCTCGTCGTGTGCCTCGGCGCCGGCAACATCACGCAATGGGCCTACGCACTGCCCGGCGAACTGAAGGCGTTGGGGTGATGGGCTCATCGCTCTCAGTTTCGTCATGGCCGGGCTTGTCCCGGCCATCCACGTCTTTAGGTCGCGATGGTATCGAAAAGGTCGTTCCAATCCGGATTCATGGCGACGATCTTCCGAACTTTCCAGGCCCGGGGCCAATGCTTGATGTTGTGTTCGCGCTGGATGGCGTCTCGGATGTCGTCGAATTGCTCGAAATAGACCAATCGTTTCAAACCATATCGCTTGGTGAAGCCGTCGACGAATCCCGAGCGATGTTCGAATATCCGGCGGACAAGATCGCTTGTCACCCCAACGTACAGGATGCCGTTCGGTCGGTTCGTCAGAATGTAAACATAGCCGCCTGCCATGCGGATAGTCTGCAAGACGTGGATGGCCGGGACAAGCCCGGCCATGACGAGTTGAGAGAGTTCGCATGACCTTTCCCGACATCACGCATGATCTGAAAGCCGCAATGCCGCAACTGCGCGGGCGGTTGCTCGCAAACCAGTCGTTGGCGGAGTTGACCTGGTTTCGCGTCGGCGGGCCGGCGCAGGTGCTGTTTACGCCGGCGGATGAAGACGATCTCGCCTACTTCTTGAAGCTGCTTCCGAAGGAGTTGCCGGTCTATGTCGTCGGCGTCGGCTCCAACCTGATCGTGCGCGACGGCGGCATGGAAGGTGTGGTGATCCGCCTGTCGCCACGGGCGTTCGGCGAGACCAGAGCCGAGGGCGACGTCGTCAGCGCCGGCACGGCCGCGCTCGACAAGCGCGTGGCGGAAACGGCGGCGGCTGCCACGATCGGCGGCATGGAATTCTTCTTCGGCATTCCCGGCACGATCGGCGGCGCGCTGCGGATGAATGCTGGAGCCAATGGCAGCGAGACCAAGGACGTGCTGCTCGATGCTGTCGGCATCGGCCGCGACGGCACCAGGCATGTCTTCTCCAATGCCGACATGAAGTTCGTCTATCGCAACAGCGGTGTCGACACTTCGGTCATTTTTACCTCCGCGCGTCTTCGCGGGCAGATCACCGACGCTGAAACCATTCGCGCGCGGATGAACGAGGTGCAGAATCACCGCGAAACCGCTCAGCCGATTCGCGAAAAGACCGGCGGCTCGACCTTCAAGAATCCGCCCGGCAACAGCGCCTGGAAACTGATCGACGCCGCCGGCTGCCGGGGCTTGCGCGTCGGCGGGGCGCAGGTGTCGGAAATGCACTGCAATTTCCTCATCAACACCGGCAACGCCACCGGCCATGATATTGAAACCTTGGGCGAAACCGTGCGCGAGCGGGTTAAAGCGAATTCGGGCATAGAGCTACATTGGGAAATCAAGCGGATCGGGATTCCCGCATAGTCGTCATTCCGGGGCGCGCGCAGCGCGAACCCGGAATCTCGACACAGTATTACGGAAAGAGATTCCGGGTTCGATGCTTCGCATCGCCCCGGAATGACGGACAGGTAGAGGCTGATGCGGACAACCATTCTCTTCGGCGGCACCAATAAAGAGCGACTGGTTTCGGTGGCGAGCGCGCAGGCGCTGCACCGCGCCTTGCCGGAAGCCGATCTCTGGTTCTGGCATGTGGCGGATACCGTTCATGAGGTCGATTCGAAGGCGTTGCTAGAGCATTCGCGTCCCTTCGAGGATGAGTTCAAGCCGGCCAACCGCGGCATCGCGCTCGAGGCGGCGCTGGACAAGGCCAAGGCCGAGGATCGAGTGTTGGTACTCGGCCTGCACGGCGGCCGGGCCGAGAACGGCGAGCTGCAGGCGATGTGCGAAATCCGCGGCATTCCCTTCACCGGCTCCGGTTCGGCGTCGTCGAACCTCGCCTTCGACAAGACCGCGGCGAAACGGTTTGTGGCGATTGCGGGGGTTGCAACGCCGGACGGCGTCGCCCTGGAAAACCTTGACGCGGCGTTTGCCGATTACGGCAGGCTGATCGCAAAGCCGGCGCGCGACGGTTCGAGCTATGGCCTGATCTTCGTCAACGCCAAGCAGGATCTCGTCGCGGTCCGCAACGCCGCCAAGACCGAGGAATATCTGATCGAGGCGTACATCGCGGGCGTGGAAGCGACCTGCGGCGTGCTGGAGCAATCGGATGGGACAACAATGTCGCTTCCGCCGATCGAGATTGTCCCGGAGGAGGGCGCCTTCGATTACACGGCGAAATATCTGCTGAAATCGACTCAGGAGATCTGCCCGGGGCGCTTCTCGCCTGAAATCACGGCGCAACTGCAGGATCAGGCGCTCCGCGCGCACAAGGCGCTGTCTTGCACCGGCTATTCCCGAACCGACTTCATCGTCTCGGAGAGGGGGCTGGTCTATCTGGAAACCAACACCTTGCCGGGCCTGACCGCGGCCTCGCTCTACCCGAAGGCGCTCAAGGTCCAGGGGATCGAATTTCCGGATTTTTTGCGCGATCAGATTGCCTTGGCCGAACGGCGCGCCCGCGGCCGGACTTGACTGTCCCGGCCGGGAGTTAACGGGGAACCGGGGGCTCGACCACTAAAATTGTTTCAAAATCCTAACAGTTGAGCGGCAAACTACTCAAAAGACGTATCAAAACGCACCCGCACCCCCGCGTTTTTACACTTTGTTTACCAGTAAGTCCGAAGGTTAACGCTGGCGGCGCATGTGGCGCTTGGCTGCCGGGGTGTGCGCTGTTCCGACTTCAGGTCAGCACTTAAGTCCGGCACGGCCGAGACGTCATCTGAGCCAAGACTCGCGAAGACCCGCAAAAACGCTTGCGGGAACAACACTTGGACAGGCTCGTGCAATGGATGGTGCAGGACGCCTCACGCGGTCGGTGAGATCGGTGGGGCCCCAGGCTGACCTGAAAGCAGCCGCTATTGGAGCGGTCGTGCTGCTGCGCGAGTGGCTGGGCCGTCGCGCCCGTGCCCGGACCTCGGCCAAACCTGTGATTGATCGCGAGCCATCGAATCGCATGGTCCGTCTGGTCGAGCGCTACCTTCCGAATCGCCTCGGCGTCGCCTTGACCGTCCTGATGCTGCTCGGCAGCGCCGGCTTTGGCATCGTCAAGGGTGGTCACCTCGACGCATTCACGACCGCGCTCAGCGACACGCGCAATGCGCTGGCCAATTCGGCCGGCTTCCGCATTACCGAAGTCATCATCAATGGCCGCAGGCAATTGAGCCAGGACGAGGTGCTCGCGATCGGCGGCGTCAATGGCCGCTCCTCGCTGCTGTTCCTCGATGCTGCTACCCTGCGCGACAAGCTCAAGGCCAATCCGTGGATCGCTGATGCGACCATTCTGAAGCTCTATCCCGGCCAGTTGCAGATCGACCTCGTCGAGCGCACGGCGTTCGCGCTGTGGCAGCAGGGTGGCCGGCTGTCCGTGATCTCCGACGACGGCGCCGTGCTGGAGCCCTATGTGTCGCGCCGCTTCGTGACGCTGCCGCTGGTGGTGGGAAAGGGCGCCGACCTCAAGGCCCGCGATTTCCTCGCGCTGCTCGACCGATACCCGCAGGTTCGCGCGGTCACCAAGGCCGCGATCCTCGTCGGCGAGCGGCGCTGGAATTTGCGGCTGAAGGACGGCCTCGACATCCGCCTGCCGGAAAACGACGTCGGCAACGCGCTGGCCATGCTCAGCAAGCTCGACAAGGAAGACCGGCTGTTCTCGCGCGACATCGTTGCCGTCGACATGCGCCTGCCTGATAGGCTCACGGTGCAATTGTCGGAAGACGCGGCGAAGGCCCGCGAAGAGCTGTTCAAGGACAAGAAGACCAAGAAAAAGCCCGGTGATTCAGCATGACCGGCCTCGATCGCAACCAGACCCCGAAGACGCGGCCCGTCGACCACAAGCGCACGGCGCTGGTGGCCTCGCTCGATATCGGCACCAGCAAGATCGCCTGCATGATCGCGCGGCTGAAGCCGTCGCCGCCGAGCGAGGCGCTGCGCGGCCGCAGCCATGCGGTGGAATTGATCGGCTACAGCCAGATCCAGTCGCGCGGCGTCAAGGCCGGCGCGGTGATCGATCTCGCCGAATGCGAGCAGGCGGTGCGCCAGGCGGTGGCGCTGGCCGAACGCATGGCCAAGGTCCGCGTCGAGTCGGTATTGCTGTCGGTTTCCGGCGGCCGGTTGCAGGGCCAGCTTGTTGAGGCTGCCGCCGATATCAGGGGCGGCGCGGTCACCTCCGACGACGTCACCCGCGTGACTTCCACCGGCATGCGCCACGCCACCGGCGAGGGGCGCACGGTGCTTCACGCGCTCCCCGTCGGCTATGCGCTCGACGGCGTCAAGGGCATCCGGGACCCCCGCGGCATGGTGGCCCGGCAATTCGGCGTCGACATGCAGGTGGTGACGGTGGATGCCACCGTTGCCCGCAATCTGATGCTGGTGGTCGAGCGCTGCCATCTGAACGTCGAGGCCATGGCGGCGAGTCCTTATGTCGCAGGCCTGTCGGTGCTGACCGACGACGAGGCGGATCTCGGCGCCGCCGTGGTCGAAATGGGCGCAGGTTCGACCACGATCGCGACCTATTCCGGCGGCCGGTTCGTCCATGCGAGCGGTTTTGCGCTCGGCGGCCAGCACGTCACGATGGATCTTGCACGCGGCGTCGGCGCATGCATTGCGGATGCCGAGCGAATCAAGACGTTATATGGCACCGTGCTGACCGGCGGGTCCGATGCGCGCGAGCTGATGTCTGTACCGACTGCGGGCGAGGAACACGATGCGCCGCAGATCGTCTCGCGCGCCACGATTGCCAACATCGTCCGGCATCGCGCGGAGGAGATTTTTGAAATGGTCCGGGACCGGCTCGCGGATTCCCCCTTTGCGGCAGAGCCGAGGGCGCGGGTTGTGTTGAGCGGCGGCGCCTCCCAGCTCACCGGCACCGTGGAACTCGCCGCCCGCATTCTCAACCGGCCGGTCCGCATCGGCCGTCCGCTCGGCTTCGGCCGGCTGCCCAACGAGGCCAAGAGCGCCTCGTTCGCGGTGCCCGCAGGCCTCCTAGTCTATCCGCAATACGCTCATCTGGAACACGTCGAACCGCGGCATACGCGGCAGCTCAGGACAGGGACTGACGGCTATTTCGGAAAGGTCGGACGATGGCTTCGCGAGGGCTTCTGATGACCGGTCCAATGACCAAACGATTTTCACCAAATCCCGCGGCCGTCGGCCGGGGCGAACCAACGCGCGCGTCGTAGGAGAGGCAACCATGGCACTCAATCTGACCCCCCCTGACATCAGCGAGCTGAAACCGCGGATTACCGTCTTCGGCGTCGGTGGAGCAGGCGGCAATGCCGTCAATAACATGATTACTGCCGGGTTGCAGGGCGTCGATTTCGTCGTCGCCAACACCGACGCGCAGGCGCTGACGATGTCGAAGGCCCAGCGCATCGTGCAGATGGGCACCCAGGTGACGCAGGGCCTCGGCGCGGGGTCCCAGCCTGATGTCGGCGCGGCGGCGGCGCAGGAAGTCATCGACGAGCTGCGCGACCACCTCTCGGGCGCCAACATGGTGTTCGTCACCGCCGGCATGGGCGGCGGCACCGGCACCGGCGCAGCGCCTGTGATTGCCAAGACCGCGCGCGACATGGGCATCCTCACCGTCGGCGTCGTCACCAAACCGTTCCACTTCGAAGGCCAGCGCCGCATGCGCACCGCCGAGTCCGGCATTGCCGAACTGCACAAGGTGGTCGACACGCTGCTGATCATCCCGAACCAGAACCTGTTCCGGGTCGCCAACGAAAAGACCACCTTCGCCGACGCCTTCGCGATGGCCGACCAGGTGCTCTATTCCGGCGTCGCCTGCATCACCGACCTGATGGTGAAAGAAGGCCTGATCAACCTCGACTTCGCCGACGTCCGCGCCGTGATGCGTGAGATGGGCAAGGCGATGATGGGCACCGGCGAGGCGACCGGCGAGAAGCGTGCGCTGACCGCGGCGGAAGCTGCGATCGCCAACCCGCTGATCGACGATTCATCAATGAAGGGTGCGCGCGGCCTCTTGATCTCGATCACCGGCGGCAAGGACCTGACCCTGTTCGAGGTCGACGAAGCCGCCACCCGGATTCGCGAGGAAGTCGACCAGGACGCCAACATCATCGTCGGCGCCACCTTCGACGAATCGCTCGACGGCATCATCCGCGTGTCCGTGGTCGCGACCGGCATCGACCAGTCGCAGATCGCGCGCAACGCGAGCACCCCTGCTGCCGCTGCTGGCGCTGCCCCGGCCGCCGCTACCCCGGCTTCGCCGGACAACCGGTTGGCCGAACTGACCGCTCGCCTGCGCGCCGATAATGCGCGTCTGGCCGAGCGCGCCCAGAAGCTCGAGCCGACGGCTGCGCCGCAGATGATCGCTCCGGCTCCCGCACCGGGCGCTGCGCCGGCCCCGCGCGGCAATGTCGAGCGCGCGGCGCTCGCCGCGATCGCCGCGGCGGTCGCGCCGGAACCTGCCGCCGCTGCGCCGATCCAGCCGGCCTCCTATGGCGATGTCACGGTTCGCCCGATTGCGCAGAAGCCGTCGCTGTTCCCGGACCACAAGGAAGCCGCTCGCGTCGAGCCCGAGCCGTCGGCGCCCGAAACCTTCATCCCGCAGGCCGCCGAACGTCCGCCGGTCCGCACGCCGCGGATGCCGAAGTTCGAGGATCTCCCGATGCCGGCGCAGGCCGAAATCCGGCAGGCCCGCGGCGAGGCAGAGGAAGAGCATCCGCAGAAGTCCAAGCTGTCGCTGTTGCAGCGGCTGGCCAATGTCGGCCTCGGCCGCCGCGACGAGGAGAACGAGCCGCCGATCGCGGCGCGTGCCTCCGGCCCGGCAATGGCGCCGCTGCCGCCGCTCCCCGAGCGCAAGCCGCAGCGCACCGTCGCCCAGCAAATGGCGAATCACGACCCGGTATCCGAGTACGCAAAACGGCCGGCGCCGCAGGGGCTGGACGTTCATGGCCGCCCCGCACCTGTTGCCTCGGCGCCACAGGGAGACGACCATCTTGATATCCCGGCCTTCCTGCGAAGGCAGGCCAACTGAGCTTTGTAACAATTGAGGCGACTCGCAAGGCCCCGGCTGACCTCGCCGGGGCCTTTCTCTTTGGAACGGTGGGTGTTTCTCTAACCAGCTGATTTTAAAGAATTAATTATGCTTTTAGTGCTCAAATGTCACAGTTGGAACCGGAGGCGGCCGTGCCGGAATTTGGTTAACCCTTGGCGTGAATGCGGCAGAGATAGGGTAACAATCCGTAAAGAAGCGTGAGTTGGCGACCTTTGGGAAATGATTATGGTCTGCCGTGACTTGGGGATGCCTAGAACGCGAATCGGCGCTAGCGCGCGGTTCCTGTCTTTAGGTTAAGTCGGGTAGTGGGCAGTTATCGATGAAATTCAGCCGCCAAACGACGCTTCGTGCGCAAGCCACCGTAACGGGCGTTGGCGTTCATTCCGGTTTACCTGTCAGCCTGACGCTTGGACCTGCTCCCGTGGATGCGGGTTTTATTTTTGTCCGCACCGGCCTCGATGAGGCTGACCGCGAAGTTCCCGCGATCGCGGAATCCGTTACCGCCACCGATTTTGCCACCGTTCTCGGCGACCGCGAGGGCCCGCTGGTTTCCACCGCCGAACATGTCCTCGCTGCCTTGCGCGGCATGGGAGTCGATAACGCCATCATCGAAGTCGACGGCCCCGAAGTTCCGATCATGGACGGCAGCTCGGCTGCCTTCGTTGCCGCCATCGATCAGGCCGGCATCGTCACCCAGTCGGCCTCCCGCCGCTTCATTCAGGTGCTGAAGCCGGTCCAGGTCGCGATCGGCGACAGCTTTGGCGAGCTACGCCCGCATGCCAACGGGTTCCGTGTCGAGGTCGAGATCGACTTCGCCAACCCCGTGATCGGCCGCCAGAATTATTCGATCGATCTCAGCCCCGAAAGCTTCCGCCGCGAGATTTCCCGCGCCCGGACCTTCGGCTGCATGAACGACCAGGCGCGGCTCTGGAGTGCCGGCTTTGCGCTCGGCGCTTCCTTTGAGAATACGGTGGTGTTCGACGATACCCGCCTGCTCAACCCCGAAGGCTTCCGCTTCAGCGACGAATGCGCCCGTCACAAGGTGCTGGACGCGGTCGGCGATCTTACCCTGGCCGGTCTGCCGCTCCTCGGCGCCTATCGCTCGGTGCGCGGCGGCCACAAGCTGAACCACGCCGTGCTGACGGCCCTGCTGGCCGATCGCAGCGCCTGGCGGGTGGTCGATGCTGAGCCGGCACGCCGTCCCCGTAGCCATGTCGAGGCAGGCGCGGGCATGGTGGGCGGCATGATCGCCCCGGCCTACGGCCCGGACGTTTCCTGAATCTCCGTCTTTGTAATATCTTTGAATTTCTGAGCCGTTTTGCGCCGCATGGGCGCATTTTCCGTAATAACCACAATTGGTAACGAGGCAGGCGAGCCGCCTTAATCCGGGCGAATTGGCTGCGTATTCGGTTGGTCGAGAACCATTTTTCGGCTAGAGAGGCCAGCGGCTGCACGAAGTGCGCCACGGGCCTTGAAGAATTGGGCACCAAACGCATTGAGTTCGGGGAATGGGCACGGGGAATATGACGTCCATGACGACGGTTCACGGACGGGCGGGCTCATTCATCAGTCGCATCACAGGGCGTCAGGTCACAGATTCCATGTCGGCACAGCGTATGACGCTTGAACCCAGCAATTCACTCAGGCTTTCCAGCCTCGGACGGTCGTTGCGGCTGGCAGCGGGCCTGATTGCGCTCGCGATTCCCTTGAGCGGCTGCGGCACCGGCGCGCTGTGGGACAAGTTCACCCAGAAGGACGACACCTTCAACGAGGAGCCCGCAGACAAGCTCTACAATGAGGGCTTGTACCTGATGAACCAGCGCAAGGATAACAAGGCGGCCTCGAAGAAATTCGAGGAAGTCGACCGTCAGCACCCTTATTCGGACTGGGCGCGCAAATCGCTGCTGATGTCGGCCTATTCCTTCTACAATCAGGGCGACTACGATAGCTGCATTGGCGCTGCGACCCGTTACGTCACGCTGCATCCCGGCAGCCCCGATGCGGCCTATGCGCAATACCTGATCGCGGCCTCGCATTACGACCAGATCCCGGACATCTCCCGCGACCAGGCCCGCACCGAAAAGGCGATCGCGGCGCTGGAAGAGGTGATTCGCAAATATCCGACCTCGGAATACTCCAATTCCGCCAAGGCCAAGCTCGAAGGCGCGCGCGACCAGCTCGCCGGCAAAGAAATGGACGTCGGCCGCTATTACATGGAACGGCGTGACTACACCGCCGCCATCAACCGCTTCAAGACCGTGGTCACCCGCTACCAGACCACGCGGCATGTCGAGGAAGCGCTGGCGCGCTTGACCGAGGCCTATATGTCGATCGGCATCGTCGGCGAGGCGCAGACGGCAGCGGCCGTACTTGGGCACAATTTTCCTGACAGCCGCTGGTACAAGGACGCCTATAATCTTGTAAAGTCCGGCGGTCTCGAGCCGAGCGAGAACAAGGGTTCCTATATTTCCAGGGCCTTCAAGAAGATGGGTCTCGGCTAGGAAATAACTTCGCATGCTCGCGCGTCTGTCGATCCGTGACATCGTCCTGATCGAACGGCTCGATATCGAATTCTCCCGTGGCCTCGCGGTACTGACCGGCGAAACCGGCGCGGGGAAATCCATCCTGCTCGATGCCTTCGCGCTGGCGCTCGGCGGCCGCGGCGATTCGGGCCTCGTCCGCCATGGCGCGGAACAGGGCCAGGTGACCGCCACCTTCGATGTGCCCAAGGGCCACCCGGCGACGAAGATCCTTTCCGAGAACGGTCTCGACGACACCGGCGAGATGATTCTCCGCCGCGTGCAGCTTGCCGACGGCCGCACCCGCGCCTTCATCAACGACCAGTCGATCAGCGTTCAGACCTTGAAGGCCGTCGGCGCCGTCCTGGTCGAGATTCACGGCCAGCATGACGAGCGCGCGCTGGTCGATGCCTCGACGCACCGGCAGTTGCTCGATGCCTTTGCCGGGCTGGAGAAGGAAGTCGCGGCGCTGGAGACGCTGTGGGAGGTGCGGCGCACGGCCAACCAGGCGCTGGGTGAGCACCGCGCCAGCATGGAGCGCGCCGCCCGCGAGGCGGATTATCTGCGCCACGCCGCCGACGAACTCAAAGCGTTGAAGCCGAAGGACGGCGAGGAGACGACGCTCGCCGAACGCCGGACCATCATGATGCAGGGCGAGAAGATCGCCAGCGACCTGCGCGAGGCGCAGGAGGCGGTCGGCGGCAACAACTCGCCGGTGCCGGCGCTGGCGGCTGCCGTGCGCCGCCTGGAACGTCGCGCCGCCAATTCGCCGGCGCTGGTCGAGCCGGCGGTGCGGGCGATCGATATCGCGATCAACGCGCTGGAAGAGGCGGACCAGCATCTCAGTGCAGCGCTCGTCGCGGCCGATTTCGATCCGGCCGAGCTCGAGCGCATCGAGGAGCGGTTGTTCGCACTGCGCGCCGCCTCGCGCAAATATTCGACACCGGTGGATGGGCTCGCGGCGCTCGCCGCGAAATTCGTCTCCGATGTCGCGCTGATCGATGCCGGCGCCGACCGGCTGAAGAAACTGGAAGCGGCTGCTGCCGAGGCCGACCAGCGCTACGGCGCGGCGGCCGAAAAACTGTCCGCGGCCCGGATCAAGTCAGCCGAAAAACTCAACAAGGCCGTCAATGCCGAACTGGCGCCGCTGAAACTCGAGCGCGCGAAGTTCACGACCCAGGTCGAAGCGGATGCGAAGTCGCCGGGACCGCAAGGCATCGATCGCGTCGAGTTCTGGGTGCAGACCAATCCGGGGACGAAGCCGGGGCCGCTGATGAAGGTCGCCTCTGGCGGCGAGCTCTCGCGCTTCCTGCTGGCGTTGAAAGTGGTGCTGGCCGACCGCGGTTCGGCGCCGACGCTGGTGTTCGACGAAATCGATACCGGCGTCGGCGGCGCCGTGGCCGACGCGATCGGCTCGCGGCTGGCGCGCCTGGCCGGCCAGGTCCAGGTGATGGCGGTGACGCACGCGCCGCAGGTGGCTGCAAGGGCCAGCCAGCATCTTTTGATATCCAAGGACGCGCTCGACAAGGGCAAGCGCGTCGCCACCCGCGTCAACGCGCTCGCCGCCGACCACCGCCGCGAGGAAATCGCCCGCATGCTGGCCGGCGCCGAGATCACCGCGGAGGCGCGGGCAGCGGCGGAGCGGCTGCTGCGCGCGGCGACGGCGTAGGCGGTGGCACGCGGCCATGGCTGTGAAAGCGAAAAAGACTCTCGTCGATGTCGAAAAGCTCACCAAGGCGCAGGCCAAGGTCGAGCACATGCGGCTGGCGCTGGAGCTCGAAGGGCACGACAAGCGCTATTATCAGGAAGACGCGCCAAGCGTGACCGACGCCGAATACGACGCGTTGCGGCAGCGATTCAATGCCATTGAAAAACGATTTCCCGAACTCGTCAGCGCGGAATCGCCGTCGCAAAAGGTCGGCGCCGCGCCGTCGGGGCGGTTCAAAAAGGTCCGGCATGCGCTGCCGATGCTGTCGCTCGACAATGCCTTTGCCGAGCAGGACGTGATCGACTTCGTCGGCCGCATCACACGGTTCCTGAAGCTGCCGGATGACAAGGTCGACTTTTCCGCCGAGCCGAAGATCGACGGTCTCTCGATGTCGCTGCGCTACGAGGGCGGCGAACTCGTCACCGCTGCCACCCGTGGCGACGGCGCGGAAGGCGAGGACGTCACTGCCAATATCCGCACGCTGGAAGATGTGCCGCAGAAGCTCAAGGGCCGCAACGTGCCTGACATCTGCGAGGTGCGTGGCGAAGTCTACATGACCAAGAAGGCGTTCCTTGCTCTCAACGAACGCCAGAAAGCCGCGGGAGACACCATCTTCGCCAATCCGCGCAATTCGGCTGCGGGCTCGCTACGTCAGAAGGACCCAAGCATCACGGCATCGCGCCCGCTCGGCTTCTTCGCCTATGCCTGGGGCGAGATGAGCGCGATGCCGGAAGGCACGCAGACCGGCATGATCCACTGGTTCGAGCGCTGCGGCTTCAAGACCAATCCGCTGACCAAGCTGTGTCATTCGGTCGATCAACTCATCGCCTTCCACCGCAAGATCGAGGAGCAGCGCGCCGAGCTCGACTACGATATCGACGGCGTCGTCTACAAGGTCGACCGCATCGACTGGCAGGAGCGGCTGGGCTTCGTTTCGCGCACGCCGCGCTGGGGCGTCGCGCACAAATTTCCGGCCGAGCGCGCCATGACAGTGCTGCGCGACATCGAGATCCAGGTCGGCCGCACCGGTTCGTTCACGCCGGTCGGCAAGCTGGAGCCGGTCGGCGTCGGCGGCGTCATCGTGCAGAACGTCACGCTGCACAACGAGGATTACATCAAGGGCATCGGCAACAAGGGCGAAGTGTTGCGCGAGGGCCGCGATATCAGGATCGGCGACACCGTCGTGATCCAGCGCGCCGGCGACGTGATCCCGCAGGTGGTCGATGTCGTCATCGACAAGCGGCCGAAAGGCGCAAAAGAGTTTCACTTCCCGAAGAAATGCCCGTGCCCGCTGCACACTGACGTCGTGCGCGAGGAGACGGCCACCGGCGAGGAGGGCTCGCGCGCCCGCTGCACCGGCGAGTTCGCCTGTCCGTTCCAGAAGATCGAGCATTTAAAGCTGTTCGTGTCTCGACGGGCCTTCGACATCGACGGGCTCGGCGAGAAGCAGCTTCAGTACTTCTTCGATCATGGATGGGTGACCGAACCGGCTGATATCTTCACGCTGCCGAAGCGCAACGCCAAGCTCAAGCTTGAAGAGATCGAGGGTTACGGCGAAACTTCGGTGCGCAACCTGTTCGCTGCGATCGAGAACCGCCGACGCATTGCACTGGAGCGCTTTATCTACGCGCTCGGCATGCGCCATGTCGGCGAGACCACGGCGCTGGCGCTGGCGCGCGGCTACGGTTCGTGGGACGCGTTCCACGACGCCTGCCTTGCGGTCGCCAAGGGCGACGAGGAGACCATCGCGGAGATGGACGCCCTGGATCAGATTGGCGATACCGTGATCAAGAGCGTCGCCGCCTATTTCGGCGAGAGCCACAACCGTGGCATCGTCGAGCGGCTGGTGAAGGAACTCAACGAGATCATCGACGCCGAAAAGCCAAAGAGCAATTCGGCCGTCGCCGGCAAGACTGTGGTGTTCACTGGCTCGCTGGAAAAGATGACGCGCGATGAGGCCAAGGCGAAGGCTGAGCGGCTGGGCGCCAAGGCCGCCGGCTCGGTGTCGAAGAAGACGGACTATGTCGTCGCCGGGCCGGGCGCGGGATCAAAGCTGGCGGAGGCCAAGAAGCACGGTGTGCAGGTGCTGACCGAGGACGAGTGGCTGAAGCTGATCGGGGAGTGAGCGGTTCTCTCGCCGTCATTGCGAGGAGCCAACGGGTCGCGCGAATGCGCGCCCGATGACAGGCTCCGCGACGAAGCGATCCATTCTCAGCGTGTGGCACGATGGATTGCTTCGCTCCGCTCGCAATGACGGGAGGGAGAGCTGCGAGCAGTGGCTTTCGGATAAAATCACAAGAGTTCACCCGTCAGTCGAAATCGAAGCGCTTGCCTTTCTCCCACGGCCGGAAGGGTGAGACCACGCGTCCCCTGCGGTCAATGCGTCCCCATTGTCCGCCCTCGTACCAGCTACGCTCGCCTTCAGTGACGGTGCTGTCAAAGACAAGCGTGCAAGCCGTGCAGACAACGGCAACTCCATCCTTGAATGGATAGGCGCCATCATACGTCGCCGGGATCACGAGATTGAGTTTGCGGTCGATGTATCCAATCTTGCCGCCGACCGGCGATCGCGCGAGACCGTCCTCGAAATAGTCCGGCCCGTTATCCATCACTTTGACCGGCACCGGGATGACGCCGCGTCGAACGTAATACCATTGGCTTTTTTGCTTGTCGGTCCCATCCATTAGCAAGACGGAAGCCAACCCATCGCGGTCATATCGAAGTCGAGCCAAAAAGGCCCGCTTCAGGCGCGGCCGCCCGTCGGGGCCGGTTGCCGCGCATTGCTTGAAAATGCGCTCGGGCTCCCAGCAGTCGAAGACCGCCGGCGTAACCGTGCCCCGGTCAATCGCCATGACCGGCCTGGATGAGAGTACGAGGAGGGCGCCCAGCGCAGCGATCTTGAGAAAATCAGGCATGATGTACGCTCGTCGTTGCAGTCCTCATTGCGGGCGAAGCGAAGCAATCCCATTGCGGCGTAAGAAAGTAATGGGATTGATTTGTTTGGCTGGCAATTGCGTCGTGAGGCAGGACAGGTTCGTCAGCGAAGCGACGAAGCAATCGATCTACCCCAAAGCGGCGCTATGGATTGCTTCGCTGCGCACGCAATGACGGTGCCGGCAATTTTCGCGCTCCTCATAACATCCCCTGTTCTTCCTCCTCCGCCTTCTCCTTCAGTTCCTCACTGACTACGACGTTTCGCCGCGGCACGAGAAAGAACATCGCCGAGGCGCAGGCGATCGAGAGTGCGAAGATTGCGGCGGTCAGTGGCAACGTGGTGGTAGAGTGGCCGCCGAGGTAGGCGCCGAATTGCGAGACCAGCGCGCCGACGCCTTGCTGCAGAAAGCCCATGGCGCCGGAGGCGGTGCCAGCGGCTTCGGGGCGGACGCTGATGGCACCGGCCGCGGCGTTGTTCATCACGAAGGCATTGGCGACCATCACGATCATCTGGGTACCGAACAGCCAGAGCGGCGCCTGATTGGTGCCAGTGAGGCTGAAGACAAGGTTCAAGAGGGCGCCGGCGAATTGCAGCGCCAGCCCGAACCAGATCAGCCGCTCCAGCGGCTGGCGCGGCGCGAAGCGGACGCAGAACACATTGCCGATCAGATAGGCGAAACCCGTCGTCGCAAACCAGGCGCCGTATTCGGCCGTGGTGCGGCCCATCTGTGTCACCACGATGTAGGGTCCGCCGCCGGCGAACATGAAAATGATCTGCGACGCCAGCACCTGGCACAGCACATAGCCGATGAAAGCGCGGTTGCGGATCAGGCTGCTGATATCGCCACGAAAACTGCTGCTCTGGCTGCGGACGCGGCGCGTTTCGGGCAGCGCCATGGCGATCAGCACCGCGACGCTGAGCGAAGCCGCCGTGATGAAATAGAAGATCGCGCGCCAGCCGAACGCGGTTTCCAGCAAACCGCCGACGAGTGCGCTCAGCATCTGCGCCATCATCATGACGGCAATGACGAGACTGATCATGGAGCTGATGCGGTCGCGGCTGTAGAGGTCGCGGATGATGGCGCGGCTCACCACCATGCCGGTGGCGCCGCCCAGCGCCTGCAGGAAGCGCGCGACAATCAGTTGTGGCAGCGTCTGCGCCAGCGAACAGCC